>NZ_JALNWM010000018.1 GCF_023230885.1 Desulfocurvus sp. | reverse complement strand
TCGGTCCAGGGGTCGAGCACCAGGGTCTCGGCCACCAGCTGCCAGATGTATTTCACCTCGTACCTGGCCTCGGGGTAGAACTTGGGGATGCGCTTCATGATCTGGTCGCGGCAGTTGGAGCAGCCCACCACCACCACATCCGCCCCGGTGCGCCGGATCTGGTTGAACTTGTGGCGCGCGTGCCAGGCGGACTCCTTCTCGTAGGGCATGGGCCACATGCCGCCCCCGGCGCCGCAGCAGTAGTTCAGCTCGCGGTTGGGAGTCATCTCCACGAAATCGTCTACGCACTGGCGCAGAATCCAGCGTGGCTCCTCGAAGAATCCGCGCCCGAAGTGGCGCAGCAGCTCGCGCCCGTGCTTACACGAGTCGTGCCAGGTGAACCGCCGCCCGGCGTTGACCGACGGGTCCAGGCGGATGCGTCCGTCGCGGATCAGCTCCACCAGGTAGTCGTAGAGGTAGATGTAGCCCACGCGGTTGTTGGGATCCTCCAGGGCGCAGCGCTCCATGCCCTTGCGGCAGCCGTAGGAGCCGCCGCCGCAGTCGGGCATGATCATGCGCTCGATGCCCATGCGCTGCATGTAGTCGATCTTGCGCTTGGCCAGCAGGCGGTTGGCGTCGTAGTTGCCGGTGAACAGCGCCCAGTCCACGGCCTCCCAGCCCTCGCTGGGCACGGTCCAGTTCTCGCGCGCGGCGTAGAAGATGCGCCACCACCAGAGCTGGTCCTCGAAGTCGCCGTAGACCTCCTTGGAGTTGGGGAAGAACAGGATCGCGGCCTCCTGCCTGTCCACGGGGACGTAGAACCCCGGGCAGTCGTCGTCGGCCATCTCCTGGCCCAGCTCGGCCATGCCGGTGAGGTAGTCCTCGCGGGCAATGGCCAGGTTGTTGCCGGTCTCCACGTTGTTGGCCATGCCCTTGTGCAGGCTTCCGGGCACCTTGTCGCGCTCGCGCAGGTGCTTCATGTGGCCCATGACGCCGGGGATGTCCACGCCCTGGGGGCAGGCCTGGGCGCAGCGTCCGCAGCCGGTGCACAGCCAGGGGAAGGCCGATTCCACCACCTCGTCGACCAGGCCCAGGGCCAGCATGCGAATGACGCGGCGGGTATCCCAGCCTTCCATGCCCGGGGTCCCGGTCACGGGGCAGCCGTTGGAGCAGGTGCCGCAGGCCGTGCAGGCGTTGAAATCGAACTTGTCCAGGTATTCGCGGACCCCGGCGGGCATTGCCCGGGGGACCACGGGCGGCGGCGCCTGGGGCGCCGCGGTTTGGGGCGCTGTGTCCATGACGGGCTCCTTGGGCGTTGCGGCCCCGGGGCGGCGGGAGCCCCGGGGCCGGGGGGCTAGGCGGTGGTCGCCGGGGCGGCCTCGTCGGGCCGCGCGACATCGCCGGACTGGTCGTAGAACATGCCGCAGCGCAGGTCGAAGTGGCGGTTGATGCTCATGGTCGGGCAGCTGGCGTTGAGCGCCACCTGGGCCACCGTGGAGCCCAGGTAGGCCTCCTCGGGGTCCTTTTCGCGGCTGTGGTGGGCCATGAGGATCAGGTCGGCCCCGCGCATCCGGGCGTACTTGAGGATTTCCATGGACGGCACGCCCTCCCAGCTTTCGTAGGAGACTTCGCGGATGCCTTCCAGGCGCGGGGCGAACTCTTCGAGCATGCGCTTGCGGGCCTGGGCGATGCCCGTTTCGATCTGGCGCTGGTCGGGCGCCTCCATGCCGAGGCCCACGTCCAGGGCGTGGAACACATGCAGGGCCGCGTCGTACTGGCGGGCGAGCTGCCCGCCGTAGCCCACGGCGCACTCGGCCTGGAAGGAGAAGTCCGTGGCCACCACGATGCTGGCGAACTGCATCCGGCCCTCGGGCACCTCGCGGGTCACGATCATCACCGGGCAGCGCGCCTTCTGGCTCACGCGCTCGATGTTCGATCCCGCGATGCCCCACATCCGCGAGCGGCGTTGCAGGTCGTCCTCGGTGCTGCACCCCATGACGATGAGGTCCGCGTTCTTCTTGCGCGCCAGGCGCAGGATTTCGGCGTGCGGGATGCCGGGCACCACGACCACGTCGCAGCCCGGGCAGTCCGCGAGCTGGCGGGCATAGACCTGCCTGATGGTCGCCTTGATGCGGTCCACCTCGCCCGACGGCATGAGGTGCTCGATGGCGCCCCAGCCGTGGGACGGCAGGCCGCAGACGTGCAGCAGGGTCATGTTCGCCTCATGCTTGCGGGCGAAGGCGAAGGCGGCGTCGGCCGCGCTGCGGCAGACCTCGGACGGAGTCACAGCCAGGATGATGTCCTTGAACATGGTGTTACCCCCCTGTTACAGGGTTGCTCTTCGGCCTTGGCCCGGATGGGCCGGGCCTTGCCGGGGGCACGGGCTCGCCCGTGCGCCCCGGTGGCCCCTGGCGGGGCCCGGCGGGGGCCGGTCGGCCTATCCGGTCCCCGTTGCCTGGACCACCTCCCCCGGCGCGGGCGGAACCTCCCGCAGCCGGGCGAGGAAGCCGGGCGGCACGGCCAGGTTCCGCCCCAGCTGCACCTGCCCGGGGTCCAGGCCCATGGCCAGGCCCAGAACCTGGGACAGGTACAGCACCGCCACGGGCCCGGGCAGCCCGGCCTGCCTCTGGAACGCTTCGAGATTCATCTGGCACATGGGGCAGACGGTGACCACGGCGTCGGCCCCGGCGGCGGCACGCAGGATTTCCGCGATGCGCGGCAGGGCCGCCTGGCGCCGGGTGGTGGACAGCGAGGCCCCGCAACAGCGCGCGCCCTTGTCCCACTCCAGGACTTCGGCCCCCGCGGCCCGCAGCACGGCGTCCATGCTTGTGGGGTGCTCGGGGTCGTCGAAGGCGGCGTAGGGCCGCAGGGTCTGGCAGCCGTAGTACGGCGCCAGCACCAGCCCGGCCAGCGGGCGCTGTGCGGCGGCGGCGATGCGCGCGGGGCCGATGTCGTTGGCCAGCACGTCCAGCAGATGGCGGACCGGGGCGGCGTTGGCCCAGGGCAGGTGTTCGCCCTCCAGGGCCTCCTGCACCCGGGCGTGCAGCCTGTGGTCGCGCCGGGCCTCCTGGCGCGCGGTCAGCAGGTTCAGGTAGCAGGCGCTGCACGGCGCCAGCACGTCGCACCCGGGCAGGTCGCGCTCGGCCAGGGCCAGGTTGCGCGCGGGCAGCGCCAGGGCCAGCAGGGCGCTCACGGCGGGGGCCGCGCTGGCGCCGCAGCAGGTCCAGCCCGGGATTTCGGCCAGCTCGACCCCCAGGCGCTCCAGCACCAGGCGGACGGAGGCGTCGTATTCCGAGGCCGTGCCCGTGAGGGAGCAGCCGGGGTAGTAGGCGTAGCGCGTGGCCGTGGCGGTATTCATGGCCGGGCCTCCTTGCCTTCCAGGCGGGCGGCGCTTTCGAACAGCGGGGCCAGGGCCGTGTCCCACCGGCCCGCGCCCAGCTCCAGGCGGACCTTGCCCCGGCGCAGCATCCGCAGCCCCAGCGGGGTGAAGCGCAGGGCCTCGCGCGGGCCGGCGGCGCCGAAGTAGCGCATCATCATCTCCGTCTCGCGCACGCGGCCCCGGCGGCGCACGTTGTCCAGGAAGGCGCGGTAGAAGGCGCCGTGCCGGGCCAGGGCCGGGTGCCCCGAGGCCCCGGCGATGCGCTTGAGGGCGTTCATGGCCGAGGTCAGCGGCAGGCCGCGCGGGCAGCGCAGGGTGCAGGCGTAGCAGTTGGAGCACATCCAGAACGCGCCGCTGGAGAATACCGTGTCGGCGCGGCCCAGAAGCACCAGGCGCCACATGCGGCGCGGGGTCATGTCCATGCTCTGGGCGTTGGGGCACGACGCGCTGCATGTGCCGCACTGCATGCAGGCGGCCAGCATGGCGCGGACCTCGCGCATGGCGTCGGCCAGGGCCGGATCGGCCGCCAGGGTCAGGGGGCTGCGGGTCATGGCGTGGCCTCCGTGGGCTGCGTGGGTTCGGCCAGGGCGGCGTCGATTACGGACAGGACCTGCTCGTCCTTGAAGCCCGTCAGCACCCCGGCACTGTTGGGGCATACGGCGGCGCAGGAGCCGCAGCCCTGGCAGAGCAGTTCGTCGATCTCCACGCGGCCGCGCTCCAGGTCGATGCGCCGCGCGCCGTAGGCGCAGGCCGACACGCAGCGCCCGCACAGCGAGCACAGGCTGTGGCGCACCTGGGCCGTGACCCGGCCGCCGACAACGTCCTTGTGGGCCAGGATGCGCGCCGCCTTTTGCGCCGCCGCCTCGGCCGAGGCGATGGTCTCGCTCATGTTGCGCGGGCTGTGGGCCACCCCGCAGACGAAGATGCCCTGGCGCAGGAACTCCACGGGCCGCCACTTGCTCTCGGCCTCGCGGAAGAACCCGTCGGGGCCCGTGGGCAGGCTGAAGACCTCGGCCAGGTCCTCGTTGTCGCCGGGCTCCAGGCCCACGGACAGGGCCAGCAGGTCCACGGTCACGCGCAGTTCGCGGCCCAGCACGGGGTCGAAGGCGGCGATGGTCGGCCTGTGGTCCTGGCCGAAGCTCACGCGCGGCTTGTCGGCGGGGGAGTAGCGGATGAAGAGCACCCCCCGGCCCCTGGCCTCGGTGTAGAAGCGCTCGCTGAAGCCGTAGCTCATGATGTCGCGGTAGAACACATAGACCGGCAGGTCGCGGTTGCGTTCCTTGAGGGTCAGGGCGTTCTTCAGGGCCGCGGCGCAGCAGACGCGCGAGCAGTAGTTGCGCGGCTCCTCGCGCGATTCCACGCACTGGATCATGGCCACGCCGCCAAGGGCGCCGGTGTCCAGCGAGCCGTCGGCCAGGCGGGCCTCCAGCTCGCTTTGGCGCAGCACGGTCTTGTGCACGCGGTAGCCGTAGGAGTCGGGCACGACCTCGCGCCCGCCGGTGGCGATGATGGTCGCCCCGTGTTCCACGGTGATGGCCGGGCCCTCGGCCGTGGCCAGGGCGGTCATGAAGCGGCCGGCCCGGCCCATGGAGAGCATGATCCGCGACTGGGTGAAGACCTTGATGTTCGGGTGGCGCATGACCTGTTCGGCCAGGTCCTCCATGACCCGGCGCGGGTCGCCGCCGCCAAGCAGGGTATGGTGGGCCGCGGCCATGCCGCCAAGGCGCGGGGCCTTTTCGCTCAGGCACACGTCGTGGCCCATGTCGGCCAGGGCCATGGCGGCGGTCATGCCCGCCAGCCCGCCGCCCACCACCAGCGCGCGCGGGGTTACGGGCAGCCGCCCCAGCACGGGCGAGGGCTCGGCCCCCGCGAGCTTCACCGCGGCCATGGCCAGGGCGGTGTAGACCTCGGTTTCCAGGGCCGTGCCGGGCGTGGCCGTGCCGGGGAAGGTCGGGGTGTAGATGTCGGCCACGTCCATGAAGGCCGGGTCCAGGCCGATCTGCGCGCCCAGCTCGCGCAGCCGGGGCACATAGGCGTAGGGCATGCAGGCGCCGATGAGGATGCGGTTGGGCCGCAGCTCCTCGGCCAGGGCCCCGACGGCCTGCCAGCCCGGGGCGGAGCAGGCCCCCTGGACGCACTCCACGCGGACCACCGAGGACAGCCCGCCCAGGCGCGCGGCCAGGGAGGGCATGTCCACCCTGGTCCGCAGGGTGGGGCACGAGTCGCACAGCACGACGAGCATGCGCGGGGCCTCGCGGGTCACGTCGCGGTATTCGGGCGCGGGTGCGGCCTGTTCCTCGCGGGGCGGGGAGTGGACCTTGAAGGTCCGCGCGGCGTTGAGGGCGGCGGCCCCGGCCTGGATCACGGACTCGGCGATGTCGCGCGGCTCGTTGAAGGCCCCGGCGGCGTAGACCCCAAGGCGCGAGGTCCGCGCCGGTTGCAGGGGCGGCGCGGCGGCGAAGCCGTTCGCGTCCAGGGCTATGCCCGCGGCCTCGGCCAGCCGGTCGCTGCCCTCGGGCGGGCGGGCGCCCGTGGCCAGCACGGCCAGGTCGAAGACCTCGCGGCGCAGGGTGCCGTCGTCGTCCATCCAGGTGATGGGCACGCCGTCGGCCTCGGGGTCGGGCTCGATGGAGTGGATGCGCGTGCGCACGAAGCGCACCCCGTCGCGGGATTCGGCCTCGTCGCGGTAGCGCTGGAAGTCCTTGCCGTAGGTGCGCACGTCCATGGCGAAGATGGTCGCCTGCGCCTCGGGGTCGGCCTGGCGGGCCAGGCGGGCCTCCTTGATGGCGAACATGCAGCAGATGCCCGAGCAGTAGTCCGCGCCCCGGGCGGGGTCGCGCGAGCCCACGCATTGCAGCCAGGCGAGGTTCCTGGCCGGGCGGCCGTCGGGGCGGACCAGGCGCCCGCCGGTGGGGCCGGTGCCCGAGCACATGCGCTCGAACTCCAGGGCCGTGACCACGCCGGGCACGACGCCCCGGCCCCAGAGCTGCCCGGCCTGGGCCGGGTCGTAACAGTCGAACCCGCAGGCCAGCACCACCGCGCCGACCTCCAGCTCGTGGGTCACGTCGGACACCGTGCGGATGTAGTGGTGATCCAGCCAGCGGACCACGGTGCGCTCCAGGGGCCGGGCCAGCCACTGGCGGGCCCCGGCCTGGATGAGAGCCTCGGCGCGGTCCTGGTCGCCCGGCCCGGCCACAAGGATCACATCCAGGTCGGGGTACAGTTCCAGGCCACGGCGCATGACCTTTTCGGGGTCGACGTCGGCCACGGCCAGGTCCAGCAGCAGCAGCGCCGTGCGTTCCTCCTCCAGGGCCCGCAGGGCGGCGGCGCCGTCTTCGGCCAGGACCAGGGGGAAATTCTGGTCCGCCAGCCAGGCGCCCAGGTCCGTGCGCGCGGCGGCGTCGGGCAGGGCGGCCACGACGCGGAAGTCCTTGCGCTCGGCGTACTTGAAGTCGATGGCGTCGGTGGGGCAGGCCTCGAAGCACGACCAGCAGCGGGTGCAGCGGTCCAGGTCGACCACATAGTGGTTGGGGATGGCGTGGGGTACGGGCAGGTAGATCGCCCCGCGCGTGGACAGCCCGGAGTCGAACTCGTTGGGCACATGGACCGGGCAGACCCGGGCGCACTCCCCGCAGCTGATGCAGCGGGTGGCGTCCACGAAGGTCGAACGCTGGCGCAGGGAGGCCCGGAACTTGCCGGGGTCGCCCTCCAGGGCCGCCAGCTCGGTGTGCAGCAGGATGTCGATGTTCTTGTGGAACAGGCCCTTGCGCATGCAGAACTGGCTGGAGGAGTCGCGGCTGGTCAGGGGCAGCATCTTGCACATGCCGCAGGCGTCGGTGGGGAACTGGTGGTCCAGCTGGGCCAGGACGCCCCCGATGTTGGGCCGCCTGTCGATGAGCGCGACCTTGAGGCCGGATTCGGCCAGGTCCAGGGCCGAGCGGATGCCCGCTATGCCCGCGCCGACCACCAGCGCCGCGTAGTGCTTCCTCTTCATGACGACCTCCGTTGCCGGCCTAGTGCGCCTCGCCCGTCATCTCGCTGAACTCGTCCTCGCGGAACACGGTCATGGGCGGGGCCTCGTCGGGGCTGCGGCCGGGTTGGTAGCCGAAGGCCCCCTGGGTCCGTTCGGCCACGGTGCGGAACAGTTCCATCACCGGCACGTCGTTGGGACAGGCGTTGGAGCATTGTCCGCAGCCCACGCAGGCCGTGCTCATGTGCGCCAGGCGCGTGAGGTGGAAGAAGACCGTGTCGGCGGGCAGCTTGATCGCCCCGCGCTTGCGGGCCCAGCCCAGGTACTGGTCGGGCTTGTAGTCGAACACGTCGGTGAGGAACACGCACTCCTTGCAGTAGCAGACCGGGCAGGCCACGCGGCAGTTGTAGCAGTTCACGCAGCCCGAGAGATATTCGGCCAGCCCGGCCAGGGAGGCCGTGCGGGCGGCGGTGGCCTCGAACATGGCGTCGCGCGCGGCCGTGTTCCGGGCGGTCAGGGCATCCAGGGCCTCGCGGCGTCCCGGGGCGCCGGGGGCGTCGGGCAGCCCCAGGCGGGTCAGCACGCCCTCGCCCCGCGCGGTGTTGCCCAGCACGGGGATGGCCCGGTCCAGGTCGGCGCCGTGCAGGCCGAGGATCAGGTCCGCACCCTCGGGGGCCGGGTGCTCGCAGACGCGACAGGCCCCGGCCAGGCTCCGGCCTCCGGGCCGGGATTCGCCCCCGGCCACCGCGCGCAGGAATTCGCGGGTCCGCTCCAGGGGGTCGCCCTCCAGGCCGAAGACCCGGAAGTCGGCGTTGGTCATGGCCCCGGGGCAGTCCAGGCCGATCAGCAGAACGTTGTCCAGCCCGCCCTGGTTGAGCTTGACCAGCTCGATGAAGGCGCGGATCTCGCACGGGCGCAGCACGGCGGCCACATGGCGGCCCGAGGTGGAGCCGCGCGTGAGGCGCGAAACAAGGCGCGCCGCGTTGAGCGGGAAGGCCGGGGACAGCGGGTCGGCCCGCTCCAGGGCCTCGGGGTCGCTGATCAGGGTCGGCATGACCGTGCCCGCGGGCACCAGGTGGGCCGGGGTCAGCACGGCGTCCACGCCGCCCCGGGCCAGCAGGGTCTTCAGGAAGCCCTGCACGGCGCGCACGGGTCCTGTCTCGTCGATGTCGATGCGTGCGATGGTTGCCATGACGTTCTCCTTGGGGCCTTACAGCGTCGCCACCGCGCGGGCCTCGTTGGGCCCCAGGGCGCGGATTTCCTCCACCAGCTCGGCCACGGTGCGCGCGAAGTCGTTGCCCTCGCTGGCGCCGATCCAGGTCAGCTTCAGGCGGCGCTGGTCGATGCCGAACTGCGCCAGCATTTCCTGGAGCAGCTTGACGCGGCGGCGCGCCTTGTAGTTGCCGTTTATGTAGTGGCAGTCGCCGGGATGGCAGCCGCTCACGAGCACCGCGTCGGCCCCGGACAGCAGGGCGCGGATGATGTACTTCGGGTCGACCATCCCCGTGCACATCATGCGGATCAGCTTGACGTTGTATGGCTGGAGCATGCGCGATGTCCCCGCCAGGTCGGCGGCCGTGTAGGTGCACCAGTTGCATACGAAGGCCACGATTGTCGGTTCGAACTGGCTCATGGGCTCCTCCCTTGCGGTGTCGGCCTACGCCTTGGCGGCGGGCGGTTCGGTGTCGGCCCCGGGTCGGGGGGTCGGGGGCTGGGGCAGGGCCTCCAGCAGGCCCTCCAGCTCGGCGAAGACCTGGCGGCCGTTGAAGTGGCGCACCCGGGCCGCACCGCTGGGGCAGTGCCCGGCGCAGCTGCCGCAGCCCTTGCACATGGCCTGGTTGACCACGGCCACGCCCCGGCGGGCGTCGAACTCGATGGCCGAGTAGGCGCAAAGGCCCACGCAGGCCCGGCAGCCGGTGCAGATATCGGGGTCGATGGTCGAGACGGTGGGCGATATCTCCACCGTGCCGCGCGCTGCCAGGGCCAGGGCCTGGGCCGCGGCGCCCGAGGCGTGGGCCACGGCGTCGGGGATGTCGCGGGGGGCCTGGCAGGTCCCGGCCAGGAAGATGCCGTCCGTGGCCGTGGACACGGGGCCGAGCTTGGGGTGCTCCTCCAGGAAGAACCCGTCCTGGCCCTGGCTGATGCCGAAGACGCGCGCGGTTTCGGCGGCGTCGGCGCGCGGCTGCATGGCCGTGCACAGCACCACCATGTCCACCGGGACGCGGACCGGGATGCCCGCCAGGGTGTCCTCGGCGACCACCACCAGCCTGCCGTCCTCCTGCACCACCTCGGCCGGGCGGCCGCGGATGAAGGTCACGTCCTCCTCCTGCACGCGGCGCAGGAATTCCTCGTAGCCCTTCCCGAAGCAGCGCAGGTCGATGTAGAAATTGTAGACCCTGGTCGCGTGGCCGACCTTGTCCTTGATGAGGTGGTCGTACTTGAGGGCGTACATGCAGCACACCCGCGAGCAGTATTCGTGGTGGTTCACGTCGCGGCTGCCGACGCAGTGCAGGATGGCCACGCTCCGGGGCGGCTGCCCGTCCTTCATCAGGATGCGCCCGCCGGTTGGGCCCACGGCGTTGTTCATGCGCTCGAATTGCAGCGACGTGTAGACCTCGGGGTAGCGCCCGTAGCCGTATTGGGTCATGGGCGCGGGGTCCAGGGTGTCGAAGCCCGTGGCCAGGATGATCGAGCCGACCTCCAGCTCGAAGTCCTGGGCGGTCTGCCCGTAGTCGATGGCCCCCGAGGGGCAGAGCTTCTGGCAGGCGCCGCACTTCTTGCCGGTCAGCGTGCGGCAGTGCTCGGGGTCGATGACCGGGATGCTCGGCACGCTCTGGGGGGAGTAGCGGTAGATGGCCCGGCGGCTGGTCAGCCCCTCCTCGAACTCCGAGACGACCTTGGTCGGGCACTTTTCCAGGCACAGCCCGCAGCCGGTGCAGCGGTCCTCGTCCACATAGCGGGGCTTCTTGTGCACGGTGACGGTGTAGTTGCCCACGAACCCCTCGACCTTGGTCACCTCCGACCACGTCAGCAGGTGGATGTTGGGGTCCTGGGCCACGGCGACCATCTTGGGCGTGGAGATGCAGGCCGCGCAGTCCAGGGTGGGGAAGGTCTTGTCGAACTGGGCCATGTGTCCGCCGATGGAGGGCGCGCGCTCCACCAGGTGGACCCGGTGGCCCGAGCGGGCCACGTCCAGGGCGGCCTGGATGCCCGCGATGCCCCCGCCAACGACCAGCACGTCGGGATGCACGCGCTCCTTGCGCGAGTAGAGGTCCTCGTGCCAGTGGACGCGGGCCACGGCGGCGGCCACCAGGTGCTTGGCCTTGCGCGTGGCTTCCTGCGGGTCGCGGGTGACCCACGAGACGTGCTCGCGGATGCAGGTCATCTGGAAATGGAAGGGGTTCAGCCCGGCCCGCGCGCAGGCCTTCTGGAAGGTCTTCTCGTGCAGCCGCGGCGAGCAGGACGCCACCACCACGCGGTTGACCCCGTGGTTCCTGATGTCCTCGATGATCATGTCCTGGCCGGGGTCGGAGCACATGAACTTGTAGTCGCGCGAGACAACAACGCCCGGCAGGCTCCTGGCGAATTCGGCCACCCCCGGGGAATCGACCTTGCCCGCGATGTTGGTGCCGCAGTGGCAGACATAGACGCCGATGCGGTTCGGCATGGCTTTATCTCCTTGCGCGTCTGGCCGCGCGTCGCGTGTCGTCTTCCCCCGCTGAAACAAGAAGCGTACCCGCGCGCGGAAGGTCCTTTTTCCCGGCATGTTGCGCTGCGCCCGCACGGCGGCTGGCCGCCGCCGCCCCCCGGAGGCGCCCCGTGCCGTCTTGCGGCGCAAGACGGCACGGGGTGGGGAAAAACCGGCCGGGAACAGGCGCTTGGCGTTTTTGTTTTCTATTCCGATGTGTTGATGCTTCGGTCCCCGGTTCCGGGGCGGTGTCCTGCGCGGCAAGACGCGGCAAAAAGGCAAGGGTGCCCGCAGGGTAGGGGCCGGGTTCCGGGGTGTCTTGTCCGGCAAGACGCCCCGTGCGGCACCCGGGGCGACGGCCGACCGCCGCGCTGGTTTCGGAGGGGGTGATTTGACAAGTGATGCCAAAGCTGCCCATAGTCAGCATCGGGGATTTCCGCCTGGACCGCAACGTGGGGTGAGCGCCATGCAGGACCCGATACGCCGGGCCCCGGACTGGTTCCTGCCAGCCGACGGCACCTCGGCCGTGCCCACACTGGACCCGGCCTCCAACTACGCCATGCTCCTTCGCCCCGACGGCACCGTGCTGGCCGCCGACGAGGCCCTGGCCTCGCGCCTGGGGCTGGCCCACGGCGACCTGGTGGGCCGCTGCATCTTCGACCTGTTCGCGCCCGGGGTGGCGGCCCTGCGCCGGGCCGTGGCCGAGGACGTGGCCCGGCTCGGCCTGGCGCGCTCCTACCAGGACCGGTCGTCCTCGGGGCATGTGCTGGATGTGCTGGTCCAGCCGGTGCTGGGCGAGGGCGGCGCGGCCCAGGCCCTGGCGGTGTTCGTCTGCGACGTGACCGGGCACTGGAAGCTGGCCCACGACCGGCTGCGCCTGTCCGCCGCCCTGGAGCAGGCCGTGGAGGCCGTGATCCTCATCGAGAACGACTTCACCATCGGCTATGTGAACCAGGCTTTCGAGGCCATGACCGGCTACCCCCACAGCGAGGTGCGCGGCAGGCCCGTGACCATGCTCTACCAGGGGCCGATCCAGCAGGCGGCCTACGCCGAGATTCGCGCCGCCCTGGACGAGGGCGACGCCTGGTCCGGGCGGACCTTCCATACCGTCAAGGACGGGCGGATGATCCGCGTGGAGAAGACCGTCTCGCCCATTCGCGGGCGGGGCGGGGTGGTGCTCGGTTTCGTGAGCGTGTGGCGCGACGTGACCCGCGTGGCGGAGCTCGAACGCCAGCTCCGCCAGGCCCAGAAGATGGAGGCCATCGCCACCCTGGCCGGGGGCATCGCCCATGATTTCAACAACATCCTCGGGCCGATCATCCTGCACGCCGAGCTGGGCCTGGCGCGGCTGCCCGAGGGCGACCCCGTGCGCTCGGGACTGGGGGAGATCCTGGGCGCGGCCCATCGCGCCGGGGCCCTGGTGGGGCAGATCCTGTCGCTGTCGCGGCGCAGCGAGGCCGAGGAGCCCAGTGTGTTCGGCCTGGCGGACATCCTGCGCGAGTGCGAGAAATTCCTGAGGCCCTCCCTGCCCGCGACCATCGACATCGTCCTGGACCTGCGCACGCCCGACGACGCCGTGCTGGCCGACCCGACCCAGGTCCACCAGGTGGTCATCAACCTGGCCACCAACGCGGCCTATGCCATGCGCCGGGCCGGGGGCACCCTGACCCTGGCCCTGGAGGCCGCCGACCGGGGCGCGCCCTGCCGGGCCATGTTCCCCGACGCGCAAATGGAGCGCGCGGTGCTGCTCACCGTGCGCGACACCGGCGAGGGCATCCCCCCCGAGCGGCTGGAGCGCATCTTCGATCCGTTCTTCACCACCCGCCAGCGCGGCGGCACGGGCCTGGGGCTGACGGTGGTCCACGGCATCGTGGTCGAACGGCTGGGCGGGGCGGTGCATGTGCGCAGCAGCCCCGGGGCCGGGGCGGCCTTCCATGTCCTGTTGCCGCGCCACGAGGGGCGGCGCGGCGAAGCCCGCGCCGCCGGCGCCCAGGCCCCCGGGGGCGGCGGCGAGCTGGTCCTGCTGGTGGAGGACGAGGCGCCCCTGCGCCAGGGCACGGCCATGGTCCTGCAACGGCTGGGCTACCGGGTGCGGGCCTGCGCCGGTCCGGAGGAGGCCCTGGAAAGCTTCGGTCCCGCCGGGGAGGGCTTCGCCCTGGTCCTGGCCGACGTGACCATGCCCGGCATGACCGGGACGGACCTGCTGCGCCGCCTGCGTCAACGCCGTCCGGACATCCCGGCGGTGCTCGTCTCGGGCTACAGCGAGATCGTGACCCCCGAGCTGCTGCGCGAGCTGGGCGCGGACTATCTGCGCAAGCCCTTCACCATCCGCGGCCTGGGTGTGGCGCTGCAAAGGGCCCTGGGCCGCTCCCGGGGCCGGGGGCAGGGCGGCGGTCATGGCTGATATTCTCATCGTCGACGACGACTCCATGCTCTGCACGGCCCTGGCCGAGGTGCTGCGCGCCCTGGGCCACGCGCCCGACAGCGCGCCGACCCTGGCCCGGGGGCTGGAAATGGCCGGGGCCGGGAATTACGAGGTGGTCATCCTCGACGTGCGCCTGCCCGACGGCGACGGCCTGGAGGCCCTGGCGCGCTTTCGCGCCGCGCCCGCCGCGCCGGAGGTCATCATCCTCACCGGGGCGGGCGACGCCGACGGCGCGGAGCTGGCCATCCGGGGCGGGGCCTGGAGCTACATCACCAAGCCCCCGACCCTGGCCGGAATCCGCCAGCCCGTGGAGCGCGCCGTGGCCTACCGCCGCGCCCGCGAGGCCTCGGGGCCCGTGCCGCCCCTCAAGGACACGGGCATCCTTTCCGCCAGCCGGGCCATGGCCGCCTGCCTGGAGCGCGCCGCCCGCGCCGCGCGGACCGACGCCGGAGTGCTGCTGACCGGCGCCACGGGCACGGGCAAGGAGCTGTTCGCCCGGGCCATTCACCGCAACAGCGCGCGCGGCGGGGGGCCTTTCGTCGTGGTGGACTGCGCGGCCATCCCCGAGCATCTGGCCGAATCGACCTTGTTCGGCCACGAGCGGGGCGCCTTCACCGGCGCGGATCGCCGCCACGAGGGGTTGATCCGCCAGGCCGACGGGGGCACGCTGTTCCTGGACGAGGTGGGCGAGCTGCCCCTGGTGATCCAGAAGGCGCTGCTGCGGGTGCTCCAGGAGCGGCGCTTCCTGCCCGTGGGCGGGGCGGCCCTGGTGGAGAGCGACTTCCGGCTGGTGGCGGCCACCAATCGCGACCTGGAGGCCATGACCCGCCAGGGCGAATTCCGCGAGGATCTGCTCTTCCGGCTGCGGACCATGGCCATCGACCTGCCGCCCCTGCGCGAGCGCGAGGGCGACGCCGTGCTGCTGGCCGGGTGTTTCCTGGAGCGCTTCTGCCGCCGCCTGGGCATCGTGGTCAAGGGCATGGCCTCGGATTTCGTGGACGCCGTGGCCCGCTACCGCTGGCCGGGCAACGTGCGCGAGCTGATGGGCGCGGTGGAGAACGCCCTGGCCTCGGCGGAGGGCGAGCCCAACCTGCTGGCCCGCCACCTGCCGACCAACATCCGCGCCGCCCTGGCCCGGGCCACGCTGGCCGAGGGCGCCCCGGCCCGTCCCGGCGGGTTTCCGGAGCTGGGCGGCGCGGAGCTGCCGTCCCTGGCTGCTTTTCGCCAGGCCCGCCTGGACGAGGCCGAGCGGCTCTACCTGCAGGAGCTGCTGCGCGTCACCGGCGGGGAGATCCGCCCGGCCTGCGCTGTTTCCGGGTTGTCGCGGGCCCGGCTGTACGCGCTGCTCAAGCGCCACGGCCTGCGGCGGCGCTGACGCCCGCGGGGCGCGTCCGGATCGTTTGTGATTGACGAAACGCGCAATCTGTATCAGAAACTAAAAGAATCGGGCCGTCCGCCCGCGGCGCGTCCCTCGCCGGGGATCCGCGTCCGCCACCGGCCGAAAGAACGTGTTTCGCAACAAGGGAGGTCTCATGTCCGCCAAGTTTTCCGCATCCCCGTGTCCGTGTCCCGCGCGCCGCCGCAGGGTCCGGGGGCTCGTGGCGCTGGGTCTGGGGCTGCTGGCCCTGGCCCTGCCCGCCCTGGCCCCGGCCTCGTCCGGGCCGCGCCCCGCGCCGACCCCGGCCGAGCTGCAAGCCGGAGCCACGCTGTTCGACGCGCACTGCGGCTCCTGCCACAGCGTGGGCCCCGGCGCCATCGACATCAAACCCCTGACCGCGCACCTGACCCGCCTGGGGCTGGAGGCCTACATCGAAGGCCAGGGCCTGGTCTTCGAGCACATGCCCCCGTTTACGGGCACCCGCGCCGAGCGCGACGCCATCGCCGCCCATGTGGTCGCCGGGGTGCATGGCCGGGTGGAGCCCGCCGAGGAGGCCGCGCCCCTGGCCCAGTTGCCGGTGGACATCCCGGCCTTCGATTCCGCCAAGGACGAATACGTCCTGCTCGGCTGGAGCACCCTGGGCATGAAGTGCATCACCGACTGCGACGCGGCCTATTCGTACCTGCCTCCCGGCAACGCCCTGGGCGCGGTGGTCATCCGGCGCGGCCCCAAGCCGCAGGTGCTCGACGGCGACGCCGTGGCCCTGAGCTACGAGGCGCCCGAAGGCTTCCGCCATCCCTCGCGCCATGTGCGCTACTGGGATTTCGCGGCCACCATCTCCGGCAAGGAGCTGCCCGCCGACACGTCCACCGCCGGGGCGACCCTGCAGGGGCCCATGAAGTGGAACCCCAAGACCCGCGTCTTCGACGCCGCGGGCATTCCGGTGGTGCCGTACTCCGACGACGGCACCGTGAACCCCTACCCGCTGTTCACCCTGCGCGCGGTGGACAAGGCCACCGGCAAGGAGCTGGTATCCACCGCCGCGGTGGCCCCCGTGGGCACGGAGATGAGCTGCTGGCGCTGCCACGGCGGCTCCTGGGGCCGCCCCGAGGGCACCGGCGTGTCCCTGGAAACGGCCCGCAACATCCTGGCCGTGCATGACAAGCGCAGCGGCACGGACCTGCTGGCCGGCGCCGACGCGGGCAAGCCCGTGCTCTGCCAGAGCTGCCACCCCGACCCGCTGTTCAACGCCAACGTCAGGCCGGAGCTGCTCAGCCTGCCCGCCGCCCTGCACGGTTTCCACGTCAACTACCTCAAGGGCCGGGACGCCGAGACCTGCTCCTACTGCCATCCGGACAGCACCGTCGGGCTGACGCGCTGCCTGCGCGACAGCCACGGCCAGGCCGGCATGACCTGCACGCCGTGCCACGGCTACCTCGAAGACCACGCCCTCTCGCTGCTCAAGAAGGAGGTCGAGAAGGGCAACACGCGCGCCCCGCTGCTCATGCGCGCCGTCAGCCCGCGCCTGCTGCCCGACGTGGCGGCCATCAACGCGCGCACCCCGTGGCTCCAGGAGCCCGACTGCCTGACCTGCCACACCGACGACTACATCCGCCCCGGCGCCGACGCCGTGGCCTTCAACACCTGGACTGCCGATTCCGGCGGCCTGTACCGCGCCCGCAAGGAGCACACGGGCAACGTGCCGTGCATCGCCTGCCACAACAGCCCCCACGCCACGCATCCCTCGGCCAACCCCCTGGGCGCCGACCGCGACGCGGTGCAGCCCCTGCAATACCAGGGGCTCAACGCCGCCATCGGGGCGAAGGGCAACTGCGCGGTCTGCCACGGGCCCGACTCGGGGCTGACCCCGGAGATGTCGCCGCATCATCCCATGCGCTAGCCGCCCGGGCGACGCAGAACCCAAGCGCCCCGCCGCCGCAAGGCGTCGGGGCGCTTTTCGTGCCCGGCGGAGGGGGCGGGGCGGCGCGCGGGGGCGGGGAGAGGTGCCCGGCGGGGACACGATGCGCATGGCGGCGGGGTGGGCGCGGGGGCACGGAGGGCACGGGGGCACGGAGGGCACAGGCGCAACACCAGCGAGGCGTACCGATTTTGCGGGACGGGCGCGGGCGTGTGGAAGACGCCCGCGGCATCGGCGAGGCGGTGTGTGGGGGAGGCGCCGCGGCCGAGCCCCAAACCGCGCGCCGGAACCCAAGGCAGGGCGGTGCGCGGGGGCGGCCCTCCCCCGGGGCAGCCCCAGGCGCAAGCGGTCCGGCGGGGTTCAGCCCGTGCACCAGCCGCGAAAGCACCCCCCGGGGCAGCTCCAGGCGCAAGTGATCCGGCGGATCCGTGCGCGAGGAGGGCGGTGAAAAAGAAAAAGCGGTCTTTTTTATCGGCGAATCCGTGCGCGGGAGGGCGTCGCCCCCAGACCGCGGCGACGGTGTGGCGCGCCATCGGGGTCCCGTGCGCGAAGAGGGCGCCGGAAACCGCCGAAATCGTGGCCGCGCACAGGGAACGGGGCCCCGTGCGCGAAGAGGGCGCCGACCATGACGAACGCCACCCAGACCACCCGCGAACGGGATCCCGTGCGCGAAGAGGGCGCCGGTAGACGAATCGCGCCCGCCCCCCGGCAATTTCCGGGGCCTCCGTGCGCGAAGAGGGCGCCGGGGGCCTGGTCCGGGTGGGCCGGGGGCGGGCGCTCCGGGAATTGGCTCCGGCGATCCGCTTGGCCTTGGCGCCGCAGGGAGCACCGCCGCCGCCCGGCCCTGGCGTGGAAGGAAGGGGGGCGTGCGGGGCGCTTGCGCTCAGCTTCCGGGCGGCAGCAGTCCCAGAGCCCGGGCGGCGGCTCCGAGTTCGGCGTTGGAGCCCAGGCGCAGCTTGGCCAGGGCCCGGGCACGGAAGGTCCCGGCCGTTTTGACGCTGACGCCCAGGGCCCTGGCGATGTCCGTCAGCCGGGCGCCCCGGGCCAGGGCCCGGGCGGTTTCCAGCTCGCGCGGGGAAAGCAGGGTGCGCGGCGAGGCTTGATCTGGCGCGGCCAACTGTGCGGCCCAGGTGGCGCCCAGGGCGGGGTTGACGTAGCGTCCACCCGCCAGGACGGTGCGCACGGCGTCCAGGAATTCCTGCTCCGGGGCGCCCTTGGAAACGAAGCCCCGGGCCCCCGCGCGCAGGACGCGCGGGGCGTGGGCCCGCTCGGGCAGGAAGCTGAAGGCCAGCACCGGCACCCGGGCGTGGCGGGTGACGATGGCGCGCAGCGCCTCGTCGCCGCCGGGCAGCGCGGGTTCGAGCAGCACCAGGGCGGGCGCGGCCAGGGTCAGGCGGGTCTCGGCATGGCGGAACGTGGCGGCCGCGTCCAGGCCGCATCCGGGCAACGCCTCGGCCAGGACGCTCCTGGCCCCCCGCAGGACGATAGGCTGGTTGTCGATGAACAGGATATCCATATACCTTGTTCCCTGTGCATAACCGGCAGCCCGGCGAAGGCGCGGATAACACGGCGGAATGGAGCCATATATTATCGTTGCTGGTCGGGCGGTTGGGTATTTCCCCTAGCATGTCAGAATAATCTTACAGCGTCTAGGTTTTTATCCCGTTCAGTCTGGGGCGCTTTGAGCGGAAGACCCTATTGACCCTGAACATATCTTCCACTAGGTACAATACTGCGCTCTTTACGGTTCTAGAGGAAGTTTAGAGAAAGTCGCAATGCGCGGACGTCGGCCTTCGGGGTGCAAGGCCCTGGCTGTTTCGCGCGGGAAAAGGAGAAACCATGGCCGCTCGGGGCGGAAGTTCAACGGACAAGCTGCTGCGCATCATCCGTGGGGCACAGGATCCGGGGGATCCCGGGGCCGGGGCGCCGGGCGCGCCGGCCCGGCGGCGGGGCCGCGCCGTGCTGGAGCAGTTCACGGCCCCGCGCCGCGCCGCGCGCCGGGGTGTCGTCGTCGGCGTGGATATCGCGCCCACGGGGCTGCGGCTGGCCAAGATGGCGCATGGCGCCGACGGGCCGCGCCTGCTGGGGTGCCGCGAGGTGCCCTTCGGGCCCAAGACCGGGCCGGACAGCCCGGAGTTCCCCGCCTTCCTGGGCCGCCAGCTCGACGAGTTCCTCCAGGGGGAAAAGGCCTCGGAGATATGGTCCCTGGTGCCGGGCTCCCAGGCCGAGCTGCTGCATGTCAATATCCCCCGCGTGCCGCCGTCCCGGATTTCCGACACCGTCTACTGGACGGCCCAGAAGGAGCGGCCCTTCGACGCCGCCCAGTTCGTCATGGACTACGAGCTCCAGGGCGACGTGGACGACAGGGGCATCGCCAAGCGCCGGGTGCTGGTCTACCTGGTCCCCGCCGCGGAGGTCGCCCGCGTGCGCGCGCTGTTCGCCGAGGCCGGGCACCGGCTCGCCGGGCTGACCATCTCGCCCCTGGCGCTGCAAACCATTTTCCGCAGGCAGCGGGTTCCCGGGGCCGACCGGCCCTGCGCCAACGTCTTCATCGGCCGCAACTGGTCGCGCATCGACATCTTCTCCCAGGGCGACCTGGTGCTCAGCCGGGGCGTGAACACCGGGCTGACCAGCCTGGCCGACGCCCTGGCCGAGGCGTACAACGAAAGGCGCCGCGCGCGCGCCGAGGCCGCCGCCAGGCCCGCCCCCGCCCCCGCCCCTGCCCCCGCGCCCCAGGGCGACCTGGAGCTGGAGCTGGAACTGGAGATCCTGCCCGGGGAGGCCGACGCCGCCGGGGCCGCCCCGGCCCTGGAGCTGGACCTGGAGCCCGCGCCCGGCCCCGAGCCCGCGCCCGCGCCCGAGCCGGTCGCCCCGGCCGCGCGCATGGACGCCGACGCCGCGCGCCAGGTGCTTTCCGGGCGGCTTCTGGGCCGCGATGTGCCCCCCGATCTGCCCGGGGCGGAGCTGGACGAGGCCCAGGTCGTGGAGCTGGCCTCGGCCGCCGTGAACCGCCTGGGGCGCCAGCTCGACCGGACCTTCCGCCATTTTTCCGAGACCAATGGCGGGATGGTCGTGGAGCGCATGTTTTTTTCGGGTTCGCTCTCGTCCAGCCGCGTGCTGCTCGACGCCCTGGCGGGCGACCTGGGCATCCCGGCGGACCTGCTGGACCCGCTGGGGCCCGAGGCCCACGCCTCGCCCGGCGCCGGGCTGCCCGCGGCCCAGGCCGACCGCCTGGCCCTGAACCTTGTGGCCGGGCTTGCGCTGTCCGGCCCGGACGGCACGCCCAACCTGCTGCACACCTACAGGGAGAAGGACCGCGCCCAGGCGGCCATCCGCCAGGGCAACGCGGTCTACGCCGTCTTTCTGCTCGTCGTGCTGATGCTGGCGGGGGTGTGGTTCTGGCAGGACGGGGTGGCCGGGGACAGGCGGGCCGAGCTGGGGGCGCTGCGCCTGCGCATCGCCGACTTCAGCCCGGCCGTGGACCAGACCCTGCTGCTTTCCCTGGCCGGCGAGCTGGGGGAGAAGCGGCGGCGGCTGAAGGACCTGTCCTCCCGCTACGAGGGGCTGGCCCTGTTCAACGAGGTTTCGGCGCTGTTGCCCGAGTCGGTGCTGCTGCGCAGTGTCGCCGTGGAGCTGCCCGACCCGGCGGGAGCCGCCGGGGGCGCCAAGGCCCCGGCCGGGGCCGGGGCGGGTTTCGTGGTCCTGGACGGCCAGGTGGCCGGTGATCCGGAAATCTTCGACGCGCGGCTGGCGGCTTTCCTCATCCGCCTGGAGGGCTCCCCGCTGTTCGAGGGGGCGGTGATCCACGAGCGCCAGGTGCTGCGTCCGGCGGCGGGGGGCGAGGCCTTGCGCTTCGTGGTCCATGTGCGGGTGCGCAAGGAGGGTGCGGCATGAGCGGGAAGGCCGTGCGCCTGGATGGCCAGGTGCTGCTGAGGATCGCCGTGTGCCTGGCGGCCCTGGGCGTGTTTTTCTGGCTGCTGGTGCAGCCCAAGATGGCCGAGGTGCGGCGCCTGGACGCCGAGATCGTCGAGGCGCGCGAGACCATCGCCCGCCAGGACAAACTGTTTCCGCTCTACGCGGGCATTTTCGCCGACCTGGGGCAGGCGGATCTGACGCCCTTCCCCGAGCCCCGGGGCGGGCTGCTGGCCCTGGAGGACATCCCGCGCATCCCGGACCTGCTGGGCGCCCTGGCCCGGGCCTATGGCCTGGACGTGCGCTCGGTGACCCCGGCTCCCGAGTCCCTGGACGTGGAGGCGGGCACCCTGCTGACCCACTGCGTGCTGCTGGGCGACCTGGACGGGGTGCGCGGCTTCCTGGCGGGGCTTGGCGGGGTGGAGTGGGTGCAGGGGCTCCAGGCCCTGCGGGTCGAGGATTCCGGCGGCAGGACGCTGCTCACCATGAAGGCGGTGGTCCGGCTGGCCGGGCAGCGCGGCGCCGTGGCCGCCAAGAGGTAGACCATGCCCAAACGTCAAGTGCTGCTGCTCGTGGTCATGGTCCTGGCCCTGGCCTACGCGGGCTACGATTTCCTGCTGGCCGACAAGGGGCGCGACCCCGGGGCCCTGGCCGCCGAACGCGCGCGGCGCCTGGAGGCGGTGGCTTCCTCGGTGCGCGACGTGGTGGCCAAGGACCGCCTGACGGCCATCGAGGCCTACCGCCTGACCCGGGTCGCCCCCGGGCAGGGCCCCGACCCCCTGGTGCGCACCCGGCCCCCGGCGGGCGGGGGCGAGGACGTGGACGAGATCCTCGAGGCCGGGGGCCGCTTCGTCTACAGCGGCATGGTGGCCCTGGGCGCCTCCCGGCTGGCCGTGGTCAACGATTCCGAATACCGCACCGGCGAGCTGGTGGGCGAGACCGGGTTCTCCCTGGTGGACATCCGCGCCGACGCCGTGGTGCTCCAGGGGCGCAACCCGCAGACGGGCGCCCTGGAGAACGTGATCGTGCCCATCGAGGAAGACATCATCAATTTCGTCGAGGAAGGCGATGCGAAAAATCAGTAGCGTTTTCGGTGTTTCCTGCCGGGTGCTGGCACCGGTTCTCGTCCTGGCCCTGGCCCTTGGGGGCTGTGCGGGCAAGACCACGCCCCAGGCCGATCCCTTCTTCGAGAAATGGCAGGCCATGGCGAAGCAGTCCCCGGGCCACACGCCCACGCGCCAGCCCCTGGACCTGGAGGAGGAGCGGGCCCAGGCCGCCGAGGCCCAGGCCGAGCGCGACCTGCCCGCCATGACTGTGGGCAGCCTGGACATGCGCAACGCCAATATCGTGGCCGTGCTGCGGGCGCTCGGGCGCATCGCCGGGCAGAGCATCATGGTCAGCCCCAAGGTCGAGGGGCTCATCAACGTGAGCGTGCGCGACGTGCCCTGGAGCCAGGTTTTCCGCGGCATCGTGCGCACCCACGGCCTGACCTACGAGTGGGAGGGCGACATTCTGCGCGTGATGACCGTGGCCGACGTGGAGGAGGCCGTGCGCCTGGACGAGCTGCGCAACCGCCAGGCCCTGAGCAGCGCCACCGTGCGCATCCGCTACGCCGACGCGGCCAAGCTGCGCGAAACCCTGGAGAAGCTCCTGACCACGGATTCCGAGGGCAAGCCCCGGGGCTCCGTGGAGCTGGTGGAGCACACCAACGCCCTGGTCATCAACGCCGTGCCGGACGACCTGCGCAAGATGAGCCAGCTCATCGAAGCCACGGACAACCCCAGCAAGCAGATCCGCATCAAGGCCTTCATCGTGGAAACCACGGGGGAGACCGCGCGCAACCTGGGCGTGATGTGGGGCGGGGCGTACAAGCGCGCCTCGGTGGGCGGCAACGGCGACTCGCTGTGGCTTGGCCCCGGCGGCTCCGGCGGCACGGGCGACCCCATCTCCGGCGCCAAGGGCACCAACTTCGGCTACACGCCCACGCTGAACGGCGGCGCCGCGGGCCTGTCCAACCAGGGCGCCTTCTCCAACATGCTGCCCGACCTGGGCGAAAGCGGGCGCGGCGGCTCCCTGGCGCTCATGTTCGGCACCCTGGGCGGCAACATTCTCGAAGCCCAGCTCGCGGCCCTGCAGGAGGACAACAAGCTGAACATCCTGTCCAGCCCCTCCATCACCACCCTGGACAACCAGACCGCCGTCACCGAAAACGGCGAGGAAGTGCCCTTCATCACCCTGGACGAGGCCGGCAACGCCGAGGTGGAGTGGAAAGAGGCGCTGATGCGCCTGGAGATCACCCCGCACCTCATCGACGCCGAGCACATGCGCCTGAACATCCTGGTCAACAAGGACGAGGTGGACTTCACGCGCAGCGTCCAGGGCAACCCGTTGATCATCAAGAAGAAGACCGAGACGGCGCTCATCTCGCGCGACGGCGAGACCATCGTCATCTCCGGGCTGACGCGCAAGCGGCTCTCGGCCGAGGACGCGGGCATTCCCGGCCTGCAGGACGTGCCCGGGCTGGGGCACCTGTTCAAGTCCACCAGCAAGAGCAACACCCTGGAGGAGGTGCTCATCTTCATCACCCCCACGGTGCTCGGCGAGTGGGAGCCCGGCTTCCGCCAGAAGACCATCGAGGAGATCGAGCAGGATCTGGAGAAGAAGCGCGAGGAGGAGCAGGCCGGGGAGGGCGCCCGGGGATAGGTGTCGGCCATGCGCTACTACGAGATATTCAACCTGCGCGGCGAGCCCTTCTCCAACTCGCCGGACCCGGACTTCTTCCACGAGTCGCCCGGGCACCGGGCGGCGCTCCACGGGCTGGAAATCGCCCTGCGCCTGCGCCGGGGGCTCAACGTGGTCCTTGGCGAGGTGGGCACGGGCAAGACCACCCTGTGCCGCAGGCTGCTGCGCGAGCTGGCCGCCGACCCGGGCGTGGAGACCCACCTGCTGCTGGACCCCTCCTGCGGCGGCACCGCCGAGTTCCTGGGCGTGCTGCGGGCCATGCTCTGCGGCGCGCCCCCGGCCCCGGAGGATTCGCCCTGGCGCGTCAAGGAGGACATCAAGGACGCCCTGTTCCACAAGGGCGTGGACAAGGACTTGACGGTGGTCCTGGTTGTGGACGAGGCTCAGAAGCTGGAATCCGGGGCCCTGGAAGCCCTGCGCGAGCTGCTCAACTACGAGACCAACGAGAGCAAGCTGTTGCAGATCGTCCTGCTGGGGCAGAACGAGTTTCAGGCCGCCCTGGACGCGGCGCCGAACCTGGCCGACCGGGTCAACGCCCTGTTCCGCCTGGGGCCGCTGGCCCTGGCGGGTACGCGGGCCCTGGTGCGCCACCGGCTGCGCTGCGCCGGGGCCGCGCCCGGGGCGCCCGAGCCGTTCACCCCCGGCGGCTACCTGGCCCTGCATCTGGCCTCGGGAGGCTTCCCGCGCCGGATCATCCGCCTGGCGCACAAAGTTTTGCTGGCACTCATCGTGCAAGACCGCAGGCGGGCGGGCTGGCGTCTGGTGCGCGCCGTGGCCGGGCAGGAGCTGCCCCGCGCCCGGCGGCTGGCCCCGGCCCTGGCCGCGGGCGGCCTGGCCCTGGGGCTGGCCGTGCTGGCGGCCGCAGCGTGGCTTCCGGCCCCGGCCCTGCGCGCGATGCTGCCCGGGGCCCAGGCCGCCGTCGCCCCCGGGGCGGCGCCCGAAGCCGCGGCCCCTGTGGCCTCCGGCGGCTCCGGGCAGGAAGCCACCGCCCCTGCCGCCTTCACGGCTCCTGCGGGCGCGGCGGCCCTGGCCGCTGCGGCCCCCCTTGCGGCGGGGGCCGACGCCGGGGCGGACGGCGCCCCGGGAGCGGCCCGGGAGCGGCACGGAGCGGCCCTGCTGGGCTGGCTGGAGGTCGGCCCGGGCGAGAGCCTGTCCCACGTCCTGCACGGGGTCTACGGGCGCTACAGCCCGGAGCTGCTGGAGCGGGTGCAGGCGGTGAACCCGGATTTGACGGACCCCGGGGCGGTCTATGCCG
>NZ_JALNWM010000017.1 GCF_023230885.1 Desulfocurvus sp. | reverse complement strand
CCGGCCCGGGCCATCCTGGACGAGGCCGGGCGGGGCCGCTACGCCGTGGTGGCCACGGGGCGCACCGGCCGGGGCCGGGGGCTGCTGCGCCGGGTGTTCATGGGCTCCTCGACCCAGACCCTGCTGCGCGAGCTGGACGGCGCGGCGCTGTGGATCCGGACCTGAGCCCCGGTGTTCCCGAAGGGGAACATTTATGGGGCCGGGATGTTCCCGTGCGGGAATGTGTCCGGCGTCGGGCAGAGGGCCGTGGGTGGCCCGCAGGACAAAAGTGGCGCGGCGGACCCGGGGTGGGCCCGCCGCGCGCGGTGTGTGGAGGTGTGTCCGGGAAAGGGGACGATGTGTTCGCAGGGGGGGCGGCGTCCGGTCAGGCGTCCATGGCGCCCTCGCGGCGCATCCGTTCCAGTTCGCGCCGCACGGCCTTTTCCCGGCGGGGCGAGCCGAGCTTGGACAGCTCGGAGCGGCGGATGTCGCCGGTGGCGGTCAGGCGCAGGCGGCGCATGAGCAGGCGCTTGATGACGACTTCGCGCCCCTGGAACATGGCCCGCTTGGGTTCTTCCCAGGAGCAGACCAGGTGGTTGCGGTCCTTCTTGAGTTCG
This sequence comes from Desulfocurvus sp., assembly GCF_023230885.1. GTDB lineage: Bacteria > Desulfobacterota > Desulfovibrionia > Desulfovibrionales > Desulfovibrionaceae > Desulfocurvus. The sequence continues at coordinate 24,320 of NZ_JALNWM010000017.1, read as the reverse complement.
ATGGTCATGGTGTTCTCCTTGCCGCCGACAGACAGATGAGGGGGGCGGCCGTTGACCCCAATATAAGCAATGATCGTGCCGGAAGCGTGCCGGGCACTGGTTGGTTGCTCAAATAGTGTCGGGCCGCCGTTCTGTCAACGGGGGAAATCGGGCTTCGGCCCGGCATCCCCCGTCGGGTTCGGCTGGGCGCCGACCATGTCCTTTCGCGTTCTTTCCTGTTTGCACAGCCCTTTGAGCCCCTGGCGCAGGAAGCTGCCCCGGGCGGCCAGCGAGGTGATGCTGGACTGGGAAACGGTCATGGTGTCCTCCTCGGGGCCGGATGCCCCCGGTTCTGGCGGGGGAGCCCCCGGCGCGGGCGACGGGAACGGGAGTTCTGTGCGTCGCGGATTATACAAATTTGTTTGTAGGCCACGGGGCGGAGTGACGGTCTTGTCCCACCCCGCGCCCGGCGGCCCAGGCGGGCCGCCCCGCACGGGAACCGGGGAGCGAACCGGTTCCGGAGGCGGGGCGACCCTGGCCACTGGAAGGAAGCTTATTGAAAATGAAAATCAGTGTCAATATGGGGGCGATGTTTTTTTTGCGCAAGGGGCCGCAGCGTTCCGGCGCAGGCCAGGCGGGCTGGGCTTGGCGTTTTGCGCGCTCGTTGCGCGATTTGTGCGCGGCCTGACGGGGGGCTGTTCCCTGGGCGCGGGCCTTGTGGCCGCTCCCGCCGCTACCGGGGTAAGCAAAAATCCTGTTCCCAGGGGCGGGGTCTTTGCCCGGGGGCGCCTTGCGTCCGGGGGCGCGGTGCTTGCCCGGGGATGGGCGGCCTTGCGTCCGGGGCGTGGGGCGCGGGAACTGGAGAAGGCAACGCTGGTGAGGCGGGCGACCTTGATTCCGGGGGCGCGGTGCTTGCCCGGGGATGGGCGGCCTTGCGTCCGGGGAGTGGGGCGCGGGAAATGGAGAAGGCGACGCTGGGGAGGCGGGCGGCCTTGCTTCCGGGGGCGTGGGCTTGTTTCTGGGCAGTGTCTGGCCCAGCTCGCCGCCTGCCTGGCGCCCGGGGCGCACGGGGTTTGTCCCGGGGCTCGGGATGCTGGCGTGGGTTCGCCTTGGGTGGGCGGGCTGTCCTCCGGGGGCGGCGTGGCTTGCCCTCGGGCGGACGGGCTGATCCCGGGGGCGCGGGGTTTGGCGGGGCCATGCCCTGGTTCGTTTCGTGGCGCGGCGCTGGCTCCCGCACGGGGTTTGGCGCTGGCGGCCGACGAGGACGTGGTGGCGCATTTGCTCCCGGCGCGCGCGGGGTGAGATCATCCTGTTCCCCCTTCGCCGCACCCTCGGCCATTTGCCTCCGGCGCGCACGGGGTGAGCGCCCCGGACGCCAGCGTGGACAGGGCCCCGGGGGCTCCCTGGCGTGCGCGGGGTTTGAGCATGGGCATGCAACCGGCGACATGGCTGAACTGGTTTGTTTCGAACGCGCGCGTGGGTGTCGGGGGGGTCATCAATGAGCCACGCCAGACGCCATATGGGTTTGTTTCGGACGCGCGCGCGGGTGTCGGGGGGGCGCTGCGCTGGGGCAGGGCCGACCTTGCTTCGGACGCGCGCGGGTGTCGGCTTCGGGTCTGTTCGGCGTGTCCCGGCTCGGCGGCCGCAGCGAATTTGCAAAGCAAGGAGAACAGGGGTGCCGGGCCGGGCAGGCCGGGAATCCTCCGACCGGGCGCCGGGCCGGGTGGGCGTGGGCGCGGCCAGGTTGCCCGGTGCAAGGCGGGGTGGCGGCCGGGCGGCCGGGCCGCCTGCCGGTGTTCCCGGGGCGGAACATGGGCCGGGGCTGGTCGCCGCTCCTGGCGAAGGGGGTTCGGGGCGTGGCCCGGCGTGCGCGGTTGAGGGGGCTGTGTTCCATGTTCGGCACCCGGGGCTCCGGCCAGCCCCCGGCGTGCGGGCGGGGTGCCCGGGGCGTGGTTGGCCCGGGCGCGCCGCAGCAAGGCCCCCCGATTGAGAGGACGAAGGAGCGCCGCCAGCCGGGGTCCGCTCCGGACGCGCATGGCCCCGGCGTGGGGGGGACGGCCGCCCCCGCGCCCCCGGCCGCGCCCCGGGCGTGGACAAAGGGGCCGCCCGGCGGCATGATCGGCGGGGGCGCGGCCCCGAAGGAGCTGTTCATGACTCAGGTCTATTTCATCGGCGCCGGGCCGGGCGACCCGGACCTCATCACCGTCAAGGGCCGCGACCTGGTGGCCCGGGCCGATCTGGTGCTTTATGCCGGATCACTGGTGCCGCCCGGGGTGGTGGCCTGCGCGCGGCCCGGGGCGCGCGTGGAGGACTCGGCGCCCCTGACCCTGGAGCAGACCCACGCGCTGCTCATGGAGACGGTGCGCGCCGGGGGGCTGGCCGTGCGCGTGCATACCGGCGACCCCTCGCTCTATGGGGCAGTGGCCGAGCAGGCCGCGCTGCTGGACGCCGAGGGCGTGCCCTGGGAGATCGTGCCCGGGGTCACGGCGGCCTTCGCCGCAGCGGCCCTGGCCGGGGTGGGCTTCACCGTGCCGGGGGCCACGCAGTCGCTGGTCATCACCCGCGTTGCGGGCCGCACCCCGGTTCCCGAGGCCGAGGCCCTGCGCGCGTTCGCCGCCCGGGGCTGTTCCCTGGCGATCTACCTTTCGGCGGCCCTGGCCGGGGAGGTGCGCCGCGAGCTGCTGGCCGGGGGGCTGGCCCCCGGAACCCCGGTGGTGGCCGGGCATCGGGTGGGCTGGCCCGACGGCGCAGTGCTGCACACCACCGTGGACGGGCTGGCCGGAGCCGTGGCCGGACGGGGCTGGGGCGGGCAGGTGGTTTTCCTGGTGCTGCCCGCGCAGGACCGGGCCGGGTCGCCCTCGCGGCTCTACGCCCCCGATTTCAGCCACGGGCGCCGGGGGTAGGCCGGGCGTCGGGGTTTGGTCGGCGCCGGGTTTGGGCCTGGCGCCGGGCCGGATGGCGCGAAGTTCCTGACTCCGGGCGGGCGCCGGGCGCGCCTGCGCACGGACATGGGGAGGGGCGGGTATCAAGCCCTGGGGCGGGGCGGGGCGCCGGCGCGCCTGCGCACGGACATGGGGAGGGGCGGGTCAGCAGTCAGGACGTGGGTGGCGCGGTCATACGCATGGACGCGGGCGCGGGGGGGCGGTCAAAGGAAAAGCCCCTGCGAAGCTCGCTCCGGAACGGTTTCCGCCGTCCCGGAGGATACTGGCGGGGAGCTTTCTCGACGCTCGGTCCGCAGTTCGCAGGGGCATACGCCGGGTGCACCCGGCCCGCTGATTCTGACACCGGAACGGGGCGAAGGCAAGGGGCGATGCGGACCGGAGGCCGGGGCGGCCCGGTGTCCTGGCGGGGCGCCGGAGATATGCCTTTCCTGGCCGAAGGCAGCGCCCGGCCCGGCTGGCGCCCGGCCCGCGCGTCGGCCCCCGGGGGCGCGTGGGGCAAGGCCCGCACCGCCGCGCTGTGCTCGCCGCGCAGAATCGGCCCCCGGGAGCGCGTGGGGCAAGGGCTTTCCGGAACCGTCCGGGGCGCGTATCCTTGGCGCCGGGGGGCGTCGGGGGGCGCCGGGGGGCGCCGGGGGGCGCCCCTGCCCCCGGCGGCCTCCGGCGGGACGGCAGCTCCCTGGTGAAGCGCAAGGGAGACGCCCTTTCGGAGGGCCGCCCGGGGCCCCGGGTGTCCACCGGGGAGACTCCGCGCGCCTGTCTGGGACCTCGGCCGCTGCGGCGCCCGTCCGGGGCGGGCGGATGGGGCGCCGATGTGGTGCGGGCGCGGCGGCCCCGCGGGCGCCCCCTCCGGACGGGACGGCCGCGGGCCGGGGCGGGTGGAACGCTTCTTGTAGTCCGGGGTTCGTCGCGCCAGGGCGTGTATGTCCGCGTCGGCAGGAGAAGTTTCTGGAATGAAAGACTTTTTTACTCTCGCTCCGGGTCGGTTCCGGGCCGTTGTCCTGCTGTTGGCCCTGCTGGGGGTTGCGCTTGTGTCCGTTTTTCCGGACTGGAGGGGCGTCCCCGTGGCGCGGGCCCTGTCCCTGGAGCCCGACCTGCCGCCCGACCCGCCGCTGCGCCCTGTGCACACGGTGTCCAGCAGCCTGCGCGCCCGGGTGCTCTACCTGAACTCCTACCACCAGGGCTACGCCTGGTCCGACGATATCCTGCGCGGCATCCGCGAGGTGCTGGACCACCACCCGGACATCGAGGTCCAGGTGGAATACCAGGATTTCAAGAAATACGAGCTGGAGCTCGTGCGCCCGCTGCTGGTGGACCTCTACGCCCGCAAGTTCAGCGACACGCGCTTCGACCTGGTCCTGGTGTCGGACAACAACGCCTTCGATTTCATCCTCGACTACGGCGACCACCTGTTCCCGGGCGTTCCGGTGGTCTTTTGCGGCGTCAACGACTTCCACCCCGAGCGCATCGCGGGCCGGGCCATCACCGGCGTGGTGGAAAACTACGACGTGGCCCAGACCCTGGCCCTGGCCCTGCGCCTGCACCCCGGGCGCAGCCGGGTGGTGGCCATCGGCGACCGCTCGGGCACGGGGCTGGCCATCCTGAACCAGGTGCGCGAGGGCGCCACGACCTTCGGCGGGCGGCTGGCCTTCGAGGCCTGGACCCAGTTCAGCCTGGAGGAGATCCGGGCCCGGGTGCGCGAGGCCCCGGCGGACACGTTCTACTACTTCATCCCGTTCTACCAGAGCGTGGGCGGGCGCTTCGCCTCGGCCCAGGAGGTGCTCGACATCGTGCGCGCCAACACCGACGCGCCCCTGTATTCGAGCTGGGAGTTCCTGCTTGGCCACGGCATCGTGGGCGGCAAGCTCATCTCGGGCCCCGCCCACGGCCGCCGCGCGGCGGACATGGCCCTGAAGCTGCTCTCCGGGACGCCCCTGTCCGAGCTGCCGGTGATCTACGACGCCGAAACCCGCTTCGGCTTCGACTACAACGAGCTCCAGCGCCAGCGCATCTCCCCCGAGGCCCTGCCCCCGGACAGCCTGATCATCAACGAGCCCAAGGCCTTCTACGAGCTGGACAAGCAGATCGCGTGGACCATCGCGGTCGGCTTCGTTTTGCTGCTGGGCATCCTGGTGCTGCTGGCCCTGAACATCATGCGCCGCCGCGAGGCCGAGCGGACCATGCACGACCAGCTGTCCTTCCAGGAAATCCTCATGGACACCATCCCCCAGCTGGTTTGCTGGAAGGACCGGCGGCAGCGCTACCTGGGCGCCAACCGCTATTTCAGCGAGTTCTTCGGCATCGACGAGGTGCCCGGGGTGCGCGGGCGCACCGACGACGTGCTCCTGCCGCCGCGCGAGTTCGCGGCCTGGGTCAGCGCGCGCGACCGCGAGGTCATCCGCACCGAGCGGCCCATGCCCCGGGCGCGCAGGCTGGTGCACAACGCCTGGGGCGAGGGCCGGATGCTCGAGATCCGCAAGGTCCCCCTGCGCGACAAGCGCGGGGCCGTGGTCGGCACGCTGTCCACCGCCGAGGACGTGACCCGCGAGGCCAACCTGGAACGCCAGCTCCTGCAATCGCAGAAGATGGAGGCCATCGGCACCCTGGCCGGGGGTATCGCCCACGATTTCAACAACATCCTGACCTCGATCATCAACTCCACCGAGCTGGCGCTCATGGACATCGACCCCGAGTCCGCCGCCGGGCAGGACCTGGAGCGCTGCCTGCGCGCGGCGCGGCGCGGCAGCGGGCTGGTCAAGCAGATCCTGACCTTCTCCAAGCCGTCGCAGGAGGGCTTCCAGCCCACGTCCTTCCCGGAGGTGCTGCGCGACGCCCTGGGTCTGCTCAAGGCGTCCCTGCCGCGCAATATCGAGATCGTCTCCCATGTGCGCGAGGACCTGCCCCCGGTAATGGCCGACCCCGCGCAGATCAACCAGATCGTGATGAACCTGACCACCAACGCCTTCCAGGCCCTGCGCGACACCGGCGGGCGCATGGAGATCCACCTCGACGCCGTCGAGCTGGACCCCTCGGCGGCGGAATTGCGCAACGTGGCCCCGGGATGCTACCTTCGTTTCCAGGTGGTGGACAACGGCCCCGGGGTCTCCCCGGCCATCGTGGACAAGATCTTCGACCCGTTCTTCACCACCAAGGGCAAGGCCGAGGGCACGGGCCTGGGCCTGGCGGTGGTCATGGGCATCATCAAGGGCCACCGGGGGTCCATCGAGGTGGAGAGCGCCCCCCGCGAGCGCACGGCCTTCACGGTGCACATCCCCGTGACCGAGGCCGGGGCCGCCCTGCGCGCCCTGGCCCCGGCCGATGCCCAGACCGGCAGCGGGCACGTCCTGTTCGTGGAGGACGACGAGGACCAGTACGAGACCATCCCCCGGGTTCTGGAATCGCTGGGCTACACGGTGACCCCCGCGCGCGACGCCCGCGAGGCCCTGGAGGCCGTGGACGGCGACCCCGACGGCTTCGACGCGGTGATCACGGATTTCGACATGCCCGGGCTGTCCGGCGTGGAGCTGGCCCGGGAGCTGGAGCGGCGCATGCCCGACGTGCCGGTGCTGATGGTTTCGGGGCGCGAGCGCGCCGTGACCCTGGCCGCGGACCTGCCCAACGTGGCGCGCATCCTGCTCAAGCCCTACGACAGGAACATCCTTTCCCAAGCCCTGCGCGAGGTGTTGCGGACCGATGACGACTAGCGCCGACAATCTCATGGGCAGCCGCATCCTGGTCATCGACGATGACCCCGAGGTGCGCGGAACCATGTGCAGCCTCGTTTCGCGGATGATGCTGGCCTGCGAGGCGGCGGGCACCCTGGCCGAGGGCCTGGCCGCCCTGGGGGGCGGCGGGTTCGACCTCGTGTTCCTGGACGTGCGCCTGCCCGACGGCAACGGCCTGGAGCGCCTGCCCGAGATCAAGGCCGCCCCCGGGGCGCCCGAGGTCATCATCCTCACCGGCCAGGGCGACCCCGACGGCGCCGAGCTGGCCATCCAGCGCGGGGTCTGGGACTACCTGGTCAAGCCCTCGCCCATCAAGCAGACCATGCTCTCCATCCAGCGGGCGCTGAAATACCGCCAGGAGCGGCGCGGCGCGGCGCCCGTGGTCGCGCTCAACCTGGAGCACATGGTCGGGCGCGGTCCGGCCATGAAGCAGGTCTTCGATTTCATCGCCCAGGCCGCGCGCAGCCACTCCGGCGCGCTCATCACCGGCGAAACGGGCACGGGCAAGGAGCTGGCCGCGCGGACCATCCACGAGAACAGCCCGCGCGGCGAGGGCCGTTTCGTCGTGGTGGACTGCGCCGCCCTGACGGAGACCCTGGTGGAGTCCACCCTGTTCGGCCACCGCAAGGGCGCCTTCACCGGGGCCAACGAGGACCGCATCGGGCTGGTCCGGCTGGCCGACGGCGGGACCCTGTTCCTGGACGAGGTGGGCGAGATGCCCCTGGCGTTGCAGAAGTCCTTCCTGCGCGTGCTCCAGGAGAAACGCTTCCGCCCCGTGGGCGAGACCCGCGAGGTGGAGAGCGATTTCCGCATCGTGGCCGCCACCAACCGCAACCTCGAAGCCATGGTCCAGGCCGGAACCTTCCGCGAGGACCTGCTCTTCCGCCTGAAGACCCTGAGCGTCCACCTGCCGCCCCTGCGCACGCGCAAGGCCGACCTGAAGCCCCTGGCCCTGTTCCACGTCAGCCGCCTGTGCGAGCAGTACGGCATGCCCCTCAAGGGCTTCGGCTCGGACTTCTTCGATGTTCTGGCGGCCTACCGCTGGCCGGGCAACGTGCGCGAGCTGTTCAACGTGCTCGAACGCGCCTTTGTCGCCGCCGGGGAGGAGCGCACCCTGTATGCCATGCACCTGCCCCAGGAGGTGCGCATCCAGGTGACCAAGGCGTCCCTGGGCAGGCCGGAGGGGGCGCCCCGGGAGCCCCGGCCCGGGTCCGGAGATCCGGACGCGGCCCCGGCCGCGGCCGCGGCGGACGGCGCGCAGCGCCCGCAGGGCGAGGCCCGCCCCCAAGACCCCGCCCCCGCGGCGGACGCCATGATCGCGGCCATGGACGCCTTCTTCGTCCGGAGCACGCCCTCGCTCAAGGAGTTCAAGAACGAGATGGAGCGGCGCTACCTGGAGTACCTCCTGGCCATGCACGGGGCCAACACCAAGGCCATCCTGCGCGATTCGGGCCTGTCGCGCTCGCATTTCTATGCCCTGCTGAAGAAGAACGGCATCGGCCAGGTTCCGGAGTAGCGAAGCGGCGAAGCGGCGAAGCGGCGGGGCGGCGAAGCGGCGGGGCGCAAGGCGCGGGGGCCGACGCCACCGGCGCCGGGGGCAGGGCGGTCGCCGAGGCAGCGGGACCGTTCACCGATTGGAGGCTTGCCCTGGGCCGCGTTCCTGGTAAAGATGGAAGATGATCCACCTGTCCGGGATTTCGGACACGCAGGCCGGTTTTGGGGACTGGGATACATTGTTTGAGTGGACAAACAGTCTCCGTTTGTATTACCACTCGCTCGCCGGGGGCTGGCACGTTTCTTGTTTGCGGGAGGGTCGGGCCGGCGGAGGTCCGGCCCGGGGCCGATACCCGCATCGACGTCTTTCTGATCCAAAATAAGGAGAGGTTCCTATGTCGAAAAACATGAAGACGATGGACGGCAACACCGCAGCCGCGCATATCGCCTATGCGCTGTCCGACTGCGCCGCCATCTATCCCATCACCCCGTCCACGCCCATGGGCGAGCTGGCCGACGACTGGGCCGCCCAGGGCCGCCTGAACCTGTTCGGGCAGACCTGCGACGTGAAGCAGATGCAGTCCGAGGCGGGCGCCGCGGGCGCGGTGCACGGCATGCTGGCCGCAGGCGCGCTGACCAGCACGTTCACCGCCTCCCAGGGCCTGCTGCTGATGATCCCCAACATGTACAAGATTTCCGGCGAGCTTCTGCCCGGCGTGTTCCACGTCACCGCCCGCGCCGTGGCCGCCCACGCCCTGTCCATCTTCGGCGACCACCAGGATGTCATGGCCTGCCGCCAGACCGGCTTCGCCATGCTGGCCTCGGGCTCGGTCCAGGAAGCCATGGACATGGCCCTGGTGGCCCACCTGGCGGCCATCGAATCCAGCGTGCCCTTCCTGCACTTCTTCGACGGCTTCCGCACCTCCCACGAGATCCAGAAGGTCGAGGTCATCGACTACGAGGACATCCGCAAGATCGTCAACTGGCAGGCCATCGAGGACTTCCGCGCCCGGGGCATGAACCCCGAGCACCCCGAGATCCGCGGCACCGCCCAGAACCCGGACATCTACTTCCAGGGGCGCGAGGCGGCCAACCCTTACTACAACGACGTGCCCGGCATCGTGGCCTCCAGCATGAAGAAGGTGGCCTCCATCACCGGGCGCAAGTACCACCTGTTCGACTACGTCGGCCACCCCGAGGCCGACCGCGTGGTCATCGCCATGGGCTCCTCCTGCGAGACCCTGGAAGAGGTGGTCAACTACCTGAACGCCCAGGGCCAGCGCGTGGGCCTGCTCAAGATCCGCCTGTTCCGGCCGTTCGTCAGCGACGCCTTCCTGGCCGCCCTGCCCGCCACCTGCGGCTGCGTGACCGTGCTTGACCGCACCAAGGAGCCCGGCGCCCTGGGCGACCCGCTCTACCAGGACGTGTGCACCGCCTTCATGCAGCACGGCAGCGCCCCGACCCTGGTGGCCGGCCGCTACGGGCTGGGCTCCAAGGAATTCACCCCGGCCATGGGCAAGGCCGTGTTCGACAACATGCTGGCCACCCAGCCCCGGAACCACTTCACCGTGGGCATCGTGGACGACGTGACCCACTCCTCCCTCGACGTGGAGGAGGTCATCGACACCACCCCGGCGGGCACCGTGCAGTGCCAGTTCTGGGGCCTTGGCTCCGACGGCACCGTGGGCGCCAACAAGAGCGCCATCAAGATCATCGGCGACAACACCGACCTCTACGCCCAGGGCTACTTCGCCTACGATTCCAAGAAGTCCGGCGGCATCACCGTGTCGCACCTGCGCTTTGGCGAGAAGCCCATCCAGTCGACCTATCTGGTCACCAGCGCCGACTACGTCGCCTGCCACAACCCGGCCTACGTGAACCAGTACGACCTGCTGGCCAGCATCAAGGACGGCGGCACCTTCGTGCTCAACTGCCCCTGGACCGTGGAGGAGATGCAGGAGAAGCTGCCCGCCGCCCTGCGCCGCCAGATCGCCCGCAAGAACCTCAAGTTCTACACCGTCGACGCCGTGAAGATCGCCTCCGAGGCCGGCCTGGGCGGGCGCATCAACATGGTCATGCAGACCGCCTTCTTCAAGCTGGCCGGTGTGCTGCCCTTCGAGAAGGCCGTGGCCCTGCTCAAGGACGCCATCAAGAAGACCTACGGCAAGAAGGGCGACAAGATCGTCAACATGAACCACGCCGCCGTGGACGCCGCCGCGGGCGCCCTCAACGAGATCGCCGTGCCCGCCGCCTGGGCCCAGGCTGGCGACGCCGCCGCCGCCCACGACGCCGACCCCGACTTCATCAAGGATGTGGTCCGGCCCATCCTGGCCCAGAAGGGCGACAGCCTGCCCGTGTCGGCCTTCGAGCCCGACGGCCTGTTCCCCGTCGCCACCTCGCAGTTCGAGAAGCGCGGCGTGGCCATCAACGTGCCCGAGTGGATCGCCGACAACTGCATCCAGTGCAACCAGTGCTCCTTCGTCTGCCCCCACGCGGCCATCCGCCCCGTGCTGGCCACCGAAGAGGAGCTTGAGGGCGCCCCGGCCTCCTTCGCCACCCTGGAGGCCAAGGGCAAGGAGCTCAAGGGCCTGCGCTTCCGCATGCAGGTCTACGCCGAGGACTGCCTGGGCTGCGGCAACTGCGCCGACATCTGCCCGTCCAAGGAGAAGGCCCTGGTCATGCGGCCCATCGACACCCAGACCCCCGAGCAGGTGCCCAACCTGGCCTTCGCCGAGGCGCACATCGCCCCCAAGGAGGGCCTGCTCAAGCGCGAGACCGTCAAGGGCAGCCAGCTCTACACCCCACTGATGGAGTTCTCCGGCGCCTGCGCCGGTTGCGGCGAGACCCCCTACGTCAAGGTCCTCACCCAGCTCTTCGGCGAGCGGATGATCGTGGCCAACGCCACGGGCTGCTCCTCCATCTGGGGCGCCAGCGCGCCCACCACGCCGTATTGCGTCAACCGCGACGGCCACGGCCCCACCTGGGGCAACAGCCTGTTCGAGGACGCCGCCGAGTTCGGCTTCGGCATGGGCATGGCCGTGAAGCAGCGCCGCGCCAAGCTGGCCCAGCTCGTGGCCAAGGCCCTGGAGGGCGGCGACCTGCCCGAGGACCTGGCCGCCGCCATGCGCGGCTGGCTCGAGAACAAGGACGACGCCGAGAAGTCCCGCGAGTACGGCGACCAGATCCGCGACCTGGTCTGCACCTGCCACGGCCCCGAGTCCCTGCGCGAGATCGCGGGCATGGACGACCTGTTCACCAAGAAGTCCGTGTGGATCTTCGGCGGCGACGGCTGGGCCTACGACATCGGCTACGGCGGCCTGGACCACGTCCTGGCCTCCGGCGAGGACATCAACGTCCTGGTCATGGACACCGAGGTCTACTCCAACACCGGCGGCCAGTCCTCCAAGGCCACCCCGGTGGGCTCCATCGCCAAGTTCGCCGCCTCGGGCAAGAAGACCGGCAAGAAGGACCTGGGCCGCATGGCCATGACCTACGGCTACGTCTATGTGGCCTCCGTGGCCATGGGCGCCAACAAGCAGCAGTTCATGAAGGCCCTGGCCGAGGCCGAGGCCTACCCCGGTCCCTCGCTGCTCATCGCCTACGCGCCGTGCATCAACCAGGGCATCCGCAAGGGCATGGGCAAGACCCAGCTCGAGCAGGAGCTGGCCGTGAAGTCCGGCTACTGGCCGCTGTACCGCTTCAACCCCCAGCTGGCCGACGAGGGCAAGAACCCGTTCATCCTGGAGTCCAAGGCCCCCGACGGCAGCCTCCAGGAGTTCCTCTCCGGCGAAAACCGCTACGGCCAGCTCGAGCGGAGCTTCCCCGAGGAATCCAGGAAGCTGCGCGCGCGCATCGAGGCCGACTACCTCGTGCGCTACGAGATGCTGCGCAACATGGCCGAGGCCGCGCCCATCACGACGCCCGGAGCGGGCGCGTCCGCCCAGGCTCCCGCCGACAAGGGCGAGGGCTGCGAGGCGGCGACGGTGGCCGAGCACGCCCACAAGGCGGGCAAGGCCTGCGACGACGGCCGCGCCGGCAAGTAGCGCGGTCGGCCCCGGAAACGTCCTGACGCGGGGCGGCGCCACGGCGCCGCCCCGTTTTTTCCAGGCTCCGCGCCCCGCCGCGCGGCTGTCCTGTTTTCCGGACAGGCCCCGGAGTCCGGAATCGGGGGCTCCTTGCCATTGGCCCGCACTTTGGTAGAGTCAGACTCGGGAAACCGTTTTTGCACCTCCCCGGGCCCCGGCCCGGGCCCCCGGCTCCGGGGCCGTCCGTTTTTTCGGACTGCCCGGTGCGGTCCTCGGGCCATCATCCGGCGCTGTATCTCTATCTGGCTGTCATAACTGCTTCTTCTCGCCCAGACACCAATTGGCACATTCCTTGTTTAACCAGAGGCGCTTTTCGTTCACCCTCAACCCCCTTTCAAGGAGCCTGTTATGTCAATTGGTGTTCTGGCACTGGTCGCGGCCCTGCCCATCGCAGTGGCCCTGGTCCTGATGGTGGGCCTGCGCTGGCCCGCCACCAAAGCCATGCCCCTGGCCTGGCTGGTGTGCGTCCTTGGCGGCCTGACGGCCTGGAATCTGCCCGTGAGCTACCTGGCGGCCCTGTCCCTGCAGGGCGTGGTCACCGCCGTGGGCATCCTGATCATCGTCTTCGGCGCCATCATCATCCTGTATACCCTCAAATACTCCGGCGGCATGGAGACCATCCAGTACGGGATGCAGAACGTCTCCGCCGACCGGCGCGTGCAGGCCATCATCATCGGCTACATGTTCGCGGCCTTCATCGAGGGCGCGGCGGGCTTCGGCACCCCGGCGGCCCTGGCGGCCCCGCTGCTGCTCAGCCTGGGCTTCCCGCCCCTGGCCGCCGCGGTCATCTGCCTGGTGTTCAACTCCTTCCCGGTGACCTTCGGCGCCGTGGGCACGCCCATCCTGCTCGGCCTGAAGTTCCTGAACCCCCTGGTCACCGAGGCCGTGAACACCGTGCCCGGCCTGAACTTCTCCTCCATGGGCGAGTTCAACGCCGTCATCGGCCACTGGGCGACCCTGCTGCACCTGCCCATGATCTTCATCCTGCCGGTGTTCATGCTCGGCTTCCTCACCCGCTTCTTCGGGCCCAAGCGCTCCTGGAGCGACGGCTTCAAGGCCTGGAAGTTCTGCATGTTCGCCGCCGTGTCCTTCACCGTGCCTTACATGATCTTCGCCTGGACCGTGGGCCCCGAGTTCCCCTCGCTCATCGGCGGCCTGGTGGGCCTGGGCATCATCGTCGCCGGCGCCAAGAAGGGCTTCTGCGTGCCCAAGGACACCTGGGACTTCGGCCCCGTCGACAAGTGGGACCCCGAGTGGACCGGCGAAATCAAGGGTTCCGACACCTGCGAGTTCAAGGCTCACATGAGCCAGTTCAAGGCCTGGCTGCCCTACATCCTCATCGGCCTGATCCTGGTGCTGACCCGCATCCCCGAGCTGGGGCTCAAGGGCTGGCTGGCCGCCCAGAGCATCGCCTTCACCGACATCATGGGCTTCAAGGGCGTGTCCGCCTCCATCGCCTACCTCTACCTGCCCGGCACCGTGCCGTTCATGCTGGTGGCCCTGTTGACCATCCTCATCCACGGCATGCCCGGCGACGCGGCCAAGAAGGCCTGGGTCGAGTCCTTCGCCAAGATGAAGAACCCGACCATCGCCCTGTTCTTCGCCGTGGCGCTGGTTTCCATCTTCCGCGGCTCCGGCGTGGCCGACGCGGCCCTGAACCCCGGCGGCTACCCCTCCATGCCCCTGGCCATGGCCCAGGCCGTGGCGGGCATCGCGGGCAACGCCTGGCCGATGGTCGCCTCCTATGTGGGCGGCCTTGGCGCGTTCATCACCGGCTCCAACACCGTGTCCGACCTGCTGTTCGCCGAGTTCCAGTGGGGCGTGGCGGCGCAGCTCGACCTGCCGCGCCAGATCATCGTGGCCGCGCAGGCCGTGGGCGGCGCCATGGGCAACATGATCTGCATCCACAACATCGTGGCCGTGTGCGCCGTGGTGGGCCTGTCCGGCATGGAAGGCCCGATCCTGCGCCGCACCGTGTGGCCCTTCCTGCTCTACGGCGTCGTCGTGGGCATCGTGGCCAGCCTGATGTCCTTCGTGTTCCTGCCGCACCTGTTCTAGGCCCGGCAGACTGACAGGCAATTGAAAGCATCCGCCGGGGCCGGGCCAGCCCGGCCCCGGCGGAGATTCACCACACAACGGAATCGCGGCATTCCAGGAGAGAGATCCATCATGCCCAGCAATGCGTTGATCAAGGAATTCCAGGCCATCGTCGGCAAGGAGAACGTGCTGGAGAGCGAGGCCGACCGGCACTCGTACTCCTACGATTCCGCCGTCCTCGACCCGGTTGTTCCCGACCTTGCCGTGCGCCCGACCAGCAGCGAGGAGCTGGGCAAGGTTGTGCGGTTGTGCAACGAGAACGGCCTGCCCGTGACTCCGCGCGGTGCCGGCACCAACCTCTCGGGCGGCACCATCCCCTCCAAGGGCGGCATCGTCTTGTTGACCAACGCCCTGAACAAGATCGTGGAGATCAACGAGGAGGACCTCTACGCCGTGGTCCAGCCCGGCGTGGTCACCGCCCGGTTCGCCGCCGAGGTCGCCCGGCGCGGCCTGTTCTATCCGCCCGATCCGGGCTCCCAGGCCGTGTCCACCCTGGGCGGCAACGTGGCCGAGAACGCCGGGGGCCTGCGCGGCCTGAAATACGGCGTGACCAAGGACTACGTCATGGGCGTGGACTTTTTCGATGTGAACGGCGAGCTGGTCAAGTCCGGGTCGCGCACGGTCAAGTGCGTCACCGGCCTGAACCTCTCGGCGCTCCAGGTGGCCAGCGAGGGCACCCTGGGCGTGTTCAACGAGATCATCCTGAAGCTCGTGCCGCCGCCTGCGGCGAACAAGGCCATGATGGCCCTGTTCGACGACGTGGACAAGGCGTCGGCCACCGTGGCGGCCATCATCGCCGCCAAGATCGTGCCCTGCACCCTGGAGCTTCTGGACAACGTGACCATCAACTTGGTCGAGGACTTCACCAAGGCCGGGCTGCCCCGCGACGCCCAGGCCATCCTGCTCATCGAGGTGGACGGCCACCCCGGGCAGGTGGTCGAGGAGGCCGAGAAGGTCGTGGCCATCTGCAAGAAGACCGGGGCCACCGAGGTCAAGGCCGCCAAGGACGAGGCCGAGCGCAACAAGCTGTGGGAAGCCCGCCGCGCCGCGCTGCCCGCCCTGGCCCGCGCCAAGCCGACCACCGTCCTTGAGGACGCCACCGTGCCGCGCTCCAAGATCCCGGCCATGATCAAGGCCATCAACGCCATCGCCAGGAAGTACGACCTGACCATCGGCACCTTCGGCCACGCGGGCGACGGCAACCTGCACCCGACCATCATGTGCGACAAGCGCGACAAGAACGAGTTCCACCGCGTGGAAGAGGCCGTGGACGAGATCTTCGACGTGGCCCTGTCCCTCAAGGGCACCCTGTCGGGTGAGCACGGCATCGGGCTGGCCAAGTCCAAGTGGCTGGAGAAGGAGACCTCCGCCGCCACCATCGCCTACGCCAAGGCCCTCAAGAAAGCCGTGGATCCCAAGGGCATCCTCAACCCCGGCAAGATCATCGGAGGGTAGGGGCATGGCCGATTTGCACAAGCTCGCCCAGATGCTCCAGGAGCTGGACGACCAGATGGTGGCCTGCATGAAGTGCGGGATGTGCCAGGCGGTCTGTCCGGTGTTCGCGGAGTCGCTCAACGAGGCGGACGTGACGCGCGGCAAGATCGCGCTGCTGGAGAACCTGGCCAAGGAGATGATCGCCGACGCCAAGGGCGTGCAGGAGAAGCTCAACAAATGCCTGTTGTGCGGCTCCTGCGCGGCCAACTGCCCGAGCGGCGTGAAGATCATGGACATCTTCCTCAAGGCCCGCATCATCGTGAACACCTACATGGGCCTGTCTCCGGTCAAGAAGGTGATCCTAAAGGGCATGCTGACCCGTCCGGGGCTGTTCAACGCGCTGGTGAGCGTGGCCGCGCGGTTCCAGGGCGTGTTCAGCAAGCCCGTGAACGACCTCATCGGCTCGTCGTGCTCCCAGTGGCTCTCGCCGGTCATCGGCGACCGGCACTTCCTGTCCCTGGCCAAGGAGCCGCTGCACGGCGCCGTGCCGTCGCTGGACAGCGCCCCCGGCGCCTCGGGGCTCAAGGTGGCCTTCTTCCCGGGCTGCGTGGTGGACAAGATGTTCCCGCGCATCGGCCACGCGGTGCTCAAGGTCATGGCCCACCACGGGGTGGGGGTCTTCATGCCCGCCGGGCAGGCCTGCTGCGGCATCCCCGCGCTGTCCTCGGGCGACCGCGAGTCCTACGAGAAGCTCGTGACGGCCAACGCCAGGGTCTTCGCCAAGGGCGCCTATGACGTGCTGATCACCCCGTGCGCCACCTGCACGGCGACCATCAAGGAAATGTGGCCCAAGTTCCTGGACGGCTTCGACGCCACCACCCGCGCCCAGGTGCTGGCCATGTCCGAGAAGGCCATGGACGTGAACCAGTTCCTGGTGGACAAGGTGGGCGTGACCGCCGTGGACAAGCCCACCGGCGGGACGCGCGTCACCGTGCACGACCCCTGCCACCTGGCCAAGAGCCTGGGCGTGCGCAGCCAGCCGCGCACCCTGCTGTCCGCCAACCGCGACTACGAGCTGGTGGAAATGGCCGAGGCCGACCGCTGCTGCGGCTGCGGCGGCAGCTTCAACCTGGCCCACTACGAGGTTTCGCGCAGCATCGGCCGCCGCAAGCGCGACAACATCGTGGCCTCCAAGGCCGACGTGGTCGCCACGGGTTGCCCCGCGTGCATGATGCAGATAAGCGACATGTTGTCCCAGGGGGGCGACCGCATCGCGGTGCGCCACCCGGTGGAGATATACGCCGAAACCATCGACTGATCCGGGCCGGGGCGGGCGTGTGGCCCGCCCCGGCCGCTTCAAAGGACAAGGAGAACGAAAAGCGATGTCCAACAACCTCTACATCACGGCCACCGAGACGCGCAGCGGCAAGTCCGCCATTGCGCTCGGCGTGATGCAACTGCTGCTAGGCAAGGTCCGCAAGGTTGCCTTCTTCAGGCCGATCATCAACGACAATGTGGACGGCAAGCCCGACCACGACATCCGCCTGATCCTGACCCATTTCAACCTGGACGTGCCCTACGAGGCGACCTACGCCTACACCCTGAGCGAGGCCCGCGAGCTCATCAACACCGGCCGCCATGCCCTGCTTCTGGAAAGCATCCTGAACAAGTACAAGGCCCTGGAGTCCGAATACGATTTCGTGCTCTGCGAGGGCACCGATTTTCAGGGCAAGAACCCGGCCTTCGAGTTCGAGATCAACGCCGACATCGCCGCGAACCTGGGCGCCCCGGTGCTGCTGGTCGCCAGCGGCCGCGGCAAGAGCGAGAGGGAGGTCCTGGACTCCACCCAGCTGGTCATCGAGGCCCTGGAGGAGAAGGGGCTGGACCTGGTCGGCTGCGTGATCAACCGCGTGGAGGCCGAGGCCGCCACGTCCATCGCCCGGGGCCTGCGCAGCCAGCTGCGCACCAAGCAGCCGCTGCTGGTCTACTCCATCCCCGAGGACGCCAGCCTGGGCAACCCGACCATGGGCGACGTGCGCAAGTGGCTGAGCGCCGACGTGCTCTACGGCCACGGCCGCCTGGACACCCTGGTGGAGGACTACGTCATCGCCGCCATGCAGGTGGGCAACTTCCTGGAGTACATCCAGCAGGGCAGCCTGATCATCACCCCCGGCGACCGCGAGGACATCATCCTGGCCAGCCTGGCCTCCCGGCTTTCGGCCTCCTATCCCGATATTTCCGGCATCCTGCTCACCGGCGGCCTCACGCCCTCGGTGAACGTGCACCGGCTCATCGAGGGCTGGACGGGCGTGCCCGTGCCCATCCTCAGCGCCGAGGGCAACACCTTCAAGACCACGCGGCTGCTCTCCGAGCTGTACGGGCGCATCGGCCCCGAGGACGAGCGCAAGATCGCCTCGGCCCTGGGCAACTTCGAGGCCTGCGTGGACGTGGCCGAACTGCGCGAGCGCCTGGGGCAGGCCCGCTCGGGCAAGGTCACGCCCAAGATGTTCGAGTACACCCTGGTCGAGCGCGCCAAGTCGCACAAGATGCGCATCGTGCTGCCCGAGGGCGAGAGCGAGCGCATCCTGCGCGCGGCGGACATCCTGTCGCGCCGGGGCGTGGCCGACCTGGTGCTGCTTGGCGACTGCGCGCGCATGGAGGCGCGCATCTCCGAGCTGGGCCTGGCCCTGGGCCCGGGGGTGGACTTCGTGTGCCCCAATTCCAGCCCGCTGCTGGACGAGTACGCCCACGCCTACTTCGAGGCCCGCCGGCACAAGGGCATCCGCGAGGAGGACGCCCGCGACCGGATGCTCGACCCGACCTACTTCGGGACGATGATGGTCCACCTCGGCCAGGCCGACGGCATGGTCTCCGGCGCGGAGAACACCACGGCCCACACCATCCGCCCGGCCTTCGAGTTCGTGAAGACCAAGCCCGGGGCGGGGCTGGTGTCCAGCGTGTTCCTGATGTGCCTGCGCGACCGGGTGCACGTCTACGGCGACTGCGCCGTGATCCCCAACCCCAACGCCGAGCAGCTGGCCGAGATCGCCCTGTCCTCGGCGGAGACGGCGCGGGTCTTCGGCATCGAGCCGCGCGTGGCCATGCTCTCGTACTCCACCGGCAAGTCCGGCTCCGGCGAGGACGTGGAGAAGGTCACCCGGGCCACGGAGCTTGCCCGCCAGCGGGCCGCCGGGCGCTTCCCCGTGGAGGGGCCGCTCCAGTTCGACGCCGCCGTGGACCCCGAGGTCGCCAGGACCAAGATGCCCGGCTCCGACGTGGCCGGCCGCGCCACGGTGTTCGTCTTCCCCGACCTGAACACCGGCAACAACACCTACAAGGCCGTGCAGCGCAGCGCGGGCGCCGTGGCCATCGGCCCGGTGCTCCAGGGGCTGAACAAGCCCGTCAACGACCTCTCGCGCGGCTGCACCGTGCCCGACATCGTCAACACCGTGGCCATTACCGCCATCCAGGCCCAGGCCGAGAAGGGGCTCATCTAGTCATGAAAGTTCTTGTCATCAATTCCGGAAGTTCATCCATCAAATACCAGCTCCTGGACATGCAGACCCGGGCCGTGCTGGCCTCGGGCATCGTCGAGCGCATCGGGGAGCCCCTGGGCGCGCTGACCCACAAGAAGGCCCCCGGCACCGACGCCGAGGCCAGGAAGACCATCGAGCAGCCCATCGCCGACCACAAGCAGGGCATGAACCTGCTGGTGGGCCTGCTGACCGACCCCGAGCTGGGCGCCGTGGCCGACATGGGCGAGATATACGCCGTGGGCCACCGCGTGCTCCAGGGCGGGGAGACCCTGTACATGCCCCTGGCCGTGGACGACGCCGTGAAGGACGCCATCCGCGCCAACATCCCCATCGGCCCGCTGCACAACCCGGCCAACCTGGCCGGCATCGAGGTGGCCCAGGAGCTCATGCCGGGCGTGCCCCAGGTGGCCGTCTTCGACACCGAGTTCCACCAGACCATGCCCGCCCAGGCCTTCATCTATCCGCTGCCCTACGAGATGTACGAGCGCCACCGCATCCGGCGCTACGGCTTCCACGGCACCTCGCACAAGTTCATCGCCAAGGAGACCGCGCGCCTGCTGGGCAGGGTCCCCGAGGAGCTGAACCTGATCATCGCCCACCTGGGCAACGGGTGCAGCCTGTCCGCCGTCAAGGCCGGGCGCTGCGTGGACACCTCCATGGGCCTGACGCCCCTGGCCGGCGTGATGATGGGCACCCGCTGCGGCGACATCGACCCGGCCATCATCCCCTTCATCGCCGAGCAGACCGGCATGGACGTCGTGCAGATCGACGCCATGCTCAACAAGCAAAGCGGCCTGAAGGGCATCTGCGGCATGAACGACATGCGCGACATCCACGCCGCCCGGGCCAAGGGCGACGAGCGCGCCCAGCTGGCCTTCGAGATGTTCACCTACCGCATCCGCAAGTATGTGGGGGCCTACTTCGCGGCCCTGGGCCGGGTGGACGCCGTGGTCTTCACCGCGGGCATCGGCGAGAACGACCCCGACGTGCGCGCCGGGGTGCTCCAGGGCCTGGAGAGCCTGGGCATCGTCCTCGACCCGGCGGCCAACGCGGGCCGCGCGGGCGAGTGGATGCGCATCGCCGCCCCCCAGAGCCGCGTGGACGTGCTCGTCGTGCGCACCAACGAGGAACTGGAGATCGCGCGAACCACCGTGGAGGTCCTGCGCAAGGGCTGAGGCCGCGCGGGCGGGACGGAATCAACCGGCGCCGTCCCGCGGCCCGGGGCCTGCGCCCCGGGCCGCGGGCGCACCGCAAAGGAGTAACGACCATGACGACCACGACAAACGCCCTGGAGACCTTCGTCAAGAAGGCGACGGCGGTGTCGGCCAAGGTTTCCGAGGTCGGCAGCCTCGCCGAGGCCTTCGCCTACGCCGTGGACCTGTGCGACAGGAAGCAGGCCTGCCAGTTGCTCGTCTCGGGCTGCGAGCTGCCCTTGTCCGGGCAGGGCCAGGCCCTGTGCGACGAGAAGCAGACCAAGGTCATCGCCGCGCCCGCCCTGGCCAAGAAGGAGTTCACGGCCTTCGCCAAGCTCTGCAAGGACAAGGGCTTCGAGCTCATCGATTCCGGCATGCGTTCGCGCCTGGCGGGCATCGACATCGGCTTCACCGTCTGCGACCTGGGCATCGCCGAGACCGGCTCCCTGGTGCTCGACTCCTCCAGCGAGGAGGTCCGCCTGACGACCATGATCGCCGAGATCCATGTGGCCGTGCTGCCCAAATCGCGGCTGCGGGCCACCTCCTACGAGGCCGAGGCCGAGGTGCTGGAGCGCATGCAGGGCGGCCCCAACTATCTGGCCTTCATCACCGGCGCCTCGCGCACGGCCGACATCGAGCGGGTGCTGGCCCTGGGCGTCCACGGGCCGCTGGAACTGCACATCCTGCTCCTGGAGGACAAGTAGCCATGCAGCAAGCCAAGACCCTTGCGGAATACCGCTCCCAGTGCCGCCAGGCCATGGACGACGAGTTCCTGCGCAAGGCAATGGACGCCTTCGCCGTCGCCTACCGCACCAACCGCGCCAACGCCTTCGCGGACATGAACGAGCGCGAGCTCATCGCCGAGATCGCCGACGCCAAGGACGCCGCCGTGTCCCGGCTGGACGAGCTCTTCGCCCAGTTCAAGGCCAAGGCCGAACAGAACGGCGTGCACGTCCACCTCGCGCGCACCGCCGCCGAGGCCAACGAGATCATCGCCCGCATCGCCCGCGAGGGCGGGGTGAAGAAGATCGTCAAGTCCAAGTCCATGACCGCCGAGGAGACGCTGCTCAACCATCACCTGGAGGCCGACGGCTACCAGGTGGTGGAGACCGACCTGGGCGAATGGATCATCCAGCTGCGCCACGAAGGCCCCTCGCACATGGTCATGCCCGCCATCCACCTCTCGCGCTACCAGGTGGCCGACCTGTTCACCGATGTCACCGGCCAGAAGCAGGAAGTGGACATCGAGAAGCTGGTCAAGGTGGCCCGGCGCGAGCTGCGCACCCACTACGCCACCGCCGACATGGGCATCTCCGGCGCCAACTTCGCCGTGGTCGAAACCGGCGGCATCGGCCTGGTCACCAACGAGGGCAACGCCCGGCTGGTGACCACCCTGCCGCGCATCCATGTGGCCCTGGCCGGGCTGGACAAGCTGACCCCGACCCTGCACGACGCCCTGCGCATCATCAAGGCCCTGCCGCGCAACGCCACGGGCCAGGCCATCACCAGCTATGTGACCTGGATCACCGGCGCCAACGAGTGCGCCCCCGGGCCCGAGGGCCGCAAGGAACACCACATCGTGTTCCTGGACAACGGCCGCAGCGCCCTGGCCAAGGATCCCGACTTCCGCCAGGTGCTGCGCTGCGTGCGCTGCGGCGCCTGCGCCAACGTCTGCCCGGTCTACCGGCTGGTCGGCGGGCACAAGATGGGCCACATCTACATCGGCGCCATCGGCCTGCTGCTGACCTACTTCTTCCACGGCCGCGACAAGGCCAAGAACCTGGTCCAGAACTGCATCAACTGCGGGGCCTGCAAGCAGGTCTGCGCCGCGGGCATCGACCTGCCCCGGCTGATCAAGGAGGTCCACGCGCGCATCCAGGACGAGGAGGGCCACCCTCTGCCCAGCAAGCTCCTGGGCACCGTGCTGGCCAACCGCAAGCTCTTCCACACCCTGCTGCGCACGGCCAAATGGGGCCAAAAGCCCATCGTGGACGGCAAGACCGGCTACCTGCGCCATCTGCCGCTCATCTTCGGCAAGGACCAGGACTTCCGCGCCCTGCCGCCCGTGGCCGAAAAGCCCTTCCGCGACCGCTGGGAGAAGCTGCGCCCGGCGGTGGAGCACCCCAAGTACCGCGTGGCGCTGTTCTCGGGCTGCGTGCAGGACTTCGTGTACCCCGAGCAGCTCGAAGCGGCGGTGAAGGTCTTCGCGGGCCACGGCGCGGCCCTGGAGTTCCCCATGGGCCAGAGCTGCTGCGGCCTGCCCGTGGTCATGATGGGCGAGACCGGGGCCGCGCGCGACGTGGCCGCCCAGAACGTCACGGCCATCGACCCCGGCAGCTGCGACTACATCGTGACCATGTGCGCCTCGTGCGCCTCGCACCTCAAGCACGCCTACCCCAGGATCCTCGAGGATGATCCGCGCATGGCCGACAAGGCCCGGCGCTTCGCCGACAAGGTGATGGATTTCAGCACCTTTGCCCGCGATGTGCTGGGCGTGGACGAGCAGGACTTCGCCAGCGTGTCCGCCCACACCAAGACGGCCTACCACGCGCCGTGCCACCTGTGCCGCGGCCTGGGGGTGACCAAGGCCCCGCGCGAGCTGCTGGCCAAGGCCGGGCTCGACTATGTGGTCGCCGACGAGGAGGACGTGTGCTGCGGCTTCGGCGGAACCTTCTCCATGAAGTTCCCCGAGGAGTCCAAGGCCCTGTTGGACAAGAAGCTGGACAACGTGAAGAAGACCGGGGCCACCCAGCTGGTCACCGACTGTCCGGGCTGCGTCATGCAGCTGCGCGGCGGCGCCCAGCGGCGCGGCGACGGGATCGTGGTGCGCCACATCGCCGAGGCCCTGGCCGAACGCATCAAGCCCCGCTGATTCCGGCCCTCCCCACCCGGCCCGGGGCGCCGGGGGCAGGGGGGCGGGCGCATGCGCCCGCCCCCGCGCCTCCGGCCCCGGCCCCCCGGGGGACCCCTTGCCTCCCGGCCCGCTTCGGGTCATGAATGGGACCGGACCCCGGGGCCCCGCCCCGCAACGACAACAGCGGAGACCAGCATGCAGCCCAAGCGCAAGGAGAGTTCGAGTGTGGTCATGGCCCAGCGGCTTCTGCCGCAGGACGCCAACTTCGCCGGAAACGTCCACGGCGGCGTGATCCTCAAGCAGATCGACATCACGGCGGCCACGGTGGCCATGCGCCACGCGCGCTGCAACGTGGTCACCGCCAGCCTGGACCGCATGGATTTCCTGCGGCCGGTGCATGTGGGCGAGCTGGTGTATTTCAAGGCCAGCCTGAATTTCGTGGGCCACACCAGCATGGAGGTCGGCGTGCGCGTGGAGGCCGAGGACCTGATCACCGGCGAGCTGCGCTATACCAACTCGGCCTACCTGACCTTCGTGGCCCTGGACCCTGCGGGCAGGCCCACCCCCGTGCCCGGGCTGGAGCTGGAAACCGAGGAGGACCACCGCCGCTGGCGCGAGGCCGCGGAGCGCCGCCGGGTGCGCCTGGCCCTCAAGGCCAGCGAGCGCCGTTCCCAGGGCGGCGAAGGCTAGCCCGCCGCTTTTTCCTCAACCGCAACCCCGGAGACACCCGATGCTCAAGCATATCGTGATGTGGCGGCTCAAGGACGAGGCCGAGGGCGCCACCAGGGCCGAGAACGCCAGGAAAATGCAGCAGATGCTCGAGGCGCTGCTGACCAAGATTCCCGGAGTCCTGGTCCTGGAGGTCGGCCTGAACGTGGTCGACGGCCCCACGGCCAGCGACGTGTGCCTGTACAGCGAGTTTCCCTCCCTGGAGGCCATGCAGGCCTACCAGGAGCACCCCGAGCACCAGAAGTGCGTGGCCTT
>NZ_JALNWM010000016.1 GCF_023230885.1 Desulfocurvus sp. | reverse complement strand
GCCATGCCCACGGTCTCGGTGTTGTGGCGCGCCGCGGCCCCCTCGGGGATGAACGGTGTTAGCAAAGCCACAAGGCAGGCGTCCACCCTTTCGATGAGGTCGTTGCGGCGCTGGTTCAGGCCGTCGATGCGCCGCTTGCAGTCGGCGATGACCTCGGGGCCGACATCGGTGCGCCGGGCCTGGTCCTCCACATGCCACAGGCGGAAGTTGGCCAGGTGCTGGCTGGCGGCCAGGGCGCGCAGCACGCCCAGGTCCGCCGCCGGGGCGGGTTCGGCCGCGGGCCCGGCGTCGGGCGGCTCGGCCGTGTGCCACCCGGCCACCTGGGGCTCCTGGGCGTCGATGATCGCCCGCACGCAGGCCGCCAGCTCGCGGGGGCCTTGGGCCGGGGCGGGGCCCGGGGCGGGGCTGGTCGCAGAAATCGGGGTCATGGCAGCACCTCGCGGCTGACGAGCAGATAGACGCTGGCCGGGTCCTTGATGTGCCCGGCGAAGTATTCGACATCGGGGCCGTCGCCGCAGTAGTAGTCGAGCCGGTGGCCCTTGATGGCGCCGCCGGTGTCCTGGGCCAGGGCCAGCCCCGCCACGCGCAGGGCCGGGCCGCCGGGGGCCTCGGGCGGCAGCGTGGCCTCCAGGGCCAGCACGGCGCCCAGGGGCACGAGTCCCGGGTCTGTAGCGACGCTCACGCGCGGCGTCAACAGTTTCCCCATTGCCCCGTAGGGCCCGGCGTCGCCCAGGCGGAAGAAGACGTAGCTCGGGTTGGTGGCCAGCAGCTCGGGTGTGCGCCCGGGGTTGGCGGCCAGGAACTCGCGGATGGCCTTCATGCTCATGCCCTCGGCGGGCAGCAGGCCGCGCTCGATGAGCACCCGGCCCAGGCTCACATACTGGTGGCCGTTTTTGCCCGCGTAGAGCACATGGCGCACCCCGCCGTCGGGAAAGCGCAGGATGCCCGAGCCCTGGATGTGCAGGAAGAAGGCGTCCACCGGGTCGTGGACCCAGGCCAGCTCCAGGCCCTGCCCGGCCAGGGCGCCGTCCTGGTCGATGGCCGCGCGCGTGGGCGGGGGCAGCACGCGCCCGTCGCGCACGAGGCAGGTCAGCCGCTGCCCGGCCCAGCGCGGGTGGAACCGCCCGAGGTCGACCTCCTGGAGCTCCGGCGGGCGGGCGTAGAGCGGATGGCGGTGCCGCTCGTCGGCCACGGGGCTGGCGTCCAGGTGCGGGGCGTAGTAGCCGGTCATGAGCGGCCGGGGCGCCAGACGCAGCCAGGCGAAACGCCGGGCCAGCAGTCCGGGGTCGGCGTCCAGTTCGGGCAGCGCGCCGAGCAGTTCCTCCAGGGTCCGGCGCAGGTCGCCCCAGGTCAGGGCCAGCCCCTCCTCGCGCAGGACCACCGTGTCCTGGGGCTTGACGCGCACATACGCGAGGCTACGCTCCAGGGCCGGGGCCAGCTCCGCCCAGGACCCCAGGCGCTGGGACGCCGGGGACAGCTCCCGGGCCAGCCCGCGCGCCGCGCCCTCGTCCAGGCGGGTCCAGGTCCGGGCGGGGCCGCAGGCGGCCAGGGCCGCCAGCAGGGCCAGGCCGCAAAAAATCACGACGATGCGACGCAGGGTCATGGCTCCATCCGGTGGGTTGCGGTTGCGCCGGGCGCCCGGGCGGACGCGGCTACTCGATGACGCCCTTGGCCCGCAGGCGCGAGACGTAGGTGGTGATGCCGGCGTCGGCGAGCTTGATCCCCGCCGGGGAGCGGCGCACGCGGACCTCGTCCCCGGCGTCCAGGGCCACGGCGCCCTGCCCGTCCAGGGTCAGGAAGACCTCGGTGCCCGCGTCCTCCACGCCGACGCGCAGCTCCGCCGTACCCGGCAGGACCATCGGCTTGAAATTGCTCAGGAAGGGACAGATGGGCGTCACGGTGAACACCGCCAGGGACGGGTGTACGATGGGCCCGCCCGAGGAAATGGAATAGGCCGTGGAGCCCGTGGGCGTGGCGACCACCAGCCCGTCGGCCCGCAGCCGCCCCAGGCACTCGCCGTCCAGGGCCAGGGTCAGGTGCAGCAGGCGGGCCAGGGCGCCGCGGTTGACCACCAGGTCGTTGACCACCGCGCCCGAGGCGACCACCGCGCCGCCGCGCCGGACATCCCAGGCCAGCCCCAGGCGCTCGCACCAGGGGATGCCCCGGTCCAGCAGCCGGGCCAGGGGCTCCTCCCAGCCCTCGGGGGCCAGCTCGGTCAAAAAGCCCAGGCGGCCCATGTTCAGCCCGAGCAGCGGCGCGCGCCCGGCCACCTCGCGGGCCACGCTGATCATGGTCCCGTCGCCGCCCAGCACGAGCACCAGGTCGCAGCCGTCGACGGGCAGCCCCGGGCCGCCCTGCCCGGCGCGGTGCTCGGCCACGCGGGGGCGGGCCCCCCTGGCGCGCAGCCAGCTGGCAATGGTTCCGGCCAGGGCCGGAGCCTCGGCGTGCCCGGATTTGGTCACGAGCAGAACGGTCTGGGTGGTCGTGGACATGGGCCCCTTCTCTAGCGCATGGCGCGCGGCAATTCAAGGTGCCCGCAGGCATGGCGCGGCCCAGGGGGATAAAATAGCTGCGCATGCCAGCGGTTTCCGGATATCCGGCCCGGGGCGCGACAAATTCGTCCCGGACCCTAAAGAAAGTCTCCCCGGTTGCCGATAAGTAACGTGAGAGGAAACCATCTTGAGCGCAGCACGCCCACTGGAAACGCAAAGAATGCTCCGGACCTACGCTCGCCAGCTCACGAGCGCGCGCCGCCTGGCGCGGTTCCGGCGTTCCCTGCCCGGGGCCCTGCCGCAGGACGAAACCCTACGCCAGGCCAAGCGGCGGCTGCTCGTGGAACAGGTTTCCAGGGAGATTGTCGAGAACCTTGTGGTCACCGGAAGTGAGAACCAGACGGTCCAGGACATCCTTGGCACCCTAAACGGCGAATTCGGTGAGCGGTTCCGGTTCCAGTACCCGCCAGCGAGCATCGACCTGCAGGTGTTCAGGACCACGGACCACGGCGCGCAGGAGATCACCGGCGCCGAAAAACAGGCCGTTTTCAAGCGGCTGTGGGAGATCACCCTGGACAAGGTGAACGACACGATGCTCTGAGGTTTCGGAGCAGGGGAGAACGACTATGGCAATGGAAATCACGGGGCTTATCGGCAGCCTCAAGGGCTACGGACGGGTGGACAAGCCCGAACCGGCCTCGCGCAGGGACAAGGGCGCCAAGGCGTCTTCCGGACAGGGCGACAGCGTCACCCTGTCCGGCGAGGCCAGGCTGGTGGGCAGCGCCATGAGCGCCGCCCAGCAGGCCCCCGACGTGCGCCGCCAGAAGGTCGAGGAACTCAAGGCCCTGGTGGAGTCGGGCCAGTACAAGCCCGACGTGCGCAAGACCGCCGCCAAGCTCGTCGAGGAAGACCTCGAGCTGCTGCTCTAGCCGGGCCGCCCCGTGCGCCACGGCTCCGCAGGCCGCCTAGCCCCCCGCCCGACCGGCGGCCAGGGGCTCGGCGGCTTCCTGTTCCTCGCCCGCCCGGGCCTGGGCCCCCACCAGAAACCGGCTGGGGAGCTTGGAGTCCACCTGCGGCACCTGCAATCCGATGCGCGCCTCGTGGTTGACCAGGATGGGCCCCATGAGGTTCAGCGCCGTATCCTCGGGCCGGCCCTTGGGAATGCTCACCGTGACCAACACCGCGAGCTGGCGGATGTTGTCCAGCTTCAGTATCTTCTGCTCCGCCGTGCCCAGCTTCACGTTGTAGTCCGCGATGAAGCAGAACGGGTCGGCCACCATGAGCCCCAGCTCGGGGCGGTCCAGGCTTTGCAGGATGAGGAACGGGGAATCCTGGCGCAATTGCAGCAGGGTGAATTCCTTGCAGTCCTCGAAACCGATGAGCCCACGGGGGAAGCGGATCACCCGGTCCATGTCCACAGCCAGGTTGCCCAAGCGGGTCCGCACCTTCTGCGCTACTTCTCTTTTTGCCATAACCGTGTCGCCGCCAGGAGGTCCTGGTCCGTGAGTTGCAAGGCCATCTTGTTCTGCTCCTGCACGCGCAGGTAGATCTCCTCCCGGTAGACAGGCATATCGTCGGGCACTTCCAGTCCGATCTTGATCTGCTTGCCCTGCACCGAGAGCACCGTAAGTTTTATGTCGTCGCCGAGGTAGATGCTCTCCCCGGGTCTTCGCGTCAGTATGAGCATTGTGTTTCCATCGCTTTCCTTGCTTGCTTTGCGCCGCGTCCTGCGTGCGCGCTACATGAAGTTCGCCAGGCTCAGGCGCATGACCATGGACGAGGACCGCAGCACGGTCTCGTAGACGATCTGCTGGTTGGCGAGCTTGGTCATCAGTTCGGCCAGGTCCGCGTCCTCCACTTCGGACATCCGCTCCTTCTCGTTCAGCTGCATGGTTTCCAGGACGCCGTCGGCCACGGCCAGCCTGTTCTCCAGCGCGCCCACGCGGGCCGCGCTGTTCATGAGGTGCTGGCCGATGGGCGTGATGGCCGCCAGGGCCTCCTGGCAGCCCTGCTGGTTGTTGGTTTCCAGGTAGCCCACAAGCTTGCCGATCTGGTCGAACATGTTCACGCCGTCGGGCAGCCCGGAAACCAGGCCCGGCGTCCCGGTGGAGGGGTCGGCGTAGATGCCGCCGAAGATGTCCTTGCCCACGCTGTTGATGGGCAGGCTCTCCCCGGGGGCCACCTCCAGGGATATGTTCGCCGTGCGCGGGCGGATGACGAACTGCTGACCCGCGGCCAGCAGGTTGCCGCCGCCGGAGTCGGACAGGGTCATGGTCCCGCCGGGCACGACCAGGGTCAGGTTCGCCGGATCGCCCGAGCCGTCGGTGGACAGGCCGGTGACCCAGTTGGCCCCGCCGTCCGTGCTGTAGGAATAGCGTACCGGGTTGCCGCCCAGGGTGGTGTCGTTGTCGATGCGCACAGTGATGTTGCGGTCGAACAGGCCGCTCGCCGCGACGTTCAGGGAGCTGGCCCCGAGCTTGTCCACGGTGACGGCGTCGTTGTCGTCGCCCTGGTAGACGGCGGTGGGGCGCACCCAGAGCCAGGTGCCGTTGCCGTTGCTGCCGCTCACGGAGGGGTCGTGCTGGGTCACGGCCGTTCCGGCCTGGAGGCCGAGCTGCACCGAGCCCAGGTCGAGCTGGGTGGCGCCGGCGGCCAGGGTGCCGGTGGCAAAGGTCTGGCCGCCGTCGGCGGAGTACTCGTAGGTCAGGGCGTCGGTGCCCACCGTGCCCGCCGAGGTGAAGCGCACCAGGACCGTCTTTTGCGTGGCCCCGGTGATGGTGAAATTCGTGCCCGCCGTGGAGCCGTCGTTGTCCGTGAGCCACAGGGCCTGCTCGTAGCTCTTGGTGTCGGTCTTGTGGCCGGAGAAGATGTACTTGTCCTCGTACTGGGTGTTGGCCAGCACGACGAGCTCCTCATAGAGCTGGCGGGCCTCGTAGCTGATCTGCTCGCGGTTGTCGGCGCTGACGGTGCCCGTGGCGCTTTGTTCGGCCAGGGTGCGCAGGCGGGTCAGGATCTCCTCCATGCGCGTCAGCTTGTTGTCGGCGAGGCTGAGCCAGCCCTTGGCCGTGCTCACGTTCTTGCGGTACTGGTCCAGGGCCGAGATGGTGTCGCGGTGGCCGAGCACGCGGGCCATGCCCACGGGGTTGTCCGAGGGCTTGTTGATGACCTTCTGGGTGGCGGACTGGATGTTCAGCTCCATGAGGTCCGCCAGGGAGCTGTTCAGGTTCCCGATGTACAGGTTGAACCTGTTGGAGTGGGTCACGCGCATGGCTGTCTCCGCCTAGTTCTTGATGGCCAGCAGGGTCTGGAGCATCCGGTCCGCCGCCGAGATGAGCTTGGCCGCGGCGGTGTAGGAATGCTGGAACTTGATGAGGCTGCTCATCTCCTCGTCCAGGCTCACGCCCGCGGTCTCCTGCTGGCGCGATTCCAGGTCCGAGGCCAGGGCCTCGTTGTAATCGTAGTTGAACTTGGCCGAGGCCGTGTCGCCGCCCACGGTGGTCACGATGCTGTTGAAATACTTGGCCAGGGTCTGGGAGGTCGGCCGTTCGGTGTGGATGTTGATGACCACCGACTTGTCCTTGAGCTCGGCGATGGCCTTGGCCGCCGTGTTGTCGCCGGTGTTGACCTCGCCCGCGCCGTTGACGTGGCCCGAGGCGATGTAGTCCAGGTCCGACTGGACCATGGTCGTCAACTCGATGTCCGCCGCCGTGGTGCCCTCGAAGAAGGTGTTCAGGCCCAGGGCCGCGGCCAGCCCCGCGGTGTCCGTTCCGAAGGCGAACTCGTAGCCGGAGTCGGCCGTGAGGCGCAGGCGGTTGTTCACGATGTCGGCGGTGACGAAGGTGCCCCAGGTATTGTTGATGGCGTCGGCGACGTCGGTCAGGGAGTGCGACTGGGGGTCGAACATGGCCCCGCCGCCGAAGTCCAGCGGCCCGAAGGACGCCCCCGAGGCCAGGGCCCCGGTGCTGGAATCGTAGAAGAACATTTGCAGGTTGCCCTGCTGGAGCCGGTCGGCCCAGACCAGGCCGGAGCTGTTGCTGCCCAGGGGCGCCGTGGCGGAGTCCACGCCGTAGGTGCCGACCATGTTGGTGTGCTTCTGGGTGCCCGCGCCCTGGCTGTGCAGCCGGTTGACCTCCCAGACGAAGGACTTGGCGAAGCCGTCGAGCTTGTCGACATAGCTGCCGATGTTCTCGTCGCGGAACTGGAAGTAGCCCGCGAGGCTGCCCCCGGTGAGCCGCCGGGTGTTGTCGGCCCCGTTGGCGAACTGCTGCGGGGTGATGTTCATGGGCGTGGAGGTCGTCTTGTACCAGTACAGGCCCTTCTTGGGCACGATGGTGAAGCTGTCGCCCACGGCGAGGTTTCCGGCGGGGTCGGCGGTGGCGTCGGCCTTGTCCCCGAACCAGACGTTCAGGTCGCCGATGCGCATCCGGCCCTCGTCGGGCCGCGCGGCGAAATGCAGCTCGGCGCCCGTGTCGTCGGTCATCCAGGTCTTGCCGCCGTCCAGCGACACGCGGAACTGCGCCGCCGTGCCGCCCATAGCCACATCGCCGGGCTGGACGACCTCCAGGGTGTACTCGAAATCGTCGCCGCCCTCGAAGTAGACATCGCCGTCGAAGGTCGAATCCGTGGTCAGTTCCTGGATGCTCTTGGGGCTTTCGAAGGCCAGCTTGTAGGTCTGCACCCCGTCCACGAGCACATGCCCGGCCTTGGTCATGACCGTCAGGTTGCCGCCGCCGTTGTCCACATATTCCACGTCCAGATAGCCCGCCAGCTCGCGCACGAGCTTGTCGCGCCGATCGAAGAGGCTGTTGGCGTTGTTCTGCCCGGGCACGTCGGAGGTCTGGATCTGGAGGTTGACCTCGGCGATCTGCTTGATGATGTCGTTGGCCGCGTCCACCTCCTGGGCGATGAATTCGTCCATCTGCACCTGCATGCGGCGCATGTCCTCGGCCACGGTGTGGATGGCCGAGAGCAGGGTCTGGCTGTTGCCAAGGAGCGCCTCGCGCGAGGCGTTGAGCTCGGGGTGGGTGGCCAGGTCCTGCCAGTCCTTCCAGAACTGGGCTATGGCCGCGTTGATGCCCTCGGTCTGGCTTTCGTTGAACAGGCTGTCCAGGGCGCGCATGTTCTGGTACACGGCGTCCCAGCGGCGCTGGCTGGACACCTTGTCCACATACTGCTGCTCCACGAAGGAGTTGAAATGGCGGATGACCTCGACGGTCTTGACCCCGGTGCCGATCTGGCCCGGGGTCTTGTCGATGGCGTACTGCTCCTCCAGGCGCACCGACTGGCGCGCGTAGCCCGGCGTGTTGACGTTGGCGATGTTGTTGCCCGCGACGCCGATGGCCGACTGCGAGGCGAACAACGCGCCCTTGCCGATGTCGAGGATGGTGTTCAGCCCGACCATCTATGACCTCCCGCGGAACAGGGCGGCCTCGGGGTGGCCGGAGGCGGCCACGCGGCCCCGCTGGGAATAGGTGGCGTTGCCCTTGGGCTGGATCTGGCGGTGCAGGAAATCGAGCATGTTGCGGCTCTGCTCGGCCAGGGCCAGGGCCAGGTGGGCGTTCTTCTCGGCCTGCACGGCGCAGCGCTGCTCCAGGGTGTCCACGCGCTCCAGGGTTCCGGCCAGGGGCGCCCCTGCCGCGCCCAGGGTTTCCAGCAGGTCCGCCAGGGACCTCGCCCCGGGCTCGGCGGCCTTGATCTGCCGGCGCAGGGCCACGCGCTCGGCGGCCAGCTGGCGCAAAAGCTCCTGGATGGAGAACTCGCAGCCCGTCACGGCCTTGGGGTCGCGCCCGGTCAAGAGGGAAAATTCTTCCTCCAGGAGCCCGAGGAGCACTCCCAGTCCCTTCTCCTGCCGTCCCACGTTCTCCATGAGTCTTTCGAGCATCGCCCCTACTCCGACATGCTGGTATTTGTCCCGGAAAGCCCGGCCTGCAACCGTTCCATGACCTCAAGGGGATTTTCCGCCCTGTCCTCGCGCCTGACTTCGAAGTGCAGGTGGGCATCCGAGGTCCGTCCCGTCGTGCCCACTTCTGCAATTTTGCTGCCAGCCCGGACCGTCTGGCCCTCGGACACCAGGTTCACCCGGTTGTGGCCGTAGTGGCTGCGCCATCCGCCGGGATGCTCCAGGACGACCATGTTGCCGAAGCGGCCCCGCTGCCCGGCAAAAACTACCTTGCCGTCCCAGCAGGCGGCCACGGGGTCGCCCTCGGCGGCCGCGATATCCAGGCCGGGGTGCCACTGCTGGGCCCCGGTGACCTTGTCCGTACGCCAGCCGTAGCCCGACAGCACCTCGCCCTGGACGGGCCAGTGCATGGCCCCGGGCGCCCCGCTCCGGCCCGGGGCGGACGCGGCGGCCACGGCCTCAGGAGCGGCGGCCGGAGCGGCCACGGCCTCAGGAGCGGCGGACGCGGCGGCCTCAGGCGCGGCGGAAGGGGCGGCGGGGGCCGCGGCGGCCTCAGGAGCGGCCACGGGCGCGGCGGCCGTGGCGGCGCCCTCCCCGCGCTCCAGGCGGATGCGCGTGGCCAGGGCCGTGACCTGCTGCATGATCTGCGGCCCGGTGCCCACGGCGTCGCGCAGCCCGATGTCCGTGTCCGCCAGCGGATCGAAGCGCGGCTCGGTGCGCGGGGCCAGGGGCTGGCGGCGGTCGGCGGCGTCCAGGGGCCGCAGGGCCTCGGCCTCGGCCAGGGACTTCACCTGCGTCCCGCCGTGCAGGGGCATGGGCTGCGCGTGCAGCGGCCCCAGGGCCGCCTCGGCGCGCACGGGGGCGCCGCCCGCCGAGCGCACCAGCTGCTCGCGCAGCTCGCGATGGAGCATCTCGCCCAGGCCGATGCCCCCGGCTTCGGACATCTTCCTGGACAGCTCCTCGTCGAACATGGAGAGGTACATCTCCTCCTCGCGGCTGTGCAGGTAGCCCTCCTTGGGCACGGTCTGGCGCATCTGGCGCCACAGCTGCTGGATGAACATGGCCTCGAAGCCCTGGGTGGCCTCGCGCAGCTTGTGTTCCTGCTGCCCTGCGGGCGCCAGGCCCTCGCGCAGCCGGTCCATTGAGAGCTTGCGGCGGACCTCCTCGGTCCGGCCCTGGTCCAGGGCGCCCTGCAGGTCGATCTTGGGTCCGAGCATGCTACATGACCTCCAGTTCCGCGTGCAGCGCCCCGGCGGCCTTGAGGGACTTGAGGATGGAAATCAGGTCGCGCGGGGTGGCGCCGATGGCGTTCAGGCCGTCGATGAGCTCCTGGAGCGTGGCGCCCTCCATCATGACCAGGTTGTTGCGGTCCTCGCTGACGTTGACGTCGGTCTTGGCGGTGGCCACGGTCTGCCCGCTGCTGAAGGGCCCGGGCTGGGACACGTCGGCGCTCTCCTGGACCACGATCTGCAGGTTGCCGTGGGCCACGGCCACGCGCGTCAGGCGCACGTTGCGCCCAAGGACCACCGTTCCGGTCTTCTCGTCCACAACCACCCGCGCCTTGCCGTCGGGGGTGACCTCCAGATTCTCCAGGCTGGCCATGAGCGGCACCAGGTTGCCCCGGAACTCCTGGGGCACCGAGAGGCGGATGGTGGTGATGTCCTCGGCGCGGGCGAAGTCCTGGCCGAGGGTGTTGTTGATGGAGTCCACCACGTTCATGGTCGTGGTGAAGTCGGCCATGTTCATGTTCAGGGTCAGCTCGTCCTGGGCGTTGTACTGGAAGGGCACGCCGCGCTCCACCGTGGCGCCGTTGGGGATGCTGCCCACGGTGGTGATGTTCTTCTGGGCCGTGGCTGCGGCGCCCTGGGCCGAAATGCCGCCCAGGGCCAGGGGCCCCTGGGCCAGGGCGTAGACGTTGCCGTCCACCCCGCGCAGGGGCGTGAGCAGCAGGACCCCGCCCAGCAGGCTCTGGGAGTCGCCCAGGGAGGAGACGGTCACGTCCAGGCTTGTGCCCGGCCGCGCCGAGACGGGCATCTTGGCCGTGACCATCACAGCCGCCACGTTCTTGGGCTTCAGCTTGGACTTGTCCACGGCCACGCCCATCTTCTCCAGCATGCTGGCCACGGACTGCACGGTGAACTGCGAGCCGCTCTTGTCGCCCGTGCCCGACAGGCCGACCACCAGCCCGTAGCCCACGAGCTGGTTGGCGCGCACCCCGCCGAAGGTGGCCACGTCCTTCAGGCGCACGGCCCAGGCGCTGGCGGGCAGCAGCACGAGCACGGCCAGGGCCAGGGCCGCCAGGCGGGCCCCCGGGCCGGGACGCGGAACGGAAATCTGCGAAACGATGGGCATGTGCCTTCTCCTTGGCGGACGCTAGAACGGCCAGATATTGTCCAGGATGCGCGTCATCCAGCCCGGGCGCTGCTTGTCGGCCAGCACGCCCTGGCCGTAGTACTCGATCTTGGCGTCGGCCATGTGCGTGGAGGCGATGGTGTTGGCGGGGCTGATGTCCTGGGCGCGCACAAGCCCGCGCACCACGAGCACCTGGGTCTCGTTGTTGACCTTGACCTCGCGGGCGCCCTCGACCTCCAGCAGCCCGCCGGGCATCACGCGCACCACGCGCGCGGCCAGGGTGGCCGACACGTTGGACTCGCGCTTGGTCTCGCCGGTGCCCTCGAAGGTGCTGGCGGACTTGGCGCCGATCATCGGCGTTGTGCCGACCTTGCCGACCATGCCCAGGCCGGGGCCGAAGGGCAGGATGCGCGCGTCGTTCTTGTCGAACCAGTTGGTGATGCCCATCTCCACGCTGGAGGTGCGGTCGGAAGTGGTGTCGGCCTTGTTGGTGGCCTTGGCCACCTCCACGATCTCGACGATGACCACGTCGCCCACGTTGCGCGCGCGGGTGTCGCCGTAGAGGTAATTGGCGTCGGCGGGGTTGAACAGCGAGCCGGGGTTGTCCTGGGGGGCCGGGGCCTCGGCCACGGGCGGGGTCAGCACCGGGGTCGGCACCCGCGTGTCGCTGGAGGGGGCGCAGCCCGCCAGGGCCACAAGCGCCAGGGCGGCGAGGGAATACATCTTCATATGCTGGCTCCTTGGGCGGGTGCGCCTAGCGCACCACGACCGTTTCGGCGTCCCGGATCTCGGCGACGAGTTCGCGTTTGCTGTCCTTGTTGCGCACGGGGATGGAGTCGCCCAGGGCGCCGTCGGCCAGGGCCTCCACCTGGGCCCGCAACTGCACGTTGCGGCCCTGGTAGACCAGGGTCAAAATATCGCCGCGGCTGACCAGGGGCACGTCGTCCAGGTTGGTCTTGTAGATGACCTCGCCGGTGCCCATGGGCCGCACGGCGCGCAGGCCGAAGCGCCGTCCGTCCCAGGGCTCGCCGCGCAGGTAGGCCGCGTTCTTGCGCATGAAGGTGACCTTGTCGGGGGTCAGCTCGTCGCGCGGGTTGATGGGCCGCGCGGCGCAGGCCACGCTGAGCCACTGGTCCAGGAACACCGTGGCGCCGTACTTGCGCACGGTGACCTGGGCGGGGTTGACCTCGCGCAGCAGCAGCGACACCCGCCCCGGGCCGAAGCCCCCGGCCACGTCGGCCGCCAGCGTGTTCTGGGCGTCGCCGAGAAACACCTGCGCGGGCAGACGGAAATCGCGCAGGGCGACCTCCCCGCGCATGCCCGACACCCGGGCCGTCAGCGCCTCGGTGACCAGGGCGCGCAGCTCGGCCTCGCCCAGCAGCCGCCCCCCGCGCTGGACCACCAGCGGCCCCGACACCACGCACAGCTGGGCCAGGTCGCCCAGGTGGAAGCGCAGCAGGCTGGCCACCTTGTTGCGCGCTATGTTCTGCTGCTCGCCGTCCCGGGCCGGGGCCGGCCACAGGGGCGTGGCGGCCAGGGTCCGCCAGTGCTCCTCGGGCAGGTCGCCCACGGGGCGGGCGATGTCGCCAAGGAGCACAGTCTCGCCTCCGGCCACGGCCGCAGGGGCCACCGCCAGGCGCCACGAGGCCTGGATGGTCCCGGCGTGGGCCACCGAAAGCAGCAGCACGGCCAGGAGCGCGGCGGCCGCGCCCAGGACGGCCAGCCCGGGGGCGAAGCGCCCGAGCCTGTCCACGGCCATGCGGCATTGCAAGCAGGTCATGTCCTGTCCTCCCCGGCCTAGCGCTTGAGCTGGTTGGCCGTCTGGAGCATGGCGTCGGAGGTCTGCACGGCCTTGGAGTTGATCTCGTAGGCCCGCTGCCCGACGATCATGGCCACCATTTCGTCGACGATCTCCACGTTGGACATCTCCAGGAAGCCCTGGGCGATGGTCCCGAAGTTCTCCTCGCCGGGCACGCCCTCGGTGGCCGCGCCCGAGGCCTCGGTCTCCGAATACAGGTTCTTGCCCGCGGCCTTGAGCCCGGCGGGGTTGATGAAGGTGTAGACGGGGATGTCCGCCGAGGCCAGCTCGGTGCCGTCCTTGTCCAGGGCCGCGATGTGCCCCGACTCGGTGACCACGACGTTGGCCGTCTCCACCGGCACGGTGAACTCGGGCTGGAGCACATAGCCGTTGGCCGTGACCACCCGGCCCTCGTTGTCCAGCTTGAAGGCGCCGGCGCGGGTGTAGGCCATCTCGCCGTTGACATCGACCTGGAAGAAGCCGTCGCCCTCGATGACCATGTCCAGGGGGTTGCCCGTGTTCTGGAAGTCGCCCTGGGTGAAGAACTTGTGCACCGTGGTCGGCTTGACGCCCATGCCGACCTGCATCCCGGTGGGGATCAGGTTCCCGGCCTCGGTGGGCGATCCGGCGATCTTCATGCTCTGGTACATCAGGTCCTCGAACTCGGCCCGGCTCTTCTTGAAACCGATGGTGTTCACGTTGGCCAGGTTGTTGGAAATCACGTCGATGTTGAGCTGCTGGGCGACCATGCCGGTGGCGGCGGTCCAACGGGAGCGCATCATGGCTGGGTGTCCTCCTTACTTGTCGCGGCCGACCTGTTCGATGGCCTTGCTGTCGGTGTCCCGGGTGTTGGTGATGATCTTCTGGTAGGCCTCGAAGGCGCGGTGGGTCTCGATCATATTGACCATCTCCGTGACCACCTCGACGTTGGGCATTTCCAGGTAGCCCTGCTCCACCATCGTGTCCGGCACGGCCGTCTCCGCCGCCGCGCCCGGGGTGCGGATCCTGAAATAGGTGTGCCCGACCTTCTCCATGACCAGCGGATTGTCCACGCCGACCACCGTCAGCGCGTCGACAACGGCGCCGTCCACGATGATCTCGCCCGCGCCGTTGATGGTCGGCCGGGCGCCCTCGGGCAGCTCGATGGGGCCGCCCACGCCGAGCACGGCGTCGCCGTTGCCGTTGACGAGCTGGCCCGCCGCGTTGACATGGAAGGCGCCTGCGCGGGTGTAGAGGTCCTCGCCCTCGGGCGTGCGGACCTTGAAAAAGCCCTCGCCCGAAAGGGCCACGTCCAGGTCGTTGCCCGTCTGCTTCAGGCTGCCCTGGTCGAAGTCGATCTGCGACACGGCGATACGCGGCTTGGCGTAGTGGTCCGGGTCGGGAAACAGCGGGCGCGACTTCAGGTTGAAGACCGGCTCGCGGATGTCGTCGTGCGCGAAACGGATGAAGACATCCTTGAAGGCCATCCGGTCGCGCTTGTAGCCCGTGGTGTTCACGTTCGCCAAATTATTGGCGACGACGTTGAGGCGATGTTCCTGGGTCAGGGCCCCGAACATGGCGCTGTACATGCTTTCCTGCATCGTCCAGACCCTCCGTGGGGTTTTGCTCTGCCGCAAGGAAAGCAAAGACCGCGCCAACCGGAACCGAACTAAAAATACCATTGTTTTACATGATATTATGCTCGCGAGGCCGCCAGAGGACAGGCGTCAGCGGGCCGCCCCGGGCGGCGGCCGCCCCCCGGGACAGGCGGCCCCGGCCCGGCCCGCAGGCGCCAGGGGGCCTCTCCAAAAGAAAAAATGTTGACAACCGGGCACTGTTTGTTAGAGAAGGTCGTTCGCGACGCCGGGAGGCCCCGGCACGGCGCACATGCGGGTGTAACTCAGTGGTAGAGTGTCAGCTTCCCAAGCTGAAGGTCGCGAGTTCGAATCTCGTCGCCCGCTCCAAATAACCTTTTACCCTCTCGCATCTCCTGGAAGATGATTCGAGTGGACCCCGGGGTCCACTTTTTTATTAAGGATTTCAGGCATGAACGAAGACCGTATCCGCAAGTCCCTCGAAGAGCTCATCGCCCCAATGGCCCAGGCCATGGGCCTGACCCTGTGGGGCGTGGAACTCACGGGCGGACACGGGCGCGGCGTGGTGCGCGTCTACCTCGACTCCGAGACGGGCGTCACCGTGGACCAGTGCGCCGAGCTGTCGCGCGACCTGTCCGTGGCCCTGGATGTCGAGGACATCGTCCCCGGGAGCTATTACCTTGAAGTCTCCTCCCCGGGGCTGGACCGGCCCTTCTTCTCGCCGCAGCAGATGCGCGGCCACGAGGGGTCCGAGGTCCAGGCGACCCTGCGCGGCCCGGTGGACGGCCGGCGCAGGTTCCAGGGCAGGCTCGCCGCCGTGGAGGCCGACGGGTTCGTGATCGAAGAGAACGGGCAGTCCGTGCGCATCGCCTGGAGCGATGTGAAAAAGGTCGCCCTGCGCTACGAATTCCCCGCCAAGGGGCAGAAGGCTTAACGTCCAAGCGACGGCCCGCCCGGGCTCGGATGCGACTGGAGGCATATCATGGGCATGGAACTGAAAAAGGCCATCGACCAGATCAGCAAGGACAAGGGCATCGACCGCGAAATGCTCGTCGACACCCTTGAGGAGGCCGTGCGCTCGTCCGTGCTGCGCAAGTACGGCGAGGACATGGACGTCGAGGTCAGCTACAACGACGACCAGGGCGAGATCGAGGTCTACCAGTTCAAGGCCGTGGTGGAGACGGTGGAGAATCCGGCCATCGAGATTTCGCTGGAGGACGCCCGCGCCTCCGACCCCGGGGCGCAGATCGACGACGAACTGGGCTTTCGCCTGAGCATCGAGGACCTGGGGCGCATCGCCGCCCAGTCGGCCAAGCAGGTCATCATCCAGCGCATGCGCGACGCCGAGCAGGAAATCATCTACGAGGAATACAAGGACCGCGTGGGTGAGATCGTCTCGGGCATCATCCAGCGCCGCGACAAGACGGGCTGGATCATCAACCTCGGGCGCACCGAGGCCCTGCTGCCCAAGGAGGAGCAGATCCCCCGCGAGCGCTACAAGCGCGGCGACCGGGTGCAGGCCTACCTCATCGACGTGCGCCGCGAGGGCCGCGGCCCGCAGGTCATCGTGTCGCGCTCGCACCCCGACTACATGATCGCGCTGTTCAAGCGCGAGGTGCCCGAGGTGGCCGACGCCACGGTGAGCATCCTGGGCGTCGCGCGCGACCCGGGCAGCCGCGCCAAGGTCGCCGTGACCTCCCACGACCGCGACGTGGACCCCGTGGGCGCCTGCGTCGGCATCCGCGGCTCGCGCATCCAGAACGTGGTCCAGGAGCTGCGCGGCGAGCGTATCGACATCGTGGTCTGGAGCCCGGACGTGGCCACCTACGCGGTCAACGCCCTGTCCCCCGCCGTGATCACCCGCATCACCGTGGACGAGGACGAGCAGATGCTCGAAGTGGTGGTCCCCGACAGCCAGCTGACCCTGGCCATCGGCCGCAAGGGGCAGAACGTGAAGCTGGCCTCCAAGCTCCTGGGCTGGAAGATCGACATCTTCACCGAAAGCCGCTACGGCGAACTGCACGCCGAGTTGCAGACCCTGGAGCAGATCGCCAGCGTGGCCGAAATTTCCGTGGACCGGCTCCTGGCCTCCGGCTTCGACACCATGGAGAAGCTGGACAACGCCACCGACGAGGAACTCCTGGAGATCGATTCCATCACCGAGAACCGCATCGGCGACATCCGTTCGGCCATCAACCTGCTGCGCTCCTTCCGGGTCGCCCCCCCTGAGGAGGGCGAAGAGGACGAGGACGAGGACGACGGCGAGGGCCAGGACACGGCCCCGGCCGGGGACGAAGCCGGGAAGCCCGGGGACGGCGAGGCCTAGGCCCGGGCACGAGCCGGAGCGCGAAGACAAAAGCGTGGCCAAGCCATGACGCGGGAAGACACGGGCCAGGGGCCGATCCGCAGGTGCGTGATCTGCGGAGCCCGGCTGCCCAAGGGCGCCATGACGCGCTACGTCTGCCCCGGCGGGGGCGGCGGGCAGCCGGTGCCCGACCCGGAGCAAAGCCTGCCGGGGCGCGGCTTCTACTGCTGCCGGGCGCCGCAGTGCGAGCGAGATTTTGGGAAATACAAGGGCTGGCGGAAGAAATGCCAAGGGGAACAACGTGGTAGATAGCAAGCTTCGGGTTAAGGACATCGCAGCGGAACTCGGGATCGGCAACAAGGACGTCATGCAGGCGTGCCGCGATCTCGATATTCCGGTGAAAAGCCACATGAGCACCCTCGAGGACGAGGAGGTCGGCCAGATCCGCGCTCATGTGCACAAGGCCGCCAAGGCGACCGAGGTCGTGCTCAAGGAAGTGCAGCCGGGCATGGTCGTCCGCCGCCGCCGCAAGACCGTGCGCGGCGGGGCACGCCCCGCCGCCCAGGAGCCCGAAGCGGACGAGCCCCGGGACGAGCGGCCCGCGGCCGAAGCCGCGGACGCCGCCGACGTTTCCGAGACGCCCGAGACCGAGGAGCGCAAGGCTCCCGGGCAGCCCCGCCCCGCCCGCAAGGCCCGGACCGTGCGTGAAACGCCCAAGGCCCGCATCATCTCCGCTGCCGAAGTGCGCAAGGCCGAAGACGAACCGGCCCCCGCGCCCGTGGCCGAAGCCCCCGAAGCCCCCGAGGCCCAGGCTCCCGCCGACGCCGCGCCCCAGGCCCAGGCTCCCGAAGCGCCTGCGGCCGACCAGGCGCCCGGGCAGCAGGACGCCGCCGAGGTCGTGGCCGGGCCCGAGGCCGAGGCCCCCGCGCAGGACGAGCCGTCCGCCGGGGAAGCCCAGGACGCCGAAGCGGCGGAGGAATCCGGCGCCCAGGCTGGCGACGCGCCCGCGCAGGCCCCCGAGGCCCCCGAGGCCGAGGAGACCGGCGATGCCGGGGCGGAGGACGCCGAGGCTTCCGGTGAGCCGCGCAAGAAAAAGAAGAAGAAGATCGTCGTCACCCCCAAGGTGCGCATCATTTCCCGTCCCGATCCGAGCCAGGCCGCCCCGGCGCCCGAGCCGCCCCAGGAGCGCCAGCGCCCCGTGCTGCGCCTGCGCGGCCAGGGTGCGCCCGCGCCCGGCGGCCCAGGCGGTCCGGGCCGTCCCGGCGGCTATGCCGGGCCTTCCGGCCCCTCCGGCCCCTCCGGTCCCGACGCCCCCTCCGGCGATTCCGGCGACGCCAGCAAGAAGCGCCGCAAGAAGGACCGCCGCGTGGTGGACTTCTCCTACAAGGAGGACGTGCCCAAGGGCTTTGACCGGAACAAGAAGGGCAAGAAGGGCCGCCGCGACCGGCGCGGCTTCGAGATCCCCGAGCCGCAGAACACGCAGCCCATCAAGGCCGCCAAGCGCAAGGTGCGCATCGAGGACGCCATCCGCCTGGCCGACCTGGCCAAGAGCATGGGCGTCAAGGCCCAGGCCCTGATCAAGGTGCTCTTCGCCCAGTTCGGGCTGATGGCGACCATCAACCAGGCCCTGGACTACGACACCGCCGCCCTGGTGGCGGCCGAGTTCGGCTACGAGGTGGAAAAGGTCGGCTTCTCCGAGGAGGAATACCTCGCGCCCAAGGACGACGACAGCCCCGAGACCCTGGAGCCCCGCGCCCCGGTGGTGACCATCATGGGCCACGTCGACCACGGCAAGACCTCGCTGC
This sequence comes from Desulfocurvus sp., assembly GCF_023230885.1. GTDB lineage: Bacteria > Desulfobacterota > Desulfovibrionia > Desulfovibrionales > Desulfovibrionaceae > Desulfocurvus. The sequence goes on along the minus strand of NZ_JALNWM010000016.1, from coordinate 6,705 downwards.
TCGACGCCATCCGCAAGTCCAAGGTCGCCTCGGGCGAGGCGGGCGGCATCACCCAGCACATCGGCGCCTACGACGTGACCACCCCGCGCGGCAAGATCGTGTTCCTGGACACCCCGGGCCACGCGGCCTTCACGGCCATGCGCGCTCGCGGCGCCCAGGTGACGGACATCGTCATCCTGGTGGTCGCCGCCGACGACGGCGTCATGGAGCAGACCCGCGAGGCCATCAGCCACTCCAAGGCCGCCGGTGTGCCGATCATCGTGGCCGTGAACAAGATGGACAAGCCCGAGGCCAACCCCGAGCGCGTCATGCGCGAGCTGGCCGAGCAGGGCCTCTCCTCCGAGGAATGGGGCGGCGACACCATCTTCGTCAACGTGTCGGCCAAGGCCGGGACGAACCTGGACACCCTGCTGGAAATGGTCCTGCTCCAGGCCGAGGTGCTGGAGCTCAAGGCCAACCCCGCCAAGGCCGCCCAGGGCCACATCGTGGAGGCCAGGCTGGACAAGGGCCGCGGCCCGGTGGCCACGGTGCTCATCACCGCGGGCACCCTGCGCCAGGGCGACAGCTTCGTGTGCGGCACGCAAAACGGCAAGGTCCGCGCCATGTTCAACGACCAGGGTCGCAAGCTCAAGGAGGCCGGTCCGGCCACCCCCGTGGAGGTCCAGGGCTTCGAGGGCATCCCCCAGGCGGGCGACCTGTTCGTGTGCGTGGAGGACGAGAAGGTCGCCCGGCGCATCGCGGGCAACCGCCAGCTCAAGGAGCGCGAGCGCACCCTGGCCCGCGAATCCCGCGTGACCCTGGAGAGCTTCATGGCCTCCAGGCCCGGCGCCGAGGCCATGAACCTGAACCTCGTGCTCAAGGCCGACGTGCAGGGCTCCCTGGAAGCCATCGTGGACGCCCTGAAGAAGCTGTCCACCGACGCCGTGAAGGTCAACGTCATCCACGGCGGCGCCGGGGCCATCACCGAGTCGGACATCCTGCTGGCGGCGGCCTCCGAGGCCATCGTCGTGGGCTTCAACGTCCGGCCCACGGCCAAGATCAAGGAAGTCGCGGACCACGAGAACGTGGACGTGCGCTTCTACGACATCATCTACAAGCTGGTCAGCGACGTGAAGGACGCCATGACCGGCATGCTGGCCCCCGTGATCTCCGAGAAGTACCTGGGCCAGGCCGAGGTGCGCGAAACCTTCAGCATCCCCAAGGTCGGAACCATCGCGGGCTGCTATGTGGTGGACGGAGAACTGCGGCGCAACGCCAAGGTCCGCCTGCTGCGCGACGGCGTGGTGGTCTACACCGGCTCGCTCTCCTCCCTCAAGCGCTTCAAGGACGACGCCAAGGAGGTCCGCCGCGGCTACGAGTGCGGCGCGGCCCTGGACAAGTTCAACGACGTGAAGGTCGGCGACGTGATCGAGGCCTTCGAGGAAGTGGAAACCGCCGCGACTTTGGATTAATCTGGACCTGACGGCCCCGGGCGACCCCGCCCGGGGCCGCCCGGCGGGCCCATGATCATCGGCGTGCTCACCCTGACCTTCCGCCTGCACGGCAACCGCAGCCTCAAGGGCAAGCGGCAGGTGGCGGCCAGCCTCAAGCAGAAGTTGCGCAACAGCTTCAACGTGGCCGTGAGCGAGATCGCCCGCCAGGACGACCTCGGAACCCTGGCCCTGGCCGTGGTCACCGTGGGGCCCGATTCGCGGGTGGTCCAAAGCCGCCTGGACAAGGCCCTCATGCACGCCCAGGCCGCCACCTCCGAGGAGCTGGCCGACTCGGGCATCGAACTGTTCTCCGCCGACGGAGCCGACGCCGACCCCGGCGCGCCCCAGGACTGGAACTGATTTTCCCAGGAGCCCCCATGCACCCTTCCGGCTCACGCCGCGCCCACAGGATAGCCGACCAGATCATGCGCGAGGTCTCCGAGATGCTCGCCCTCGAGGTGGCCGACCCCCGGCTGGCCATGATCACCGTAAGCGGGGCGCGCATGAACAAGGACCTGTCCATCGCCGAGGTGCTCTACTCCGCCCCCGCCGGGGCGGACCTGGACGCCGTGCGCGCCGGGCTGGACAAGGCCGCCAACTTCCTGCGCGGCGGCCTGGGCAAGCGCCTGAAGACCAAGTTCATCCCCCGGCTGGTCTTCGTGCACGACGACTACCTGGAGGAGATGGTGTATGGAAAAGGCCCTCAAGCAGGTTAGCGCCGCGCTCACCGGCGGCGAAACCTTCCTGGTGGCCGCCCACACCGGGCCCGACGGCGACGCCATCGGCTCGACCTATGCCCTTGGCCACCTGTTGGTGCGCCTGGGCAAGCAGGTTGCGCTGTACAACGCCAGCGGCCTGCCCGGGCAGTTCGACTGGCTGACGCCGCCCGCGCCGCTCTCCGACGAGCTGCCCGAAGGCCCCTTCGACTGGATCATCGCCCTGGACTGCGGCGACCGCGCGCGCCTGGGCGACGCCCTGGCCCAGCGCTTCGGCACCCAGGGGACAATCAACATAGACCACCACCTGGGCAACCCCGGCTACGCGCAGATCAACTGGGTGCAGACGCGGTTCTCCTCGGTGGGCGAGATGGTCGCCCGGCTGGCCGCCGACCTGGGGGTGCCCCTGTCCGGCGCCCTGGGCGAGGCCGTCTACCTGGCCATGATCACCGACACGGGCTATTTCAGCTACGGCAACACCCACCCCGAGACCCTGGAACTGGCCGCGGAAATCCTGCGCCAGGGCCTGGACCCCGAGGATTTCAACGCCAAGCTCCAGAACCAGTGGACCCTGGGGCGCGTCCAGCTCTGGGCCCGGGTGCTCGACACCGCCGAGCTGCATTTCGGCGGCGCCGTGGGCGTGATCCGCATCACCGCCGCCATGTTCGAGGCCACGGGCACCCAGAGCGCCGACACCGACGGCGTGGTCAACTACATCCGGCGCATCCGGGGCGTGCGGGCCGCCGTGTGCCTGCGCGAGGACGAGCCGGAACTGACCAAGGTCAGCCTGCGCTCGTGGGGCAACGTCAACGTGCAGGCCGTGGCCGCCGAGCTTGGCGGCGGCGGGCACCGCAACGCCGCCGGGTGCGTGGTGGCCGCGCCCCTGGCCGAGGCCCAGGCCCTGGTGCTCGAAGCGGCCGGGCGCGTGCTGGGGCTGGCCTAGCGTGGGCCGCAGCCGCAAGCGCAGCGCCGCCCAGCTGGACGGCGTTCTCGTGCTGGACAAACCCTGCGGTCCGACCTCGGCGGGCTGCCTGGCGACCATCCGCCGGGCCCTGAACCAGGGCAAGATCGGCCACGCCGGAACCCTGGATCCCCTGGCCACCGGGGTCCTGCTGGTGCTGCTTGGCCACGGCACCAAGCTGGCGCCCTTTTTGACCGACGGGCCCAAGACCTATGTGGGCGAGCTGCGCCTGGGCGTGCGAACCGATACATACGATGTCCAGGGCACGGTGGTCGCGGAAAAGCCGTTTGACCATCTGTCCCCCGCCGATGTAGAACAGGCTGTTCTCGACTGGGGCGCCCTCGCCGAGCAGGAGGTGCCCCCGGTTTCGGCTGCCAAGCACGAGGGCAAGCCGCTGTATGCCTTGGCGCGCGCGGGCAGGGATGTGCCCGTGAAGGTCAAGGCCGTTGAAATTTACCGCGTGCAGGTGCTGGAAACGGCTCTGCCGCTGGTACGCTTCCGGGTGACGGTAAGCGCCGGAACCTATGTACGATCCCTGGTCCACAGCTTGGGGATGCGACTTGGGTGCGGCGCCATGCTTACCGCCCTGACCCGGGAGCGATGCCATCCGTTCGGCCTCGATCAGGCCCACGGCCTGGAGGAAGTGGTCGGCGATCCCGGGGGATTCCCCGGACGGGTGATCCCGTTGCGCCGCGCCCTGCCCCACTGGCCGCTGGCGCCCCTGACAGGGGAGCAGGCCGAAGCGGTGCGCAACGGGACGTGGCTCCCGGTCGCCCAGGTTCCCGTCGCCGGGACCGCGGGCCAGCCGGGCGAACGCGTCATGCTTGCCGCACCCGACGGCACGCCGCTGGCCCTGGCCGAGGCGAAGAACCGCGATGGCAGCGTGTACTGGTCCATCCTGCGGGGCCTTTGGTAGCCCCACCGCCGCTCACGGCACACAAAAACGGAGGATAACGCTGTGGTCATGACCGCCGACGACAAGGCAAAGGTTATCGAAGAGTACAAGCTCGCAGACAAGGACACCGGTTCCCCCGAGGTCCAGGTTGCGCTGCTCACGCACCGCATCCAGTATCTGACCGAGCACTTCAAGGTGCACGCCAAGGACTTCCACTCGCGCACCGGCCTGCTCAAGCTGGTCGGCCAGCGCCGGAAGCTCCTGAACTACCTGAAGAAAAAGGACGTCCAGCGCTACCGCGATCTCATCGCGCGCCTGGGCCTGCGCAAGTAGCTTGAGCCGGGGGCTTCCCGCCCGGGGAGCCCCCGCCCCTTTGAAGGCGACCGCTGTGAGGTTGCGACGATGCGGCGTCCCGCCACCCGGACGCCCCACCCTCCCAACTTTACAGCCAGGGTCCTTCAAAGGGGGTTTGCGGCGCTGCGCCGCACAACCGTCTTACCCCAAGAGGACTTCATGAAACTCGAATTCAACCCCTCCCGCACAACGGCGTCCGTGGCGGGCCACGAGATCACCTTCGAGACAGGCAAGCTGGCCAAGCAGGCCCACGGGGCCGTCTGGGTCCAGTGCGGCGGCACGGTGGTGCTGGTCACCGCCGTGACCCAGCCCCTGCCCGAGGACAAAGGCTTCTTCCCCCTGACCGTGGAATACAAGGAGCTGGCTTACGCCGCCGGGCGCATCCCGGGCAGCTTCTTCCGCCGCGAAATCGGCCGCCCCAGCGAGCGCGAGATCCTCGTCTGCCGGCTCATCGACCGCCCGCACCGCCCGCTTTTCCCCGAGGGCTTCCGCGACGAGGTCCAGATCATCGCCCAGGTCCACAGCGCCGACGACGCCATTGACCCCGACGTGCTGGCCATCTGCGGCACCTCGGCGGCGCTGCATATCTCCAAGATCCCCTTCCAGGGCCCCATCGCCGGTTGCCGCGTGGGCTATGTGAACAAGCAGTTCGTCTTCAACCCGACCTACGCCGAGGTCGAGGCCAGCGAGCTGAACATCGTGGTCGCGGGCACCAGGGACGCCGTGGTCATGGTCGAGGGCATGGCCAGCTTCGCCCCCGAGGCGCTCATCGCCGACGCCATCGAGTGGGGCCACCAGCAGATGCAGCCCCTGCTGGCCGCGCAGGAGGAACTGCGCGCCGCCTGCGGCGCCCCCAAGATCGAAATCTGCCCCCCGCAGGCGGACGCCGAGTTGCAGGCCGCCGTCGAGGAGCTGGCCACCCCGGGCCTGAAGCAGGCCCTGGCCATCCGCACCAAGAAGGAGCGCTACGCCGCCAAGGACGCCGTGAAGGACAGCGTGAAGCAGGCCCTGGCCGAGCGTTTCGGCGACGAGGCCCCCGCGCGGCTGAAGCCCCTGGGCGACATGCTCAAGGACATCACCAAGCGCGTGGTGCGCGAGCGCATCCGGACCGAGCGCACCCGCATCGACGGGCGCGGGCTGGACGAGGTGCGGCCCCTGGGCATCGAAGTGGGCGTGCTGCCGCGCACCCACGGCTCGGCGCTGTTCAGCCGCGGCGAAACCCAGGCCCTGGTCACCGCCACCCTGGGCTCCACGCGCGACGAGCAGCGCACCGACTCGCTCATGGGCGATGACGTGAAGCGCTTCATGCTGCACTACAACTTCCCGCCCTACTGCGTGGGCGAGGTGAAGATGATGCGCGGCCCGTCGCGGCGCGACATCGGCCACGGCACCCTGGCCCTGCGCGCCATCACGCCCATCCTGCCCGACCAGGAGAAGTTCCCCTTCACCCTGCGCGTGGTCTCCGAGATCCTGGAGTCCAACGGCTCCTCGTCCATGGCCACCGTGTGCGGCGCCTCCCTGGCGCTGATGGACGCGGGCGTGCCCGTTTCCCACGCCATCGCGGGCGTGGCCATGGGCCTCATCCAGGAGGGCGACGAATACCTCGTGCTCACGGACATCCTCGGCGACGAGGACGCCCTGGGCGACATGGACTTCAAGGTCGCGGGCTCCAAGGACGGCGTCACCGCCATCCAGATGGACATCAAGATCGCCGGCATCCCCCCGGAGGTGCTGCGCAGCGCCCTGGCCCAGGCCCGGCAGGGCCGCCTGCACATCCTCGAAGGCATGGACGGGGTCATCGCCGCGTCCCGCCCCGAGCTCTCGCCCCTGGCGCCGCAGCTCGAGGTCGTCCACGTCAACCCCGAGAAGATCCGCTCGGTCATCGGCCCCGGCGGCAAGAACATCAAGGCCATCACCGCCGCCACCAACGCCTCCATCGACATCGACGACAGCGGCAGCGTGATGATCTTCGCGCCCAACTCCGAGTCCATGGCCCTGGCCAAGGAGATGGTCCTCTACCACGACCAGACCCCCGACGTGGGCCGCAACTACGACGGCCGGGTCACCAAGGTCATTGACTGCGGCGCGGTGGTGGAGATCCTGCCCGGCGTGGACGGGCTGGTGCACATCTCCCAGCTGGCCGAGGAGCGCGTGGAAAACGTCACCGACGTGGTCAAGCTCGGCGACAACGTGCGCGTGAAGGTGCTTGAAGTGGAGCCCACGGGCCGCGTGCGCCTGTCGCGCAAGGCCGTGCAGATGGAAGAGCGCGGCGTGGAGGTCGACCTGGCCGACTTCGCCAAGACCTCG
>NZ_JALNWM010000015.1 GCF_023230885.1 Desulfocurvus sp. | reverse complement strand
TCGATGTCGCCGGCCTCCTCGAACTCCTTGATCTTGGTTTCGGGCGTGATTTCGTAAAGCAGGCGCTTGAGTTCGTCGTGCTCCAGAACCTTGTACTTGACCCGCTCCAGGTCGCCGTGCAGGCGGATGATGGGCTGGTTGCCCGAGGACAGGTGCAGGTCCGACGCACCCATGTCGTGGACCATCTTGAAGAACGCGTCTATCTGGGCCATGGCTCCCCCCGGTCAGGTTGAATTCACGGGAAGACGGCCCAGCGCGTGGCGCCGGTCCGCCTTATGCTTCCTTTTCGGCTGTATATACCCAATTCCTGTAAAAAGTGTACAAGTAATTGCCCCCGGAGAAAACCGTCAGCGCCAGGGCCAAATACAGGAACACCAGTCCCAGGGGCTGCGGGTCGAAGCCCCACCAGGGGTAGTGCAGCAGCAGCGGGCACACGGCCAGAATCTGCATCACGGTCTTCATCTTGCCGTAGCGGTCCGCGGCGATGACCACGCCCTGCTCCACGGCGATGCTCCGCAGCCCCGTGACGGTGATCTCGCGGGCCAGGATGACCACCACCACCCAGGCCGGAACCCAGGCCAGGGCCGAGAGCATGATCAGCGCAGAGCCCACGAGGATCTTGTCCGCCAGGGGATCCAGGAACTTGCCGAAGGCCGTGACCTGCCCGTAGCGCCGGGCGACGTAGCCGTCGGCGAGGTCGGTCAGCGAGGCGGCGATGAACAGCAGCATGGCCAGCAGGCAGGTCACGCGGTTGGGGAAGGACAGGAGAATGACCAGGCCGGGCACGGCGAGGATGCGCCCCAGGGTCAGCTTGTTGGCCAGGTTCAGTCGCTTGAGCATGGTCACGAACCGCCTTTGAGTTTCTTGTACAACGAAAGGACTTTGCGCACATAGTCCTGGGTTTCGCGAAAGGGCGGGACGCCCCCGTAGCGCTCCACCTGCCCGGGCCCGGCGTTATAGGCCGCCAGGGCCAGGTCCGGGCTGCCGAAGCGGTCCATCTGCATCCGCAGGTAGCGCACCCCGGCCTCGATGTTGCCCTCCACGTCGTGGGGGTCGGCCAGGCCGAGGTCCGCCCCGGTGGAGGGCATGATCTGCATGAGCCCCTGGGCGCCCTTGTCGGACACGGCCCCGGGCTGGAAATTGGACTCCACCTGGATCACGGCCTGCACGAGGCGGTGGTCCAGCCCGTAGGCGTCGGCCTTGGAGCGCACCACGCGCAGGATATCGGATTTGCGGGCGTCGGGAAAGTTCTTGAACACCGCGAAAACCCGATAGGTGGTGCTGGTCGGCCGGTTGGTGAAGTGGAAGCTGCCCGCGCCGTCCTTGTAGAAGTACATGCCCGCGCCATCGGCGCCGGGCGCCGCGCAGAGCAGCGCGGCACCCAGCGCCAACGGGGCGATGAAGGCGGCCTTGCGGGGCATGGTCTCCTCCACGGGCCGGCCGGCTTCCCGGCGGCCGCGGTCCCTAGACGTGGGCCGAGGCCACGGCTTCCAGGCTGTCCTGGGCGGCCGTGGCGATGGTTCTGGCCAGGGCCAGCAGGGCGTCCTTGGCCGGGGACGGCCCCTCCAGGTAAACCACGGGCGTGCCCAGGTCGCTGGCGACCACGGTGGCCGGGTCCAGAGGAATCTCGCCCAGCAGCGGCAGCCCGTACTTCTCGGCCAGCTCGCGGCCCCCGCCCTTCTTGAACAGCGCGATTTCCTGCGCGCAGTGCGGGCAGACCAGGCCGCTCATGTTCTCCACCACGCCCAGGATGTTGGCCTTGGCGTATTGCAGGAAGTTGATGGCCTTGCGCACGTCGGCCAGGGACAGCTCCTGGGGCGTGGTGATCACGACGCACAGCGCGTCGGGGATGGTCTTGAGCACGGTCATGTGTTCATCGCCCGTTCCGGGGGGCGAGTCAATGACCAGGAAGTCCAGCTCGCCCCAGTCCACGTCGGACACGAACTGGCGGATGGCCGAGGTCTTCATGGGCCCGCGCCAGAGCACGGCCTGGTCGGGGTCCTTGAGCAGGGAATCCATGGACACCGCCGCCAGGTTGTCGTCGTAGCGGCGGGGCACGAGCAGGTTGCCCCGGCCCGTCTCCAGGCCGCCGCCGGTAAGCCCCAGCAGGCGCGGCACGCTGGGGCCGTGGATGTCCACGTCCATGATGCCGACCTTGTAGCCCAGCCGGGCCAGGGCCGCCGCCGTGTTCACGGTGATGGAGCTCTTGCCCACCCCGCCCTTGCCGCTCATGATGAACAGCTTGTAGCGGATGCGCGACAGCGTGCTGCTGATGACCTGATCCTGGACCTTGAGCTTTGTCTCCTTGGGGTCGTCGCACCCGCCGCCCTTCTGGGCCGACGAACACGAGGACGCCGAAGAGCAGGAACCGCAGGAACCCATATCTTCTCCTCGTCGTGGTTGACTTGTGTATGGACGGGCGACGCGCGCGGGCCCGCCGTCCGCCTGTCCCTGTCTAGCACACGCCCCCGGCCCCTGTCTGCAAGCCGGGGGGCCGAAAATCATTTCCCCCGCGCCCGCGCGGCCGCCGCGTCCAGCAGCAGCACCGCCGCGAACCCGGCGGCCATGAGCCCCAGGGCCCAGAACGTCGCCGCGTCCAGGCCGCGCGGCAGGACCAATGCCTCGCGCAGCACATGGACATCGCCCCGGACCACCACCGTCTCCAGGGGTTCCTTCCAGGGCCAGACCTTGCGCGCCGCACCGGCCATGAAGCCCGTGAGCAGCGCCACCACGGGCGCGTGCCAGCGCGCCAGGAGCCAGGACAAAAGCCGCGAGAACCCGGCGATGCCCACCGCGCAGCCGCAGCCGAAGACCAGCAGGACCAGCAGGTTGCCCGGCTCCAGGGGATTGCGCAACGCGGCGGTGACATATTCGTACTTGCCCAGGATGAGCAGCAGGAAGGAACCGCTGATGCCCGGCAGGATCATGGCGCAGATGGCCACGACGCCGCACAGGAACAGGAACCACGGCGCCTCGGGCGTACTCACGGGAATGAGCCCCGTGATGATCCAGGCGGCCACGGCGCCCAGGGCCAGGGCCCCAAGGGTCCGGGCGTCCCAGCGGCCCACCTCGCGGCCCACCACCAGGACCGAGGCCGCGATGAGCCCCAGGAACAGCGCCCAGATCTGCACGGGATGGGTGGTCAGCAGGTGGTGCATCAGCCCGGCCATGCCCACCAGGGCCGCGCCCAGGCCAAGGAGCAGCGGCGCCAGGAAGCGCAGATGCACCTCGCCCAGGGCGTCGAGGGGCCGCAGGCGGACCAGCGACGCGAGGCAGCGCGCGTTGACCGAGCGGATGGCCGCCAGCAGGTCCGCATAGATGCCGGTGATGAAGGCGATGGTGCCGCCCGAGACGCCGGGAATGATATCGGCCACGCCCATGCAGAACCCCTTGGCCGCCAGCAGCAGGGCCTGGGGCAGGGTCGTCGGTCCGGGGCCGCGCAGCCACGCTTGCCTGAAGGTCATACTTCTTTCCGTGGGGGCGTCGCCCGGCTACCAGCCGTGGCGGCCCACCAGGTCGACGAAAAGCACCCCGCCCTTGTCCTCGCGCAGCGTCCGGCCGTCCTGGCGGCGGACCATGACCAGGCGCTGGTCGCGGCGCGAGGCGCCCACGGGGATGAGCAGGATGCCGGGGTCGGCCAGCTGGTCCAGCAGCGGCAGGGGCACGTCGGGGCCACCCGCCGTGACCAGGATGCGGTCGAAGGGGCCGGCCTCGGGCCAGCCCAGGGTGCCGTCGTCGAGCTTGCAGCGCACCCCGGAATGCCCCAGGCGGGCCAGCCGGTCGCGGGCGGCCGCGTGCAGTTCGGGAATGCGCTCCACGGTCCAGACCCGGGCCCCGGCCTCGGCCAGCACGGCGGCCTGGTAGCCCGAGCCGGTGCCGATCTCCAGCACGCTCATGCCCGGCTCCAGCTCCAGGTACCAGGTCATCAGGGCGACGATGTAGGGCTGGGAAATGGTCTGGCCGAAGCCGATGGGCACGGGATGGTCGGCGTAAGCCTGGCCGTGCAGGGCCTCGTCCACGAACAGGTGCCGGGGCACCCTGCGCATGGCCGCCAGGACGCGCGGATCGCGCACGCCCCTGGCCTCGATCTGCTCCCGGACCATGCGTTCCCGGCTGCGGCGCATGTCAACTCGCATCGTCACTCCCCTTTCCGGCGCAATCCATACGCCGCGCCCCGGCGCCGCGCAAGGCGTTTCCCACCAGATTTCGGGGCGCAAGTCAACGCCCGTGCCGCGCGGCGCGCCGGTCCGGCCCTTGACAGGCCCCGGGCGATGCGGGATTATGCAAGCCAATAAAGGAGTATGCCCATGCTCACAGTGGCCGACCTGATGACCGGGGACGTGTTCACCCTGCGCGCGACAGACACGCTCAAGACCGCGAGGTCCATGATGTCGCTGGCGCGCATCCGGCACATCCCCATCGTGGGCAAGGACATGGAATTCCTGGGCCTGCTCACCCACCGCGACATCCTTGCCGCCACCCTCTCGCAGTTCGCCGAGGTCGACAAGCGCACCCGCGACGAGATCGACGCGGGCATCCCGGTCCTGGAGGTCATGCGCCACGACGTGACCATCGTCCCGCCGGGGATGATGCTGCGCGACGCCGCCGACATCCTGCTCAACCACAAGTACGGCTGCCTGCCCGTGGTGGAGGACGGCATACTGCGGGGCATCATCACCGAGGCCGACTTCCTCAAGCTGACCATCCGGCTCATGGAGGCCCTGGAGGGCGACCTGGCCGACCTGTAGACCCGCACCCGCCGAACAAACGGAACGGGGCCTGCCCTTGGCGGGAGGCCCCGTTCTATGGTTACGGCCCGAAATGCCTCAGGCCGGGGTTTCCTCGGGCGGGGCGGGCAGCTTGGCGTCGAGGTCCACGTCCACGGGGTCCAGGCCGGTTCCGGCATACTGGGCGCGAACCGCCTCCAGGTCGATGAGCTTGGGGGCCACCAGGGTGAAGCCGCTGGCCTCACACCAGTCGTGCCGGTCGGCGAACGCGCCGCCGTAGCGGATCTCGTCCAGGATGTAGTAGTCGCGCACGCCCATGATGCGGTCCCACTTGTGGACCATGAAGTTGAACTTCTCCGGGTCGAACTCGGTCACGTTGTCCCATATCCATTGGAACTTGCAGATTTCGTTGTCGTAGCCGAGCACGCAGAGATAGCGGGCCTTGCTGTCCAGGAACATGCGCCTGCGCAGGCGCAGCGGATCGGCAACGATGCGCGATTCGTCGAACGGCACATGACGGCCGTCCAGTTCCACCCGCACGTTGCACTCGTCGTCGATCTTCATGCCCCAGGTGGCGGTATTGCCCTTGCGCCACCAGCGCAGGGGCTTTTCACGGTACACCCCCGTACCCAGGCGGCGGATCATGCTCGCGGTCTTCGCGGAAACCGGGTGCAGGGCCAGGTCGCAGGAGCGTCCGTGAACAGTGACGGTAAGAGCCATGATCTTCCTCCTTGGCTGCAATTGCCGTGTCGATGCCCTCCTTGTTGCATCGGATGTGCCCAAATCCTCGCCCTGCCCGTTTTTGCGCGATTTTCAAGAAAAAAGCGTCTGCGCGAAGTCCGTTTTTCCGGCAAACCCGCCCCTGGCCAGGCTATCGCGCCAGGCATTGCCCGACTCTTTTTCGCGCCGCGCGACGCTGGCGCGACACGCAACCGGCCGGAAAACAAGGTGCCCCGACAGCTCTCGCCGCCGGGGCACCTTGTTGCGCAAAAAAACGCAAGCGGCAAAGCCGCAACCGGGGACCTATTCGGACAGATCGAAGGCCGTGTTGCCCACGGGCTTGACCCCCGTCAGTTCGGACATCTCGCGGAGCAGGTCCAGGGTCTTGCGGGCCTCCTCCTCTTCCACGACGTTGATGGCGAACCCGGCGTGGACCAGGACGTACTGGCCCAGCTCGGGCTTTTCGGGCAGCAGCATGCAGGCGCACTTGATGAACGTCTCGCTGTCGCCGACCTGAACCCGGGCGATGTCCTCGTCAATGTATTCGACGACCTTGCATGGCGTGGCCAGGCACATAGGCGCTCCCTCCTGGTCTAGTTGTCGCTTCTGGGGGCGAAATCGCCCCCGACGGCCCGGATCTCCTCCAGGGCCAGTTCCATGAGCCGGGGAATCTTGGCCTCGATCTCCGGGCTCAACTCCACCAGCGGGTCGGACTGGTAGTCCTTGGGCTCGATGCCGACGATGACGGCGCTGGGCCGCTTGCCGGAGATCAACTCGCAGCAGCACATGGTCTCCAGAAGATCCATGTCGTGCACGGAGTTCTTGAAGGCCACGGAAAGGCGCAGATCGTCGCCGTCCAGGCGGTAGATCGTGCCCGGGGGGTGGTCGTTGACCACGGCGTCGATGATGACCACATGATCGGACTCGATGATCGGGTCCATGAGGATCATGCCGCGCACGCCGCCGTCCATGAGCCGCACGTTGTCGGAGAACGCGAACTCGCGCCCCAGGCGCTCCACCACCCGCACGCCGACGCCCTCGTCGCGCAAAAGGATGTTTCCGACTCCGAGCACCAGGATGCTTTTCTTCTCGTCAGCCACTGGGCCTCCTCGCAAAGGAAAGGGACCCGACCCATTGGGGCCGGGTCCCTTTGTATAACCTGGATTCCGGTTCTGTCTACCCTAGCAGACCTTGAACTTGTAGGTTTCGTTGGTCTTGGGGTCGATGATGTGCACGCCGCAGGCGATGCAGGGATCGTAGGAGTGGATGGTGCGCAGCACTTCCACCGGGCGCTTGGGATCGAACACCGGGGTGCCGATCAGGGCCTCCTCCACCGGGGAGAGGGTGCCGTCGTCCGAGCGCGGACCAAGGTTCCAGGTGGTCGGGACGACCAGCTGGAAGTTCTTGATCTTGCCGCCTTCGATCTCGATCCAGTGCGACAGGAAGCCGCGGGGGGCGTTCACGAAGCCCACGCCGAAGGCGCTGTCGGGCATCTTGAAGGGCGCGACGATGTCGGTCTTGCCAGCGGCCACGTTGGCCTCCAGCTTCTCGATCCAGGCGACCATCTCGTCACCGATGACCTTGGTCTCGATGCAGCGGGCAGCGGTGCGGCCCAGGGTCGAGAACAGGGCCGCGGGGCCGACGCCAAGGTGCTTGAGCACCAGGTCGACCACCGGCTTGACGCGCGGATGACCCTTGCCGTAGGCGATGAGCACCTGGGCCAGGGGGCCGACCTCGGTGGCCTTGCCGTCGTAGCGCGGGGCCTTCATCCAGCTGTACTTGCCGGTGTTGCCGGTCTCCATCTCGTCCAGCGAGGTGTACATGGGGTCGGTAACGCCCTGCCAGGGGTGCTTGGGCGCGCCGTCCTTGTACCAGCTGTGCGCGACGTGCTCCATGACCTTGTCGGGGTCGAAGTCGTGGACCACGGAGAGGTCATTGTTGAAGATCACGCCGGCGGGCAGGTAGCGGGAGGCCAGGTCGGACTCGTCCATGGGGAACTCGCCGCAGGCCGCGAAGTGCGTGGTGTGGCCGATGCCGCCCCAATCCAGGTAGTACGGCGCGACGGCCAGCACGTCCGGGATGTAGGTGTTGTTCACGAACTCCATGGTCTGCTTGAACAGCGCCTTGAACTGGGCGATGTTCTCGGGCTTGAGGGCGTCGTAGCAGGTGATGCCGCCCTCGTAGAGGCTCTGGGTGTGGGGGTTCTTGCCGCCGATAATGGCCATCATCCGCGCGGGCAGGATCTGGATCTTCAGGGCCTCCAGATAGTGGTGCGTGGCGATGAGGTTCAGCTCGGCGGGCAGCTTGTAGGAAGCGTGGGGCTCGAGGAAGTAGGCGTTGGCGAAGATGCCCAGCTGGCCCTGCTCCACGAACTTCTTGATGCGGTCCTGGGTGGCCTGCAGCTCCTCGACGGTGTGCTGGCGGTGGCCCAGGCCGGCGGTGTTGGTGATCTCGGCGGCCTTCTTGGGGCTGGCCGACAGGGCGCTGACCACGTCCACCCAGTCAAGGGCGTGCAGGTGGTAGAAGTGGACCACATGGTCGTGCAGGAACTGCGCGCCCAGCAGCAGGTTGCGCAGGACCAGGCCCGTCTCGGGGATGCTCTTCTGGACGCCCACGGCGTTGTCGACGCAGCGGGTGGAGGCCAGGGCGTGGGTGTGCGTGCACACGCCGCAGGCGCGCTGGGTGAAGTGCTTGGCGTCGCGGGGGTCGCGGCCCTGAAGGATGATCTCCAGGCCACGGAACAGCTGCGAGCTGGACCAGGCGTTCTTCACGCGACCGTTCTCGACTTCGACCTCGATGCGCAGGTGGCCTTCGAGGCGGTTCACCGGGTCGATGACGACCTTGCCGTTGTAATTGCCGACGGGAGTCACCGGCATTTTGCTCGTTTTACAACCAGCCATATTATCCTCCTAAAAGGTTGCTCTTGTTCTTGCTCGTTGTTCAGGAGAGGAAATGAATCCGTCCGGCCCTACAGGGGCTGGTAGAACGGGCTCATCTCGTCCCAGAAGTCAGGCTCGGAGCAACCGATGCAGGGGTGACCCGCCTGGATCGGGAAGCTGACCTGGTTGAAGAGCACCTTGGGGCAGTTGTTGTAGGTGTCCGGACCCTTGCAGCCCAGGTCGTAGAGGCAGTAGCCCTTCCTGGCCTCCTCGGAATCGAAGGAGGGGGCGAACTCGCCGGCGTCGAAGTGCGGCAGACGCGGGCAGTTGTCGTGGACCGTCTCGCCGTAGAACAGGGTCGGGCGGCCGAGGTCGTCCAGCTCGGGCATGCCCTTGGTCAGGAAGTAGACCACGGTGCCGATGAAGCTGATGGGGTTGGGCGGGCAGCCGGGAACCTGGACCATGGTCGCGCCGCCGAGAGCCTCGGAGCAGCCCTTGGCCTCGGTGGGGTTCGGGGCGGCCTTCTGGACGCCGCCGTAGGCGGCGCAGGTGCCGATGCAGATGGTGGCGGCAGCCTTGGGATACACTTCCTCAAGGATGGAGAGCATGGTCTTGCCGCCGACCTTGCCGTGGATGCCGCCCTGGGCGGTGGGGATGCCACCCTCGAGAACCAGGACGAACTTGCCTTCATGCTTGTGGATGGTGTCGTGCAGGGCCTTTTCAATGGCCTCGCCGGCGCACTGCATCAGGGTCTCGTGGTAGTCCAGCGAGATCACGTCGAACAGCACGGTGGCCATGTCGGGCTCGGTGGTGCGCAGCACGGACTCGGTGCAGCCGGTGCACTCGGCGAAGTGCAGCCACACGACCGGGGGGCGGCTGCCGGAGGTCAGGGCCTCGGCGACCTTGGCAGGGGTGAACGTCGCATCCGCAGCCATGGCGGCGGACACAGCGGCACAGAACTTCATGAAGTCACGGCGGGAGACACCTTTCTCTTCCAGAGACTTCATCACATCATTCTTACCGCTTCCAATGGAACATTTCATAAGACACCTCCATAGTTACCAAACAATCGGTGGGCACGTGCCCGCCAACATGGCAAACCTTTCTTCCAACCTGGTTGAGGGTTTATGAATCTTCATGCGTCGGCTTCATTTTGCATGGATTCTGACCACAATTTCAAGAAGGCGTCAACCGAAAACCAGATTTTCCAGGCTGATTTTCGGCGTATTCCCGGTAGTTTACATGTTTGGTGCATTGTTATGCCGAATGGTAACACTAATACTACAATGGGTATCACCTGTGACGCTGCATTGCACAATTCTTCTTCCGCTTTGATTGACAATGATTCTCTTTCTCTTGCCTGGCGCACAGCGGCCCCCCGCCAGCCCCAGCCCCGTTCCCCCCTGCCGCCACCCTTGGCAGCCAACGGCGAAACGGGTAGGCTGCCCTGCGGAAGGTCCGGCGCCACACCGGCGCGGGCACAACACACAAGCCGAGGTTTCAAGAGATCATGAAGAAAACGCTTTCCCTGCTGCTCATCGTCGTCCTGGTCGCCCTGGCCGGCGGCGTCGCCCTGCTCCACTTCTCCGACGGCCAGCCCCCGGCGCTGACCCTCGAGCCCGGCTCGGGCACCGTGGGCCGGGGCACCGCCTTCACCCTCCAGGCCGCTGACCCCTCGGGCCTGCGCACCGTCATCGTCTCCCTGCGTTCGGGCTCCGGGGCCGTGGTCCTCGCCTCGCAGGAGTTCGACAAGACCCCCGCGGCCAGCATCCCCTTCACCCTGGGCGAGGCCAAGCTGCCCGACGGCCCCATCGAAATCGTGGTTTCGGCGGTGGATGCGTCCTTTCGCAGCCTGGGCAAGGGCAATGCGGGCGAAACGGTCTTCCCCTTCGTCCTGGACACCAAAAAGCCGCACCTCTCCGTGCTTTCCGGCCAGCACAACCTGAACCGGGGCGGTGCGGGCTGCATCTCCTACACGGCCAACGAGGACCTGGCGCGCACCGGCGTGCGCGTCGGCCCCCATTTCTTCCCCGGCTACAGGCTGCCCGGCGGCGACTACGCCTGCCTGTTCGCCTTCCCCTACGACATGACCCCGGCCGAGTTCGCCCCGCGCCTGGAGGGCGAAGACCTGGCGGGCAACCTGCGCGAACAGTCCTTCCCCTTCCACGTCAACGACCGCTCCTTCCGCCAGGACACGCTGAACATCCCCGACAGCTTCCTGGAGGCCAAGATGCCCCAGTACGAGGCCGACTACCCCGGGCTGACCTCGCCCCTGGAGATATACCTCAAGGTCAACACCGAGATGCGCGTACGCGACAACGCCGCCATCCTGGAGCTGGGCCAGCGCAGCGCCCCCGAGCCCCTGTGGCGCGGCGATTTCCTGCGCCTGCCCAACGCCGCGCCCCGGGCGGGCTTCGCCGACGCCCGCACCTACCTCTACAAGGGCGAGGTGGTGGACCACCAGACCCACCTGGGGGTCGACCTGGCCTCGGTCCAGGCCGCGCCGGTGCCCGCGGCCAACGCCGGAGTCGTGGTGCGCGCGGGCTTCAACGGCATCTTCGGCGAAAACGTGATGATCGACCACGGCCTGGGGCTCATGACCATCTACTCGCACCTCTCGCAGATCGACGTGGAAACCGGCCAGACCGTGGACCGGGGCCAGATCATCGGCCGCACCGGCACCACCGGCCTCGCCGGCGGCGACCATCTGCACTACGGCGCCTACATCTCGGGCGTGGCCGTGAACCCCATCGAATGGTGGGATCCCAACTGGATCCGCAACAACGTCGCCGACCGCGTGGGCCTGGGCCAATAGCCGCCCCCGCGCGCGACAAGAAGCCCCGGAGCCGCACAAAACGCGGCCCCGGGGCTTTTTCGTCCCCCGGCCCAGGCCCCGGGAATCCGCGCGCCAGGGCCGCGCCGCGTCGCGGCTCACGGCGGAGAAGGCGCCTCGGGCCCCCACGCGCGGAAGGCGCCCGGAAACGCCGGGCACCCTGGACGAACGCCCCACGCGCGGAAGACGCCCGGATCGCCGGGACGATCACGGGAACGCTCCAGCCCCGCGCGGAGCGGGTGAGACAACACAGCGCCCGCGCCGGGAGCGGCCCCGGAGGCCCGGCGCGGATACGGCGGCCGCCCGCCGGAGGTGCGGACCCAGAGCCCCAAAGCGGGCCTCCGGCGGCGGTCCCCACGGCCGCCCGCCGGAGGCGCGGGCCTAGGAGATTCCCGCCCGGGCGAAGGCCGCGCTGTAACGCTTGTCCACCTTCTGGATGTGGTTGACCAGCCAGTCCTTGAGGAAGGCCAGAACCTCCATGCCCACCGCCGGGCCCGCCGTGCGCCAGCGCCGCTCCAGCTCGGCGGCCTCGGCGGCCAGCTGGCGGTGGCGGGCGACATGGGCGTCGTACTCGTCGTAGCCGATGCCCTTGAGCAGGCGCTCCTCGGTGGTGAAATGCAGCTGCACATACTTCTTGAGCCCGTCGAAAAGCTCCCGGATCACGGCCTCGGACGAATCGCCGCGCACGGCGGCGTAGAGATGATTGATCATGCGCACCAGGTGCCGGTGCTGCTCGTCGATATTGGCCACGCCCACGGACATGGCCGGGGTCCAGGTCACGAACTCCCCTTCGCGGGCCACGGCGCCCGCCAGGCTCCCTTCGTCGTAGACCACGGCCAGCCGGTTTCCGGACAGCCGGGCGACCATGTCCTCGAGTTCGTTGGTCGCGCCGAGCAGGGCGCCCAGGATGCCCATGCAGTCGGCGGTGCCGCGCACGGACTGGGAGGCGATTTCCGCGATGCGGTCCATGTTGCGGGTCATGCGCTCCCCGGCCCGGGCCTGCTCCCCGGTCAGGGCCACGAAAGGCCGCACCCGGGCCGAGGTCTGGGCCACGATGGTCACGATCTCCCGCAGGGCCCGCCCCGCGCCGTCGGTAAGCCCGGTGCTGCGCTGCACGGCCGCCAGGGCCTGGTCCATATCCGCCAGGGTGTTGCGGATGCCCTCCTGGATGGCCGCCACGGCCGCGTCCACGTCCGTGGTGGCGGTCATGGTCTTCTCGGCCAGCTTGCGCACCTCGTCGGCCACCACGGCGAACCCCCGGCCCGCGTCGCCCGCCCGGGCGGCCTCGATGGCCGCGTTCAGCGCCAGCAGACTCGTCTGGTCGGCGATGTCGGTGATCAGGGTCAGGACCTGGGCGATGCCTGCGGCCCGGTGGTTCAGCGTGTCGATGCCGACCTTCATGCGGTCGGTGCCCTCCTGCACGGCCCGGATGGCCTCCACCACCTCGGCCACCGTGGACGTGCCGCGCTCGGCGGTCTCCCTGGCGGCGCCCGCGTCGCCGTCGGCCAGGGCGGAGCTGTCGGAAATCTCCCGGCTGGCCGCGTCCATGCTCTGCAGGCCGGCGGCGGCCTCGATGGTCAGCTCCTTTTGCAGGGCGGCGCCCTTGCCCACTTCGTCGATCCTGGCGTTCAGCCGCCGGGTGGCGACGCCGATGCGCTCGACCAGCTCCTTGAGGCCCAGCGCCGCGTCGTACAGGCCCCGGCTCCGGCCCTGCTCGGCCTCCTGCAGGGCCTGTTCGGCCCGGCGGGAGGCCGCTTCGGTCTCGGCCAGGCTCTCGGCGGCCTGGCTCTCCTTCGCCCGCACTTCCCGCACCGATTCCTCCAGCGAGGCGACCATCGCCAGCAGGGCGTCGCGCAGCCGACCGAGCTCCCCCGCGTAGCGCCCGCTGCGGCAGGCGGCGGCGCTGCCCTCCCGGCCGACGCACCGGGCGAACTCCGTCAGCCGCCGGATGGGCAGCGCCACACACGCGCGCACGAACCAGGCCGACGCAAGGGCGACCACAAGGGCCAGGGCGCAGCCCAGGGCCTGGATCAAAAGCAGGCGGTGGACCTTGGCCTCCGATTCCTGCTGGAACATGACCACGGCCTGGTCCATCGCCGTGAGCACGGCCGTGCCGTCGCGGACGATGCGCGCAGGGTCGGCCCCCTGGTCCAGCGCGCGGAGCATGTCGCGGAAGGGATGCCACATGCGCTCCACTTCCACGAGCTTGGCCGCGATTTCCGGCGAGGCCGGGGGCAGATTCGCCGCGGGGCCCTTGGGGTCCAGGGTCAACGGCGCCGGACCGCCCAGGCGCAGGGATTCCAGCGTCCTGTCGAACACCGCCACGCTGGCGCCCAAGGTCCTGGCGATGGCGTCGGCATCCTGGCCCGCGGCCCGGGCGTGCAGCAGGAACAGGGCCTCCTTGGACGCCTTCTGGCTGAGCATCCGCTGCCGCCCGGCCAGGTTGATGACCAGCCCGTCGGCGTCCTGGGCGGCCGACGACATCCACGCGGCCCCGCCAAGGGCCAGGGTGCAACCGAAGAGAACCAACACCACAAGCGTCAACCGCGAAGCTATGCCCACACGCGCCCCCTCAGACACGGTTTTCCGTTAGTACATCGAAATTATTGACTGCATGATATTGTAGAACAACCCGGGACTTTTTTCCACCTCCCCGACGGATTTTCCTTTGCGCCACAGCGGCGGCCACCGCCGGGAAACCGCGCCGCCCCCGGAAGGCGGCGTGCCCAGGCAGGGCGCCGAGTCCATGTCTTTCGCCGGACGGGCGCCTCTGGCGGCGAAAGGCCAAAAGAAAAACGCCCCGGGGCCTGTGCCCCGGAGCGCCTTCATGTCCCGCCCGGCGGGCCGCCCACCCCCGGGGGTCAGCCCAGGTCCAGGCGCATCTCGCTCCAGGTCGTGCCGCCGTGGGTGGAGGCCGAAAGTCCGCCGTCGGCAAAGCCCAGGCCCTGGTAGAAGCCCTTGAGGTCGTCCTTGCACAGCAACAGTACCCGCGCGCGCCCCCGGGCGCGCGCGTCGGCCAGCAGCCGGGCCATGAGCGCCGAGGCCACGCCCCGCTTGCGCCAGCCCGGGTCCGTGGTCAGGGTGAAGACCACCAGGTTGCGCCCGTCGGGATGATGGCCGATCAGGGCCTTGAACGCCTCGTCGGTGATGTCGTCCTTGTGCGTCGCGCCGCAACTGACCTGCCCGACGACGACCCCGTCGGCCTCGGCCACCAGAAACGCCTCGGGAAAACGCTCGATGCGCGCCGCGACCTTCTCCCGCGAGGCGGCCTCGGCCGGGGGAAAGCAGCACTGTTCCAGCCTGTGGCAGGCGTCCAGGTCCTCGGGGCGGACGCGGCGAACGACGAAGGGAAGCATGGGACACAACTCCTTAGGTTGAGGTAATCCAGTCCACGGGCGCCTGCCCCCGGGCGGCGAGCCAGGCGTTGGCCCGGACGAAATGCCCGCAGCCGAGAAAGCCGCGATGGGCCGACAAGGGCGAGGGATGGGCCGCCTCCAGCACCAGATGGCGCCCGGGGTCCACCAGGGCGGCCTTGGCCCGGGCCTGGGCGCCCCACAGCAGGAACACCAGGCCCTCGCGGCCCCGGGCCAGGGCCGCGACCACGGCGTCGGTCAGCTCCTGCCAGCCCAGGCGGGCATGGGACCCGGCCTGCCCGGCGGCCACCGTAAGCACCGCGTTGAGCAACAGCACGCCCTGCTCCGCCCAGGGGGTCAGGTCGGGGCTCATGCCCGCCGGCGCGCCGATTTCCTTGAAGATATTGCGCAGGGACGGCGGCGGTGCCACGCCCCGGGGCACGGAGAAGGCCAGCCCGTGGGCCTGGCCGGGGCCGTGGTACGGATCCTGCCCGAGGATGACCACGCGCACGGCGGAAAAGGGGGTCAGCTCCAGGGCGCGCAGCTCCCGCCCCCGGGGCGGGAAGACCTCGCCCCCGGCGCGCAGGGCGTCCACGCGCTCCAGCAGGCGCTCGGCAAGGCCCGCCTCCAGGGCGGGGACGTGGCGGCGCCAACGGCGCAGGGGATCGCGGCGGGGCATGGCGGCTCCGTGGGCGCCGGACGAAACGAGCCCCCCCGGGCATGGCCGCAGGGGGGCTCGACACGGCGCTTTGCTGCGGTTGCGGCTACAGGTTCTTCCGGCGCTGGGCCTCCAGGGCCTTGGTCTGCTCCTCGAAGTCCTTGAATCCGGCCTGGTGCAGGGCGTCGGACACCGTGGACTCCCAGTCCCAGTCGGCATAAATCACCGGCTTGTGGAACAGGGCCCGGAAGCGTCCCATCTCCTGGCGATAGAACTCCTCCTTGTCGGCGTCGAGGTTGTCGCGCAGCTGCTCGGCGAAGCGCGCCAGCTCGCCCTCGTACCACTCCATGAAGTCGGCGGAAGTCTTGTACTTCTTGAGGATATGCCCGTACTTCTGCTCCTCGATGAGCTTGACCAGCCGGTTGAGGTGCTGCTCGCGGATCCAGGCGCCCAGGCGCGCGGTGGGGATGTTCAGCGCCTCCACGGCGGCCATGTCCAGCTTGGTCTGGTGGTAGGTGTCGGGCACCACCGAGGCCGAGACGATGCCCGCGATGGCCACCAGCCCGCGGATGATCACGCTGTTGGACACGCCCTGGCCGCAGAAGCCGACCTTCTTGCCGTACTTCTGCCCGCTGAAGATGGTCACCAGGATGGCCCAGACCACCGCCGGGTCCTCCTCGTCGTAGATGTGCTGGAGCCGGGCGTTGTCGCGGTCGGTGGCCAGCACCATCTGGGTCATGTCGTTGGAGCCGATGGAGAAGCCGTCGAACTCCTGGAGGAACTGCTTGGCCAGGATGGCGTTGGCCGGGATCTCGCTCATGAGGATGAGCTTCAGGCCGTCCTTGCCGCTGCGCAGCTTGTGTACCTGCTCCAGGTAGCGCTTCATGCTGCGGGCCTCCTCCAGGGTGCGCACGAAGGGCAGCATCATCTGGAGGTTCTTGCCGCCGAACACGCCGCGCGCCAGCTTGAAGGCCTCGATCTCCCAGTCGTGGAGATTGCGCGACACGCCGCGGTAGCCGATCATGGGGTTGTCTTCGAATGCCTCGAAGAGGCTGCCACCCAGCAGGTTGCGGTATTCGTTGGATTTGTAGTCTGTGGTGCGGTAGATGATGTCGCGCCCGTGGAAGGCCATGGCGAACAGGGCCAGGCTCTGGGCCAGGGTCTGGACGTAGTGCTCCTTGCCGTTGCGGAAGCCGCGCGACCGGATCAGGTCGCGGATCTTCCCGGGCAGGGTGCGCACGTCCTCGATCTCCTTTTCCAGGCCCACCTGCCGCGCGACCTCGGCCCGCAGGCGGCCGATGCGCTCCAGCACATCCTGGACCATGGGCTCGTCCTGAATCTTGGCGCAGTGGGCCTGCACGGCCTCCAGGGCGTCCTGGCGGCGGCGGTCGACCTCGGGGTCGTTGCCCGGGGCCTCCAGCAGCTCGGTGTAGCCCATGATGACGGCCACATGGGCCTCCAGATCCTCGGAGGTCTTGAGCACCTCCATGCGCTGGGTGGCCAGCTCCAGGTGGACATCGAGCTTCTTGTCCAGCTCGCGCAGGCGGCGGTGGATGGCCAGCACCTCCTCGGTGCCGCCGCGGGAGCCCTCGCGGTCGGCCAGCCGGGCGATCTCCGGGCCCAGGCCGCTGACCACGCCCACATAATCGCGCAGCTTGAGGTCCAGGGTCTGCACGCCGGTGGCCAGCTGCTCGCGCAGGATCTTGGTCAGCTCGGTGTCGAGCTGGCGGAGCTTGCGGTTGACCAGCACCTCCAGCTTGCGGTTGTCGTAGGCTTCGAGGGCCAGGGGATGCACGGCGATGTTGCCGAGCATGAACTCGGCGCGCAGCAGCCCGACCTCGAAGTCCGGCACCTGGCGCAGGCGCGAGAGGAACAGGGCCTGGCCCACGTCGGCCAGGATCAGGCCGACCTTGGTCCGCGTGGCGGGCAGCGCGGCGGTGTCGATCTCGCCGCCGACCTCCATGAGCGGCAGGCAGCCGCGATAGACCTTGCCGCGCGAGCCGTCCACGGTGACTTCCTGGCCGTCCAGGCTGCGCAGGACCTCGGCGCGCTGGATGCCGATGACCGCCGGGATGCCCAGCTCGCGCGAGGTGATGGCCGCGTGGGAGGTGTCGCCGCCCACGTCGGCCAGGATGGCCGAGGCGATGCGCATGCCGGGGACCATGTCCGGGTCGGTGCGCTCGGCGGCGAGCACGTCGCCCTTGTTGATCTTGTTCAGCTCCAGGGCCGAGCGCAGGAAGCGCACCGTGCCCTGCCCCGCCCCGCGCGAGGCGCCGTTGCCCTCGATGACCACCTCGGCCCGGGCCAGGGCCTTGGGGTCCACCTCCAGGCGGCGCATGAAGATGGTGTTGGGGTGCTGTTCGAACTCCTCGTTCCAGCGCGTTTCGGGCCGGGCCTGGACGAACCAGAGCCGGTCGGAACTGTCGATGCAGAACTCGGTGTCCATGATCATGCCGCCGTAGGCCCTGGAGATGCCGCGCACGCCGCGGGCGACCTCCTCGGCCTGGGCCAGGGACAGGGCCCACTGATAGGCTTCCAGCTCGCCGACCTTGACGACCTTGGTGCCGCCCTCGGGGTCGTAGACGATCTTCTTGTCCTTGAAGCCCATGAAGCGGATGACGACCTCGGCGCCGTCCTCGCGCTCGAAGACGTAGAACTTGTCGGGGGTGACCATGCCGCCGACCACGGCCTCGCCCAGGCCGTAGCTGGCGTCGATGGAGACCAGCTCCTTCTTGTCCGTGCCGCGGCAGCCGGTGGCGGTGTCGGCGGAGAACGCCGTGCCCGAGATCACCGGGTTGATCATGCGCATGATGCACACCGACAGCGAGGTGTTCTCGATGGCCCATTCCTTCTTGGCCTGGGCGGCGTACTCGTCGTCGCCGGTGCGCTCGGCGCGGGCGATGGCGTCGAGGATGGCCTCGCGGCGGTAGGTCATGGAGCGCAGGTTGTAGGCCGAGGCGCAGTCCCAGTGGTAGGCCTCGACGCACATGTTCTCGCCAACGATGTTCAGGTAGGTGTCCTGAAGCCCGGCGAAGGCCTTCTTGCGGCTGTCTTCTCCGGCGGCGGAGGAGCGCACGGCCACAGGAACATCTTCCAGCCCGGCCTCCTTGCAGATGCCCAGGTAGGCGGCGCGCACGGCCTGGTCGACCTCGGCCGGCAGCTCAACGGAGAGGATGGCCGACTGCACGAGCACCGAGCGCTTGCGCAACTGGTCGATGCCCTCGGGAGAGGTGGCGAAACCGTCGACCACGTTGTTGACGAAGGTGCGCAGGCGCACCAGCGGCCCCTCCGCGGCGCCCTCGCGGACGACGCGCGCGATCTTGCGCACGAACTTCTGCAGGAAGTCCGTGTCTCTGTTGACTTCCTCGTCGCTCCAGTCCACGCGGTTGTACTCCGCGTCCACGGTGGAGCGGACCAGGGCGGCGTTGACCTTGGTCTCGTCGAGCAGCTTGTGGAAGGCGATGGAGGATATGGCCCGGAACTGCGGGGCGCGGATGCCCTGCACCTGGCTGATGATGGCGGTGTTGTAGTTCTTCCCGCCGACCAGGATCTCGGACTCCTCGCCGATGGCCGTGATTTCGGCCCCGGTCAGCACGATCTGCTTGTGCAGGGCGGCAACGTCCAGGGTTCCGGCCTGGGGGCCGGGCTGGGTCCCGGGCTGGGCCCCGGGGGTCGCGGCCAGGTTGGCCGCGGTCTCGCCGCTCTTCCCCTGCTCGGCTTTCTTGGCTTTGGCCATGCTCTCCTCCTTACGGCATGGTACGGAAATGCTCGTTGGGGCCGCCGGTTTCCGGATCGCGGCCCGTCGCGCTTCGCACGGATGCGCGCGCCGGGAGGGTTGGGGCCGCCCGGCGCGCTTGCCTTATGCTACAGCTTCTGCCCGCACTCGGTGCAGAACTTGAATCGCTCGTCGATGACGTGGCTCCTGCAGGTGGGGCAGGTCCTTGGAATGGGCCCAAGCTCCACCAGCAGCTCGCCTTCCACCACAGGGACCATCTTCTTGTCGTCCTTGTAGTTGGCGGACTTGACCACCCGCCGCACCACGCCCTCCACCGGGGCGAGCACGGCCTTTTCCTGCTTCATGATCGAGATGTTGAACAGCTCCTCCCCGGCCTTTACCACATCCCCGGGGGAAACGTACATGATCCAGAGGTCGCCGTTAGAGGGCGAACCCACCTGGTTCGGGTCGTCGGGGTTGGCCATTTCCACCGTGGACTTGGCAACGCCCGTGGCCTGGGCGACCTTGACCTGCTCCGAGAGGGTCTCGGCGTCGAGCACATAGCGCACGATGCTCATGCCGCGCTCGTCGGGCTCGGAGATGTCCAGGATGGTCATCATATGCGGCTTGCGCCGGGAATCCTGGAAGGTCAGCTCCGTGCCGGGCTCCAGGCCCTCGAACCACACGTCCAGGGGCAGGTTGTTCGGGTCGCCGAACTTCTGCTGGAACTGGATGGTCTTCAGGGCGTCGCCGGGGTGGTTCAGGTACATGACGAACTCCTCGTCCGAGGGCTCGCGCTTGATGTGCCCGTGCAGGGCCTCCAACTCGGCGTCCATGTCCGTCTCGTGCAGGGTGCCCAGGGGCGAACCCTCGGTGCGCGAGGCCAGGGCCTTGCGGTAGTCGCGGCCAAAGGCGCTCTCGTAGACCCAGTCCGGCGGCCAGCCCAGGGGCAGGCGGCCGTACTGGCCGAGCAGCAGGCCCCGGAAGGCGTCGTTGGCGTCGCAATAGATGCTCAGCCGCTCGCGGCGCATGTTGTCGGACATGTCGCGCTCGGGGGTGGACACCACATAGTCCAGAACGTCGAGCAGGTCGCGCACGGCGCGCTCGCCGCCGCGCTTGTAGGCCCCGGTGACGGCCAGGAAGGCCGTGTTCCAGGTGATCTGCGAGCCGGGGGTCACGTCGTGGTAGCGCACGATCTGGCGCGTCCCGGCCAGGAACTTGAGCATGTAGGGCAGCAGGTGGATGTAGCCCTGCTTCATGGCCCCTTCCTGGGAGGACGAGGTCGCCCCGCCGGGCATGCCGTGGTCGACCACGTCGTAGTCCACGCCCTGGAAATACGGCGCCGTGTAGCGGTCGTAATAGGGCATGATCTGCTTGAGCACGAAGTTGCAGGTGCGGATCATCTCCTTGTTCAGGCCGGTCTTGAGCCCGAGCTCCTGCTCCATGTAGGCCGCGGTGGAGAGCACCTCGCCCTGGCCGTACCAGCGCACGCTGGCGCCGATGGCCGTGTCCACGATGTGCGCCCCGGCCTTGGCCGCCTCGGCCACGGCGGGCACGAACAGCCCGTCGGTGTAATGGCGGTGGTAGTGCAGCACGAGGTCGGGGTACTTGCGGCGCAGGGCGCCCACCAGCTCGCGCATGAAATGCGGCGGGCAGACCCCGGCCATGTCCTTCAGGCCGAGGATGAACAGGCGCTGGGCCTTCTTGGCGCTGACCCCGGCCACCTGGCGCACCAGGGTCACGATGGCCTCGGTCACGTCCAGGTAGTGCTGGACGGTGAAGCCCTTGGCCCAGGACAGGGAGATGGCCGGCTCGAAGATGTTGCGGCGGCTGGCCAGGGCCACCTCGGCGAAGGGCCGCATGTTCTCGACATGGTTCAGGAAGTCGAAACAGCGGATGACATCGTAATGCTCGCCGATCATCTCGCCGGTCTTGCGCATCAGGTTCGAGGGCTGGGGCTTGTAGCCCAGCACGTTGGTGGACCGGATGAGGATCTGCTTCAGGGTCTTGGGGGCGAACTCGTTCCAGTTGGCGGCCTCGGTGAACGGGTAGGTCATGTTGGCCAGCATGGCCACATGGAAGTGGGCGCCGCCGCCGTTCTCCAGGGAAAAGAACCCGCAGTTGTCCAGGTACGGGGCGACGAGCTTGTCCTCGGCCCAGCGGAAGCGGTTGCCGCTGTTGGACTGGGTGATGTCGCGGGTGGTGGTGTCGGTGAAGTGGACGATCCCGGCGTCGCGCACATAGTCCAGGGTGGCCTGGCGGTCGCCGCGCGGGTAGGGATACTTGTACGCCTTGGGATAGATGCGCGGCAGCACCGCGTCCAGCCGCCCCATGCGCTTGTCGCACCGGCCGCGGTATTCGCCGAGCTGGACATAGGGGTTATAGCCCTTGGCCGAGATTTCGGCCACCAGCCGCGACAGGCGCAGGGCCTCGTGCTCCCGGTCCACATAGTCCATCAGTTCCGGATGCCGGGACACGAAATTGGTGTCGAACTCGGCGTCGCGGAAGGCCTGGTGATGCACGATCTGGCGGTGGAAGGGGATGGTCGTCTTCACGCCGCCGATATGGTACTCGCGCAGGGCGCGGTCCATGACGCGCAGGGCCTTTTTCCACGAGGACCCGTAGGCCACCAGCAGGGAGGCCGCCGAGTCGTACTGCGAGGGGAACTCGTACCCGGCGGTGATGCAGGAGTCCAGGCGGATGCCGGGGCCGCCGGGGGAAACGTAGCGCGTGATGACCCCGGAGTTGGGCGCGAAGTTCTTCTGCGGGTCCTCGCAGTTGATGCGCACCTGGATGGCGTGGCTAAGGGGCTTGGTGTCGCGCTTGTTCAGGCGCAGCTTGGCCCCGAAGGCCACGGCGATCTGCTCCTCCACGAGGTCCACGCCGTAGCGGATCTCGGTGATGCCGTGCTCCACCTGCAGGCGCGTGTTGACCTCGATGAGGTACGGCGTGCCGCTCTGGTCCACCAGGAACTCCACGGTGGCCAGGGAGAAATAGTTCACGGCCTTGACCAGCCGGATGGCGTATTCCTTGAGCCGCTCGCGCAGCTCGGGGGTCATGCCCGCCCAGGGCGAGGGCGTGATCTCCACGAGCTTCTGGTGGTTGCGCTGCACGGTGCAGTCGCGTTCGTCGAAGGCGAAGGCGTTGCCGAAGCGGTCGGCCACCACCTGGATCTCGATGTGCCGCACGCTGGTCAGCAGGCGCTCCACGAACAGGCGCGGGTTGCCGAAGGATGCCTGGGCCATCGCCGAGGCCTTGGAGAACGCGTCTTCGAGCTGGTCGGGCCGGAAGACCTCGTAGATGCCCCGGCCGCCGCCGCCGCCTTCGGCCTTGAGCATGATGGGGTAGCCGATCTCCTCGGCGATGCGCCGGGCCTCGGGGATGCTCACCGCGCCCTCGGAGCCGGGCACCACCGGCACGTCCAGGGACTTGGCCAGGCGGCGCACCTCGACCTTGTTGCCCAGAAGGCGCATGGCCTCGGCCTCGGGCCCCAGGAAGAGGATGCCCTCGCGCTTGCACTTCTCGGGGAAGGACTCGTCCTCGGCGGCGAAGCCCCAGCCGGGGTGGATGGCCACGATGCCCCGGGCCTTGGCCTTGCTGATGATGCGGTCGATGTCCAGGTAGGCCCGGGGGTTGTCTCCCAGGAGCATCAGCTCCTGCACGCCGGAGAGCACCGGGGAGGTTTTGTCCACGTCCGTGGCGGTCATGATGGCCACGGCGCCGCCCATTTCGCGGATGGTCCGGGCGATGCGCCGCCCGGGGATGCCGCGGTTGGCAACCAGGATCTTCTTGCCGGAAAGCTCCGTCAGCACTTCCTTGAAAGGCTTCGGACGCCTCTGCTGCTCAGACAACTCCACACACTCCCTTTGGGCTGATGATCCTAACCATCCGTGCATGCCGGCCCGCCCCGCGAATCAAGACGGAAGGACGCTCCCGGAGTGCAGGGTCAGCCTGCGGCCATCCCGCTCGATGACGAGCCCCCCGTCGGGGGCCAGGCCGAGCAACCGGGCCACGAACTCACCTTGCGCTCCGCAAACCCTCACCTCCCGGCCCACCCAGGCCAGGCGGAGGCTGAGACTTTCCAGAAATTGTGCAGGACTGCCGCCGGAAACATGCGAGATGTACCAGTTTTCGGCCCGGTTCACAAGGGTCCGCCACAGGCCGATCACCGATTTGATCGTCGTTCCGGCCTCCAGGCGCCCGGCCCGGGGCACGGACGGATCGCGCAGTTCTTCGTCGGCCGGGGCGCCGCCGATGTTCAGCCCCAGGCCCGCCAGGACCGCCCCGCCGCGCTCTTCCACCAGGATGCCGCCGACCTTGCGCCCGGCCACCAGCAGATCGTTGGGCCATTTGACGCGGGCGGGCACCCCCCGGGCGGCCAGTTCCTCGCAGACCACCGCCCCCGCCAGGAGCGGCAGCAAAGGCGCCCAGGGGCCGGGCGGCAGGGGCCAGCGCCACGCGGCCAGCAGATCGCCCGGGCGGCTGCTCCAGGCCCGGCGCAGCTGCCCGCGCCCGGCGCTCTGGGCCGTGGCCAGCACGGCGCCCCACTCGGGCAGCCCCTGCTCCCGGACCAGGGCCCAGCCCACGTCCAGGGCCGAGGCGCACGGGCCGCACACGCACAGCGCGGGCCCGTCCGGGGCCCCGGCGGCCCGGTACAGGCCCTGCCCGTCGCGGGCCCAGGGGCCGTATGCGCCAACGTCCGCCGCCCACAGGGGGTGGACGGCGCAAAGATCATCGGGACTCAGGGGGGCGGCCAGGCCGTCCAGGCCCGGCCCGAGGAGGCTCACTCCCGCTGGCGCGCGCATGGGCGGGTTGTACGCGCGCCCTCGCGCGCGGTCAATAGCGCAAGGTCCGGCCCAAGCCTTCGCCCGGCCTTGGCCGGGCGCGCCCTCGCGCGCGGCCAGGTGCAAAGGCGGCGCCCGGGGCCGACGGCTGCAAGGGCGGCGGGGCCAGGCGGGACGGGGCGGCGCAAGGGGCCACGGGCGGCGGCGCCCGTGCGGCCGGGCACGACAGGCGACGGCCGCGCGGGGCCAGGCGGGGCGGTTGGCAAAGGTCCGCGACCCTGCTATCCAGGCGGATATGCTCATCTGTCTGGTTGGCGGCGCAGTCCGCGACATGCTCCTTGGCCGCGAGCCGAACGACAGGGACTATCTCGTCCTCGGGGCGACAACGGCCCAATTCCAGCGCCGGTTTCCCAAGGCGTACCAGGTGGGCAAGACGTTCCCCGTCTTCCTGGTGGACGGGGTGGAGTTCGCCTTCCCGCGCGAATCGGGGCGCGCGCCCTGCTGCGGCGGCGCCCAGGGCTGCGACCTGCTGGCCGACCTGGGGGCGGACCTCCTGGCGCGCGACTTCACCGTCAACGCCCTGGCCCTGCCCCTGCCCGACTACCCGGCCGAACCGGGCCCGGCCCGGGTCCGCGAGCTGGTCGTGGGCCTGCCCGGAGCCCTGGAAGACCTGGACGCGCGCCTGCTGCGCCCCGCCGGGCCCGCCGCCCTGGACGCCGACCCCCTGCGCGTGCTGCGCGCGGCGCGCTTCCTGGCGCAGTTGCCCGACTTCGAGGCCCACCCGGAGCTGGTGCCGGCCATGCGCCGGGCCGCCGCCGGGCCGGGCTTCGCCGCCCTGCCCCCCGAGCGCGTGGGCGCCGAGGTGCGCAAGGCCCTGCGCGGCCCGGCGCCGGGGCGGCTGCTGCGCCTGCTGGCCCGGGCCGACGCCTTGGCGCCCTGGCTGGCCGAGCTGTCCGCGGCCGGCGCCGTTCCCGCCGGGCCGCCCCCCTGGCACGACGAAAGCGCCCTGGAGCACACCGCCCAGGTCATGGACCGCCTGGCGGGCGACGAGCTGCCCTGCTGGATGGCACTGACCCACGACCTGGGCAAAACCGCCACCCCCCGGGACAGCCACCCCCGCCACCACGGGCACGACCGCCTGGGCGCGCCCCTGGCCCGGGCCCTGGGCCAGCGGCTGGCCCTGCCCAACCGCTTCATCCAGGCCGGGGAGCTGGCCGCCGCCCTGCACATGACCGCCGCGCTCTACCCCGGGTTGCGGCCGGGCACGCGGGTGGACCTGCTCGACGCCCTGCACCGCGCCC
>NZ_JALNWM010000014.1 GCF_023230885.1 Desulfocurvus sp. | reverse complement strand
ACCTGACCAGCGGCAGCGACGACCACTCCGGGCTGAACATCGCCCGCAGCCACACCCTGGTCCGGGGCGTGGCCGACCCCGCCGACACGGCGGCGTTCCTGGCGGCCCTGGAGGCCGGAGCGGCCACGCCCGTGCAGGTGCCCGCCACCCCGGCCACCATGGCCCACAACCTCTACTCCATCGCCTACCAGTTCTACCGCGACCGCCTGGGGCTGGAGCGCTTCCTGTCGCGCGACCTGGTCCTGCGCCATGTGGACCGCGCCCTGACCCTGGAGGAACCCGCCCCCGAAAACGGGCTGGTGGCCCGGCTGCACACCCTGGTGGGCGGGCTGCGCGCGGCCTCCCTGCGCCGCTCCAGGCCTGCGGCCCTGCCCCGCGTGGTCCAGCGCGAGGTGCTGGAACTCATCAGCGCCAACCCGACCCTGGCCGCCGGGCTCGGCAGCCGCCGCGACAAGCCCTGGGAGGCCGAACGCGGCTGGTTCGAATTCGTGGACCGCGCCTCGGAGAAGGTGCTGACCCACTTCGCGGACACCATCCTGCGCAGCGTGGCCGAGGGCAACCTCTTCGACGTGTTCAAGGCCATCGGCTCCGCCGGGGCCTCGTACACCCTGCTTGCGCCCTACGCCGTGGCCTATGCGCTGTTCACCAAGGACCGCCGCTTCTGCCGCACGGTGCAGGGGCGCTTCGCGGCGCGCAAGGGCCGCCCCGCGCCGCCCGCGCCCCTGGCCGTGGCCCACTTCACCGACACCTTCGGCGAGCTGAACGGCACCTCGGCCAGCCTGGCCCGGCAGCTTCAGGCCGCCCGGGCCCACGGCCGGGAGCTGACGGTGGTCACCTGCCGCCCCGGGGAGGCGCCCGCGGCCCACCCCGGGGTGCGCAACTTCGCGCCCATCGGCTCCTTCGAGCTGCCCGAGTATCCGGGACTGGTGCTCAACTACCCGCCGCTGCTCAAGATGCTTGATTGGTGCTACGAACACGGGGCGACCCACATCCACACGGCCACCCCGGGCCCCGTGGGCCTGGCGGGGCTGGCCGTGGCGCGCATCCTGGGCCTGCCCCTGCACGCCACCTACCACACCGACTTCCCGGCCTATGCGGGCGCCCTGACCGGCGATGCGGGCATGGAGGAAGGCGCCTGGCGCTACCTGTCGTGGTTCATGGGCCAGTGCGACATGGTCGACGCGCCCTCGGCCCAGGTGGCCGCAGGCCTGGCCGCCCGGGGGGTGGACCGCGCGCGCATCCGCGTCGTGCCCCGGGGGGTGGACCCGACCCTGTTCAACCCCGAGCGGCGCAACGGATTCCTGCTCAAGACCTTCGGCGTGTCCGACGAGGCCCTGAAGCTGCTTTTCGTGGGCCGCGTGAGCCGCGAGAAGAACCTGCCCATGCTGGCCGGGGTCTTCCGCGAGCTGTGCGCCCTGCGCGGGGGGGTGCACCTGGTGGTGGTCGGCGGCGGGCCGTACCTGGAGGAGATGCGCGCCGAACTGGCGGGCTACCCGGCCACCTTCACCGGCCCGCTGCACGGCGAGGAGCTGGCCGCGGCCTACGCCTCGGCCGACGTGTTCGTGTTCCCCTCGGTGCGCGACACCTGCGGCACCGCCGTGCTGGAGGCCCTGGCCTCGGGGCTGCCCGTGGTGGTCACCGACCAGGGCGGCCCCCAGGACCATGTGCAGCCCGGGCGCACGGGGCTGGTGGTCCCCGGCGGCGAACCGCGCCACTTCCTGCGCGCCCTGGCCACCCTGGCGGACGACCCCGCGCGCCTGCCGGCCATGCGCCGCGCCGCGCGCGAGTCCGTGCGCCACCGCTCCCAGGACAGGGCCTTCCTGGCCCAGTGGGCGGCCTACGCCGAGACCGCCCTGTCCTGACCGCCCTGCCCTTCCCGGCTGCGCCCCCGGCCCCGGGGGCCCCGCCAGGCCGGCCGTCGCCAAAAAGAAACCCATCCGCCACGCGGCCACCACGCAGGGCCGCTAGCCTGATCCAACCCCCGCGGACGGGGGCCCCCCGCGCCCCCAGGCCGGGAACAACATCCCACCGGGAGAACACCCATGCAGCACGCCCAGGCTCTTGCCCCCTTCGCCCTGGATCTGCCCCTGAACCGGCCCCTCAAGACCCTGGTCGGCAAGCCGCTGGAAAAGATGCTCTGCCTGCCGACCCTCAACTCGCTGTACGCGCGCATCGGCGGGCGCGAGCCCGAGGGCTTCCCCGGGCGCGTGCTGGACCTGCTGGGCATCGGCGTGGACGCAGCCGAGGCGGACCTGGCGCGCATCCCGGCCGCGGGCCCGGCGGTGGTGGTGGCCAACCATCCCTTCGGGGCCATCGAGGGCGTGGTGCTGCTCCAGGCGCTGCTGCGCGTGCGCCCCGACGTGAAAATCATGGCCAACTCGCTGCTGGCCCTGGTGCCCGAGCTGCGCGGGCACCTCATCACCGTGGATCCCTTCGGCTCGCGCGAGGCCGCCCGGCGCAACGTGGGCGCCCTCAAGGAGGCCATCCGCTGGACGCGCGGCGGCGGGCTGCTGGCCGTGTTCCCGGCGGGCGAGGTGACCTCGCTGCAACTGCGCAAGCGCGCGGTCACCGACCCGGACTGGAGCCCCACCGTGGGGCGCATCATCCGCATCACCGGGGCCCCGGCGGTGCCCGTGTATTTCGACGGCGCCAACGGGCCGCTGTTCCACCTCATGGGCCTGATCCACCCCCGCCTGCGCACGGTCATGCTCCCGCGCGAGCTGCTCAACAAGCGCAGCCGCACGGTACGCCTGGGCGTGGGCTGCCCGGTGCCCGCCCAGAAAATGGCCCGCTTCGCCTCCGACGAGCAGCTCACCCGGTACCTGCGCCTGCGGACCTATGTGCTCGGCCACCGCTGCCGCCGCGACCAGAGCCCCCGGGGCGCCCTGCGGGCCCTGGCCCCCCGCCCGGCGGTTCCGGCGGCGCAGCCCGTGGCCCCGCCCTGCGACCGCGCGGCCCTGGCCCGCGAAATCGCGGCCCAGCCCGCGCCCAACGTCCTGCTCGAACAGGGCGACTACGCCATCGTCTGCGCCCAGGGCCGCTACCTGCCCACGGTGCTGCCCGAGCTCGGCCGCCTGCGCGAGATCGCCTTCCGCGAGGTGGGCGAGGGCACGGGCCGCCCCCGCGACATCGACCGCTACGACGACTACTACCACCACCTCGTGCTCTGGAACCGCGCCGAAGGGGAGATCGTCGGGGCCTACCGCCTGGGGCGGGCCGATGTCATCGCCGGAGGCTACGGCCCGGCCGGGCTGTATACCCACTCCCTGTTCGACTACGACCAGCGCTTCCTGGACCGCGTCAGCCCGGCCCTGGAGTTGGGGCGGGCCTTTGTGGTCGCCAAATACCGCAAGAGCTACAACCCGCTGCTGCTGCTGTGGAAGGGCATCGCCGCCTTCGTCTGCCGCGAGCGGCGCTACCGGCTGCTCTTCGGGCCGGTGTCCATCTCCAACGACTACCACCCCTGCTCCAAGCTGCTGATGATGCGCTTCCTGCGCGCCAACCACGCCCCCGAGGGCGGGCTGCACAAGCTCATCCGGCCCCGCACGCCCCCGCGCCTGCGCGCCCGGCGCCCCGGCGGCCTGGGCTTCGCGGCCATCAACACCGTCTGCCCCGACATCGAAGACCTGGCCTCGGCCATCAGCGACATCGAGGCCGACGGCAAGGGCATCCCCGTGCTGCTGCGCCAGTACCTGAAGCTCGGCGGCACGGTGCTGACCTTCAACCGCGACCCCGACTTCGGCGACGCCATCGACGGGCTGATGCTCGTGGACCTGGCGCGGACCCCGCCCAAGACCCTGGAGCGTTTCATGGGCCGCGAAGAGGCCGCCATGTTCCTGGCGCTCCACGGCCGGTAAGGGCTGATAACCGTTTTGCACACGCAAGGGCCCGGCCTCCCAGGGGGAGGCCGGGCCCTTGCGCCGCCCGGTTCCGGGGGTCAGCCCTGGTCCTGGCCCTGGCCGCCGCCAGCCCCGGCCTCGGGCGCCAGGACCAGGAACGGCCCGTGCAGCCCCAGGGTCTCGGGAAAGGCCGCCAGCCGCGCCAGAGAGGCCGCGCTCAGGCGCTGCCCGCGCAGCAGGAGCTTCACCCCGTCCGCATTGACCATGTCCTCGGCCATGACCATGCCCTCGCGCAGCTCGGCCAGCCCGACCCGGCGCACCGGCACCGGCTCGGGCCGGTACACCGCGCGCAGCATGGCCTCGACCACGGTCTGGTCATAGGCCCTGGCCTTGCCGCGCATGGATTCCAGGACCTTCACCGCGTCGGCGCCCCGGTTTTCCAGGCGGCCCACATCCAAGGCGACCTTGATGATGCGCGATTCCAGGGGCTGGCCGTCGTGCAGGGGGGCGCTCTGGTGGAGGATGATGCGCGCCACCGGCGCCAGGGTGTCGATGTTGTTCAGCAGGCTGGCGGCGATGCTCGGGTGCATCCCGAATATCTGCTGCTCTTCCGGGGTCAGGGCCTGGCCCGTGTTCATCTTGGCCACGATCTCCCCGGGCAGGGCCAGGCAGCCCACATGGGAGAGGATCACGGCCAGCTCCAGGCGCGACAGGGGCTGCACGTTCAAAAGACGGCCCGTGGCCAGCACGCGCTCGCGGATGCGCCGGGAATAGTCCAGGGCCTCGGGGTTGACCAGCTCCAGGATGTCCACCAGCACCTTGACCCCGCCCAGCAGGCGCTGGCGCGCGCCCTTGCGCTCCTGCACGTCGGCCGCATGGGCGCGCAGGGCCTCGGCCAGATGGCCCGCCAGCTCCCGGGGCGGGCAGGGCCGGGCCAGGTAGCGCCAGACGCGGCCCCGGTTGATGGCCGCCACGGCGTCGGCCTGGGAGCCGCTGGAGGTCAGCACCATGCGCACCGTGCTGGGGGAATGCTGTTGCAGCTCCTCCAGCAGGGCGAAGGCGTCGGCGCCGTCCAGGCCCAGCTCCAGCACCGCCACGGCCACCCCGTGCTTGCCTTGCAGCAGCTTGCGCGCCTGGTCGTAGCCCGTGCAGTGGACCAGGCGCACGCCCGCAGGCAGCGCCCCGGCCAGGGGGGCCGAGGCGGCGGGGTCGTGGTCCACGAACAGGAGGGTCGCTTGGCTCATGGCGTGATCTTCCCGGCTACTCGACAACGATTTTGCGCGTGTCCGGATCGCGGCGGAAGCGCGAGGCCTCCCGGTCGGCGGTCACGGCCAGGCGCTTGCCCGTGATGACCACCTCCACGCCGCTGAAGACGCGCCGCAGGGCGCGCACATGCAGGGCGGCCAGCCGGTCGCGCAGGGCCTGGCGCGCCTCCAGGATCTGCGTGTCCAGGGTGCGGATGGCGCCCTGAAGCCGGGCCCGGGCCTTGATCAGTTCGGCCAGGATGCGCCGGTCTTCCTCCGGGGCCTTGATGAGCGCGGCCATAGGCTCCTCCGAGCCCAGGGCCGCGTCCATGCGTTCCAGCTCCTCGGTAAGCCCGGTGCGCCGGTCCAGGAGCACCTGCTCCTCGGGATTGACGGGGCGGATCTCCACGATGGTCGCCCCCCGGGCCTCGTTGCCGAGGATCGGGGCCGTGATGCTGCCGCCGCTGACGATATGCCCGCCGCGGATGATGCCCCGGGGGCCGGTCACGGTCACGTCGCCCCCGGCGACGATCCTGCTGTTGGTGATCTCCAGCTGGGCCACCACCTCGCCCCCGGCCCGGACCTCGGCGTTCTGGAAAAACTTGGCCGTCACGTTGCCTGCGGCCACGATGCGGTTGCGCCCGTTCATGAGCACCCCGCCCGAGACCACCAGCCCCCCGGCGGTGATGTCCGCCTCCTCGATGAGCCCCTCGACGATGACGTCGCCCTGCGCCTCGACGGTGCAGCCGCTGCGCACGGCGCCCCTGACGTGAACCCCGCCCTCGCGGGCGCGGATGTTGCCCGTGCCGAGGTCCACGTCGCCGTCGATCTCCAGCAGCTCGGAAACTTCGAGGGTGTCGCCGCGGAAGTGGAACACGCCCTTGACCGCGGCGCTGAACAGGGTCGAGCCCTCCGGGCCGGGGGCGGAGTCCACGTTCCTGCCGACGCGGACCTTGGCCTCCCGGGGCTCGCCGGGCGGCACGGCCTGGCCCAGGATATCGAAGCCCGGGGTGCCGGGAACGGGCGGATGCAGCTCGGCCAGGGCGTCGCCGACATTGACGAAGCGCAGCCCGCCGCGCTCGCGGAAGTCCATGGACCCGTCCTCGCGCAGGGTGCCCACGCGCTGCTCCTGGCGCAGCAGCACGTCCAGCCGCCCGTCGATGCCCGGCTCGGGGAACAGCCCGCGCATGAGCGCGACGAACACATAGCCCCCCGAGCGGCGCGACTGCTCCAGGGCGTCCTCCAGGGGCCGGGGGTCCAGCTCCAGCCCCGCCAGCAGCGGGGGCATGCTCTCGCGCAGGCGCTCCACCGTGACCTCCCGGCCCTGGCAGTCCAGGGCGTCCACCTCCAGGGTCAGGAGCATCCGGTCCTCGGAGACGTTCCAGGTGGGGGCGAAGCGGATGCCGTCGTCGGCGAGGAAGACCTTGCCCCAGACCCTGGCGCGCAGCTCGCCGCTGGCGGAATCGAAGGCCAGGCCCTCGCGGTGGCCGGAAAGGGGCGGATAGGGCAGCTCGGCCAGGCCCTCGACGGCGCGCATGTCCTGCTCGGACACCAGGACGCCGAAGGCCGTGTCCGGAGGGACGGGCCGTTCGAAGTCGCATTCGGTGCGCAGCAGCTGTCGGAGCAGGGCGTTGTCCATGACTTTTCCGGGGCCGCCCCCCGGATTCCGGCCCCCGGTGGCCGGATCATGGCAGGCGGTATCCGCCAGCCTATCACGGCCGGAGCCCGCCAGCAACGGCCAACCCCGCGCCCCTGGCCGCTACAGGTCGTATTTCTTGAGCTTGTATTGCAGCAGGGACTTGGAGATGCCCAGGGCATCGGCGGCCTTGACCTTGACGAAGTCGTTGCGCGCCAGGGCGCGGCGCAGCAGGGCGGCCTCGATCTTCTCCAGGGTGTCGGCCAGGTTCAGCCGCGCGGGCAGGAGGTCCACGGCGGACTTGAACTGCGTTTCCTCGTCGCGCACCTCGGGGGGCAGGTCGTCCACGCCGATGGTCGTGCCCACGGCCAGCACGGTGCAGCGCTCCACGACGTTCTGGAGCTGGCGGACGTTACCGGGCCAGTCGTAGGCGTTCAGGTAGTCCAGGGCCTCGGAGGAAAAGCCGGTGACGGCGCTCTGGTTCTCGCGCACATACTTGTCCAGGAAGTGGGCCGCGAGCATGGGGATGTCCTCGCGGCGCTCGCGCAGGGGCGGCATCTGGATGCCCACCACGTTCAGGCGGTAGAAGAGATCCTCGCGGAAGTCGCCCCGGTCCACGGCGGCGCGCAGGTCCGCGTTGGTGGCGGCCACGATGCGGATGTCGACCTCGATCTCCTTGGTGCCGCCCACGCGCTCGAAGCGCCGCTCCTGGAGCACGCGCAGCAGCTTGACCTGGAGGTCGGGCCCAAGCTCGCCGATCTCGTCCAGGAACAGGGTGCCCCCGGCGGCCAGCTCGAAACGGCCCCGGCGGCTGGCCACGGCCCCGGTGAAGGAGCCCTTCTCGTGCCCGAACAGCTCGGACTCCAGCACCCCCGGGTTCAGGGCCATGCAGTTCACGGAAACGAAGGGCCCGTCCTTGCGCGGCGAGGCGAAATGGATGGCCCGGGCCACCAGCTCCTTGCCCGTGCCCGACTCGCCCTGGATGAGCACCGTGGATCGGCTGGGCGCGGCCTTGTCGACCATCTCCAGCACCGAGCGCATGGCCTTGGAACGGCCGATGATGTTGTGCAGGCCGTAGCGGTCCTCCAGGTTCTCGCGCAGCAGGCGGTACTGGCGGCGCATCCGGGCCATTTCCACGGCCTTGGACAGGGACAGCAGCAGCTGCTCGTTGGAGAACGGCTTGGTCACATAGTCGAAGGCCCCCAGGCGCATGGCCTCCACGGCCGACTCGATGCTGCCGAAGGCGGTCATGATCAGCACCGGAATGTGCGGATAGTTGGCGTGGACGTGCTCCAGCACATCCTGCCCGGTGAGCTTGGGCATCTTCATGTCCGTGACGACCACGTCCACCTCGGACTCCTCGAGATAGGCCAGCCCGAGCTCGGGGTCGTGCAGGGCGGTGACGGAATACCCGGCGTCCGACAGCAGGGCGTCGAGGATGAGCAGGTAGTTGCGTTCGTCGTCAAGGACCAGGATATTGCTCGGCATGGGCCGTCTCCTCGCTGGCGGGGAAGGTGATGGAGACCTGCGCGCCGCCTCCCGGGGCGTTGGCGAACTCCAGGCCGGCCCCGTGGCTGTCCAGGATATTGGCCACGATGGCCAGCCCCAGGCCGGTGCCGCTGTCCTTGGTGGTGAAGAAGGGGTCCGTCAGCCGGGCCGCCACCTCCTCGCTGAAGCCCGGCCCCGTGTCCAGGAGGAGCAGGGTCGCCGCGCCGCCCTCGGCGCGGCCGCGGATGGTCAGGGTGCCCCCGCCGTCCATGGCCTGCATGGCGTTGACCATGATGTTGTACAGGGCGCGGTAGAGCAGGTCCTTGTCACCCGTGGTGCGCAGGCCCGGGGGATAGTCGCGGACCAGGGTCACGCCCTTGCCGGTGAACTCGTGCTCCAGGAAGGTGCAGGCCTGGTCCAGCAAAAGGGCCAGGTCCACGTCCTCGCGGCGGGGCTTCTTGGGCCGGGCGTAGTCCAGGAAATCGTTGACCGTCTGCGAGAGGCGGCGGATCTCGTCGAACATCACCTGGAGCAGGGTCGTGCGGGGGCTGTTCTCGGCCCGGGCCTTCTTGAGCAGCATCTCGGCGCTGGACTGGATGATGCCCAGGGGGTTGCGGATCTCGTGGGCGATGCCCGCCACCACGCGGCCCATGCTGGCCAGCCGCTCGGCCTGGAGCAGCTCGCGTTCGAGCTTCTGGGTGCGCTGCATGCGTTGCAGGTTCAGCGCGTCGGCCCTGCGGATGAAGAGCAGCAGCAGCAGGAACAGGAAAAACGACGAGGTGAAGGAGATGGCGATGATCACCCACTGGAAGTTGATGGCCGCGCGGTAGTCGTCGGTGATGTCCTGGCTGAACTCCAGGATGCCCATGGGCTGCCCGCTGGGCCCGCCCGGAAACAGGCTGCGCTCGGTCTTCAGGGGATAGACCGTGCGCATGACCACGCTTTCGGCGTCCAGGTCGAAATGGATCATGGCCCGCCAGGGCGAGACGTTGGTCACGATCTCGAAGCTGTGGGCCATGTTTCCGGCGGCCTGGCGCACGGTGGCGCTGGCCAGGTCCTTGGCGCCCGCCTGGCCCTCGACGGTGGAATAGGACACCACGCCG
The DNA here is from genome assembly GCF_023230885.1 of Desulfocurvus sp. Taxonomy (GTDB): domain Bacteria; phylum Desulfobacterota; class Desulfovibrionia; order Desulfovibrionales; family Desulfovibrionaceae; genus Desulfocurvus. Next base: position 16,078 of record NZ_JALNWM010000014.1, on the reverse strand, counting down.
TCCAGGTCGTAGATGCGCAGCTCCATCACATGCTGGCCGTGGATGGTCTCGCGGATGACCTTGTCGAGCTGATGGTACTGCTCGTCGCGCTGCAACTCGATGCGCCCGAAAGCCAGCAGGGTGGGCACGGTGTAGCGCTGGAAGATCTGGTGGTTGAGGTTCTCGGCCAGCAGCAGGGCGAACTCGCGCTGCTTGGCCAGCAGCGTCTCGCGCGCGGAGTTGGCCAGCACCGCCGACATCAGGATGCTGGTGGCCATGATCAGCACCAGGGAGCCCCACGAGAGGAACCGGGCCAGCTTGAAGGGGCGGGCGGCGTCCGGCGCGAAGGGCGATAACGGCTTCATGGGCGTGGGCGCCTCCCGGCGGCCTAGGGCACGATGACCTGGGCGACCTTGTCCAGGGCCTCGGCAAGGGTTCTGTCGTCCAGGGCGTAGGAAAAGCGCACGCAGCGGTCGTCGCCGAAGGCCGCCCCGGGCACGGCGGCGACCCCGGCCTCCTCCAGCAGCGCGGTGCACATGGCCGTGGAGTCGGGCATGCTCGCGGTATACAGCGCGCTCACATCGGGGAAGACATAGAACGCGCCGTCGGGCCGGGGGCAGACCACACCGGGCCAGGACGAAACGATGGAATGGGCCAGCTCGCGGCGGCGGGCGAAGGCCTCGCACATGGTGTCCATGAAATCCGTAGGACCGGCAAGGGCGGCCACGGCCGCCTTCTGGGCTATGGAACAGACGTTGGAGGTGCTCTGGCCCTGGATCTTGGTCATGGCCTTGATCAGGTCCGGATGGGCGAGGACGAAACCCACGCGCCAGCCGGTCATGGCGTAGCTCTTGGACAGGCCGTTGACCACGGCCACGCGCTCGGGGTGGCGCTCCCAGAAGGGCGCAAGGCTCACCGGTTGCGCCGGGGCGTAGACCAGCCGGTCGTAAATCTCGTCGGCGACGATGAACACGTCGCGGGCCACGGCCCACTCGGCCAGGGCGGCCAGCTCGGCCGCGGTGTAGTGGACGCCGGTGGGGTTGGAGGGCGAGTTGAGCAGCAGCATGCGCGTGCGCGGCGTCCAGGCCGCGTCCAGGGCATCGGGGCCGATCTTGAAGCCCCGCTGCGCTCCGGAGGGCACGACCACGGGCTGCGCGCCCGCAAGCTGGACCATCGCCGGATAGCTCACCCAATAGGGCCCGGGGATGAGCACCTCGTCGCCGGGGTCGAGCATGGCCTGCATGACGTTGTACAGCGCCTGCTTGCCGCCGTTGGTGACCATGGTCGCCTCCATGGTCGCGCCCGTGCCGTAGTGGCCGTTGAAATAGCCCGCCACGGCCTCGCGCAGTTCGGGGATGCCCGGAACCTGGGTGTAGCGGGTGAAGCCTTCGTCCAGGGCGGCCTTGGCCGCCTCGCGGATATGCGCCGGGGTGCCGAAGTCCGGCTCGCCCACGGAAAGGCTGACGATGCTGCGCCCCTGGGCGCGCAGGTCCATTGCCTTGGCCGAGATGGCCAGGGTGGCCGATGGCTTCACTTGCTGGAGCTTCTTGGCGATCTGCATGTCCGCTCTCGAAAAGGGGCTGGAGGTGGGTGGGCACGGAGCGCGGCCCGGCGTCCGCCCGCGATCCGATGCGTCCCTCTTAGGGCAAATCCCGTCGAAGGTAAATGGGCGCCCGGGCCGGACCGCACGGCATTGTTGAGTTCCCCGGCCCTTTGTCGTACCTTGAGGCCGCACCTCAACCGGCCCGGTCGCCATGACCCACCCCGCGCCTTTGCCCTCCCCCCCGACCGCCTCGCGTGCAAGCGACGACGAAACCCTGCGCCTGCGCGCCACCCTGGCCTCCCGGTGCGACCTGACCCTGCTGGAAACCGTCCCGGCAATGACCCTGCTGGTCGACACCCGGCGCCGGGCGGTCCACGCCAACGCCGCCCTGCTGGCCTACCTCGGCGACCCGGACCGGCCCCTGCCCCTGGCCCAGGTGCTGGGCCTGCGACCCGGCGAGCTGTTCCGCTGCGTCCACGCCACCGAAGAACCGGGCGGCTGCGGCACGACCCGCTCCTGTGTGCAGTGCGGCCTGCTCCAGGCCCTGGCGGGCGCCGCCGCAGGGACCGTGGTCGAGGGCGAGGGACGCATGCTGCGACGCCACGGCGGGCGCCTGGCCGCCGTGACCATCGCCACGCGCGCCGTGGCCCTGGACCTGGGCGGCGAACGCGCCTTCCTGCTCTACCTCCAGGACGCCCGCGACCGGCGCGCCGGAGAGGTCATGGAACGCCTGTTCCTGCACGACGCGCTGAACGCCCTGAACGGCATCCTGGGCGCCGCCGGGATGCTGCGCGAGGAGGCCGACGGCGACCTGCGCGAACTGGCGGGCATGATCCTGGAACGCTCCGGATACCTGGAACGCGAACTGCGCGCCTACCGGATGCTGCTGGACGCCGAACGCGCCGAGCTGGAGCTTACCCCCCAGGATACGGACCCCCAGGCCATCTGCGCCGCCCTGGTCCGCCTCTTCGAGCTCCAGGCCCGGGTCGCCGGGGTGGCCCTGCGCTGCGTCCCCGGCCCGGAACACTCCCTGCAAACCGACAAGGGCATCCTCTTCCGCGTGCTGGAAAACCTGGTGAAAAACGCCGTGGAGGCCTCGCCGCAGGGCGGCACCGTCACCGTGGGCCACGAGGACCTGGGCTCCCGGGTCCGCTTTTTCGTGACCAACGAGGCGGTCATGCCCCCCGAGATCCAGACCCAGGTCTTCCAGCGCTTCTTTTCCACCAAGGGCCCCGGACGCGGACTGGGCACCTACGGCGTGCGCCTGCTCACGGAAAACTGCCTGCGCGGCGAGGTGGCGCTTGTGTCCGCGCCTGGGCAGGGCACGGTGTTCCAGGTGCTCCTGCCCCGCGTCCTGGACGCCGACGCGCCGGACGCTGCCCCCGTCGAAACGCCGTGACCGCCCCCCTGCTGCCCTTCCCTTCCGGCTGCCTCCAGGCCAGCTTCGTGCGCCGGGTCAAACGCTTCAGCGTGGAAACCCGGGCCCCGGGCCTCGGCACCGTCTGGGCGCACACCAACAACTCCGGCTCCATGCTCGGCCTGCTGCGCCCCGGCGCCGCCACCCTGCTGTCGCCCGCACCCGGAGCCGCGCGCAAGCTCAAGTGGACCCTGGAAGTCATGGACTTCCACGGCACCCGCGTGGGCGTGAACACCCTGACGCCCAACCGCCTGCTGCGCGCCGCGCACCTGGCCGGACGCCTGGAGGCCACCCGCGGCTACACCGCCTTCCGCCCCGAGGCCACAATTGGCGAGTCGCGCCTGGACGCGCGCCTGGACGGGCCCAAGGGAGCCCTCTATGTGGAAGCCAAAAACGTGACCCTGGTGGAGGACGACGTGGCCGTCTTTCCCGACGCACCCACCGTGCGCGGGCAAAAACACATGCGCGAACTGACGGCCCTGGCGGGCCGGGGCGTGCGCGTGGCCCTGTTCTGCCTGGTGCAGCGCGACGACTGCGCCTGCTTCGGCCCGGCGGACTTCGTGGACCCCGACTACGCCGCCCTGTTCTGGCAGGCCGTGGACGCCGGAGTGGAAATCTGGCCCCACCGGGGCGTGGTCACCAACCAGGGCATCGACCTCGGCCCCCGCCTGCCCCTGGCCCCCCGCTAGGCCCGCAGCTCGCCGCCCGGCAAAGGGAAGCCCGGGGACGGTGCGTGCTCCCGGGGATTGATCAGCCTCCGGCGGCTTAAGGGCTGTCGCCCTTAAGAATCCCATTCGGGGTGGGCGTGGCGGTGCACCGCCACGCCCACCCAAAGCGGGATTCTCAAGGGGCGTGCCCCTTGAGCCGCCGGAGGCTAATCTATCCGAAGGATACGCACACCGTCCCCGGGCTTCCCTTTGCCGGGCGGTGCCGGGCGACTACAGGGTTTCGGCGGCCAGGGTCATGCTGCCCAGGGGCATGAAGGTGGTGGCCTGGCGCATGGTCAGGGGCAGGCCTTCGCCGGGGTGCAGCTCGAAGCCGCAGCCCCAGGGTGCCAGGTTGTCGGTGGTGGTGGCCAGGATTTTCTCGCGCGGGCCGTTGCTCCACACGTCGTCCAGCCGGTAGCGTCCTGCGGGCAGGGTCACGCGGCCTCCGGGCAGCCAGGGCACGACCACCTCGCCCGCCGGGCCTTCCAGGCGCAGGGCGTGGACCTCGCGGGGCAGCACCCGCAGGGCGAACTCCGAGCGGCGCACGCCCGGCGTCTCGCGGACCACGCGGCACAGCACGCCTCCGCTCTCGGCTTTTTCCAGGTAGCGGCCGATGAAGGTGCCGGAGTCGAGGATGATCTCCTGTCCGGCGTCCTGGCCGTCGTTGCCGAAGGGCTGGCTGACGTAGCCCTTGAGGTTCAGGATCTCCGTCTCGGGCCCCTGGGTGCCCCACACGCCGTCCAGCAGCAGCTGGTCGCCCTCCAGGGCGTCCAGGGTTCCGCCTTCGGGCACGAAACGCAGCGCCCCGTTGATCCAGCAGGCGAAGAGCACCCCGCCCGAGGCCCGGGGGGCGCCCTCCGGGCGCCAGTCCACGCGCATGCTGCCCACCCGCCTGCCGTCGGCCAGCACGTCCAGCCGGGGGATGGGGTTCAGGGCCAGGCGCGAGGCGCCCACGAGGTTCTGCTCGGGCCGGTCGGGGGCGATGACGGCGGGCACGGCCTCGCAGGGCTGGCCCCCGCGTTCGGCGCGGGCCTCGATGCGGCTGCCGGGGCCAAGGGCGAGCACGGTCTCGCCGCCCGGGGCCAGGGGCTGCCCGTTGACCACCACCGACAGCGCCCCTGCGCGCTCCACCTCCCCCTCGCTGAAATCGGGCTCGTCCACCAGCACTCCGTACTGGGCCAGGGTCAGGCAGGTGGCGCGCACATGCTGGCGGACCTTCCAGCCCAGCTGGCTGATATTCTTGCTGACCTCGATGGCCAGGGCCGGGATGCCCGCCTGAGCCAGGGCGTGGTAGGTCAGGGACTTGCGCTGCTCGGGGTGGGCCGTGCGGGAGGAAAAGGTATCGGTGTTGAACAGCCGGAACTGCCAGGCCGGGACGATGGAGGTGTTCAGCTGGTCGAGCACCGAGGTGGCCACCTGGGCCAGGTTGATGCGTCCGGCGTAGAGCGGGGTGTCGATGATGATGGACTGGCCGTAGCGCCCGGGGTTGCGCAGGCCGTCCACATAGGTCGGGTGGTAGAACCCCGAGCCCTCGTGCAGGTGGATGAAGGCGTCGGAGCGGCGCAGCAGGAAGCGGATGGCGCGCGCCAGGCGGTCCTCGAAGAAGTCGTTGTAGTCCTGGTCGAAGCGGCGGTTGAGGTCCACGTTGATCTGGCGTTTCTGGGCCAGCACGGTGGGCACGTTGGCCCGGGGCACGACGATGAGCGTGCCCTTGCGGACCTTGGCGCGGGTCAGGATCTGCGCGGCCAGATACCCGGAGACCTCGTCGCCCTGGATGCCGCCCTGGACCATGACGGTGGGCCCGGGCTCCTCGCCGCGCAGGTGGTAGACCTCCAGGGGGTACTGGGTGCCCTCGAACAGGGTGAACCGGGCCGGAAGCTCCATCGCCCGCGCGGGCGCCGCCAGCGCCAGAACCGCCAGCAGGCTAAGACAGAATCCGCGCCAGGGGATAGATGTCACTGAACAGGACCTGTCCTTCGTTGTTCTTGATGACCAGACGCAGGCCGAAGACCTCGCCCCGGGTCAGCCCGGCGGGCAGCCCGAAGGAGGTGGAAATCTGCTTGAAACGCTGAATCTGGAAGATGAGGTCGTTCTGGTTGAGCTGGGGCAGCTTGTCCTTGCCGTCGTTGGTGACCACGGCCAGGGAGGCGACGCCCGCGATGGCGTCCTCGGTCTGCAGGTTGTTCAGGTTGAAGACGACCTGGACGTGGCGCTCCCCGTTGATGCGCGCCTGCATGTTGTCCACGCGCACCTGCTGCACGTCGGTGCGGGTGAAGATGCGCGAGAGGTCCACCGGGGGCTGGGGCGGCGCCGGGGGCGCCTTGGGGGCCTCGCCCGGGGTGCTCTGCCCGGCCGCCTCCTGGGCGGCGCTGGACTTGAGCATCTGCTCGATGTTCTTCAGGCGTTCCAGCTCGATGTGCGCCTCGCGCAGTTCGCGCAGGGTCGCGGAATGGTCCTCGCGCAGGACGCGGTTCTCCTCCCAGAACTTCAGGCCGAAGTACCCGCCGGCCCCGGCGACGCAAAGCAGCAGCAGCAGAAAATACAACGCCAGCTTGAGCCACACGGGAGAAAGCCGGTAGCGCCGCACCGGCGTGTTGTCGCGCATCATCAACACGTTGTACTTGGCCTTGGTACTCATCTACAGGGGCCTCCAGTCTTCGCGCAGAATCTTCCAGCCCGGGCCGTGGGGCACCATGAGCAGGGTCTTGGTGCCCTTGTCCTCGTAGCCGTTGCGGGCCGCGTAGGTCTGGGGGAAGGTCACCTCCACGCCCTCGGGGACCAGGGCGTAGCGCTGGGAGCCGAAGCCCACCTTGCGGGGCGGGGCCTCGGGCCACAGCTGTTCCTTGTGTTCGCGGATGGCCTGCGTCCCGGTGCGCTCGCCCTGCGCGGCGCCGGGGGCGAAGCAGGCCATGTAGCCCTTGATGTCCGCCCGTTCCCAGGCCTTGCGCCAGGCGTCGATCACCGGGGCGATCTCGGTGCGGGAGCGCTCGAGGAAGGCCTTGTCCAGGGTCACGCCGGTGCGCTCCCATTCGCGGCCGACGATGCGCAGCCCGCCGTCGGCCCCGCGCATCCAGTACAGCCGGCTGACGCCCTCGGAAACCAGGGCCGGGGAGCGGTAGTACTGGCGGAAATAGGTGACGACATAGTCCGGCCCGGCCAGGGCGCGCACGTCGTGGGCCATGACCCGGATCCACGGGTAGCGATCGAACAATCCACGCTTCTGGGCCACGAACTGGGCGAAGCCGCCGCCCTCGGAGTAGGCCTTGGGGTCGTAGAAGGAGAAGAACTCCTCGGAGCCCGACTCCCAGGCCCGGGTCCATTTCTCCACCAGCTCCACGGCCTCGCCCAGGTCGCGCGCGGCGCCGGGGTCGGCGGCGCCGGGGTCCACCACGGGGTCGAGGGAGATGACAACCGGGGTGCCGGGGGGCATGGTCCGGGCCAGGGCTTCGAGGTCGGGGGTCTTCATGGCCACGCAGCCGCGCGTGTCGCGCGGGACGAGCAGCTTGCCCCGCCCGTGGATCCAGATGCCGTACCCGGTCTTGCCCTTGAGCCGGTCCACCGGGTTGGGGTAGTTCAGCGGGTAGGCCAGGTTGCCGTAGAGCCCCCAGTCCAGGGGCCGGGCCATGCGCTCCTCGACGAAATAGACGCCCTCGGGGGTGCGCAGGTCGCCCATGACCTGCTTGTCGCCGTCGTCCTGCCCCGTGGTGCAGGGAAAGCTCATCAGCTCCGTCAGCGGGCTCTGGTGCCCGTACAGGCGCAGGGTCTGGTCCGCCTTGTCCACGACGACGAAGCGGGGCGGCAGGCTGGGATGCCCGACGATGTTCGCCTTCCATCCGCGGGCACAGGCCGGGCCCGCCCAGAGCAGGCAGACGCACAAGACAGCGAGAAGTCGGACCCTTTTCACAACGCCTCTACTTGGATGTCGCCCAGGTAAGTTCGATACGCCCGGCGGGACCGGCGATCACCAGCGCCAAAGGCCCGGGCGGAACGTCCTGGAAGCGCAGCGTATAGAAGCTGCGCCAGGGCGTGGCATACGGGAAGAAGGCCACAAGCTTCTCCCGGGGCCAGAACTCCTGCTCCATGGGCCTGATTTCCTGGGGGTATAACGCCTTTTCCCCGGAAAGCGCAAACACCTTGAAGCGTTCGTCCCGCGGGGAGAGCCTGTGGACTCCGCCGTCCGGCGCGGCCAGGGCCAGGACAACCTCGAGCCCCTGGTCGGCCGCGGCGCGCTGCCCGGCCAGGGACCGGGCGGCCTCGTCGCCGGTCTGGCCGTAGAGTTCGGCGTACTTGTCCACGAAGGCCCGGCGCCAGTCCTCGGTCTTGAGGGTCGCCGCCGCGGCGAAGGCCAGGTTCACCCCGTCGTAGACCGCGTCCGAGCGCGTCCAGCGCCGGGTGGTCTGCACATAGGGGTCGGTCATGTCGGGCCACAGCAGGGTGGCCGCGTCGCGCGGGGTGCCCTGGCAGCCGGGAGCCGCCAGGGTCAGGGCCAGGGCCAGGACGAGAAGGACGCTACTGGGCAGCCGCATGGAGCAGTTCACTCCTGGTGAAGATGGAAGTCAGCCGGTATCCGGCCCGGGCCAGGTTGTCCCGCCCGCCTTCCTCGCGGTCGAGCACGCACAGCACCCCGGCCACTTCGAGGCCCTCGGCGCGCACGCGCTCAAGGGCCGTGAGCAGGGTGCCCCCGGTGGTGACCACGTCTTCGAGCAGCACGACCTTGTCGCCGGGGGCGAAGTTGGCCATGCCCTCCAGGTACTGGTTGGTGCCGTGGCCCTTGGGCTGCTTGCGCACGATGAAGCCGGGCAGGGGGCGGCCCTCGAGGTGCGAGACCACCGTCACGGCGCTGACCAGCGGGTCGGCGCCAAGGGTCATGCCCCCTACGCCCGTGATAGCATAGTCGTTGAGAAGTTCAAGGAACAACCGCCCCAGCAGGTAGGCGCCCTCGGGATGCAGGGCGGTCTGCTTGCAGTCGAAGTAGTAGTCGCTTTTGCGGCCCGAGGTCAGGGTGAAATCGCCCTCGCGGTAGGATTTCTCCTTGAGCAGCCGGGCCAGGTCGCGGCGCAGTTCCTGCATTTCGTCAGCCCCCGAAGACGCGGTTGAAGATCATGTCCTCGTGCCGCAGGTAATACCCGGGGTCGAAGACCTCGTCCAGCTTCCCCGCGGGCAGCAGCCGGGCGATGTCCGCGTCGGCCCGGGCCTGCTCGGGGAACTGCAACCCCTGCTCCCAGCAGCGCATGGCCACGCGCTGGACCAGCTCGTAGGCCTCCTGGCGGCCGAGGTCGGTTTCCTCCAGCAGGGCCATGAGCACCCGCTGGGAATAGAACAACCCGTAGGAGCCCTTGAGGTTGCGCTCGATGTTCGCGGGGATGACCCGCAACCGGCGCAGCACCCCGGCCAGCCGCGCCAGGATGTAGTCGGCCAGTATGGTGCAGTCGGGCATGATCACGCGCTCCACGGAACTGTGGCTGATGTCGCGCTCGTGCCACAGGGCCTGGTTCTCCATGGCCGCCAGGGCGTTGCCGCGCAAAAGCCGCGACAGGCCCGTCAGGTTCTCGGCGGAGATGGGGTTGCGCTTGTGGGGCATGGCGCTGGAGCCCTTCTGCCCGGCGGCGAAACCCTCCTCCACCTCCAGCACCTCGGTGCGCTGCAGGTGGCGCAGCTCCACGCACAGCCGCTCCACGCCCCCGGCGAGCACGGCCAGGGCGGTGAAGAAGGCCGCATGGCGGTCGCGCTGGATGATCTGGGTCGAGACGGGGTCCGCCTCCAGGCCCAGGATTTCGCAGGCCAGGCGCTCCACCTCGGGGTTCAGGTGGGCGTAGGTGCCCACGGCCCCGGAAATCTTGCCCACGCGCACACCCTGCCAGGCGGCGGCGAAACGCTCCTTGTGGCGGCGCATCTCGGCGTGGAACCCGGCGAACTTCAGCCCGTAGCTGGTGGGCTCGGCGTGGATGCCGTGGGTGCGGCCCATGCACAGCAGGCCCTTGTGGCGGCGGGCCATCTCCTCCAGGGCCGCCAGCAGGTCGTCCAGGCCGCGGGCGACGATGCGCGCGGCGCGGTCCAGGAGCACGCCGTTGGCGGTGTCCACGATGTCCGAGGAGGTGCAGCCCAGGTGGATGAAGCGCGCGGCCGGGCCGACCTTCTCCTCCACCGCCGTGAGGAAGGCGATGACATCGTGGCGGGTGCGCTCCTCGATCTCCAGGATGCGCGGCAGGTCGAAATCGGCCTTGGCGCGGATCTCGGCCATCTCGGCGTCGGGTATGACGCCCAGGCGGTTCCATGCCTCGCAGACGGCGAGTTCCACTTCCAGCCAGACCCGGAAGCGGTTTTCCAGGGTCCACAGGCTGCCCATCTCGGGGCGGGTGTAGCGGTCGATCATGGGGATTGTTTCCAGAACTGCGGTTGGGGTGGGCCGGGGCGGGGCCCGGCGTCCAAAAAAAAGGCAGCCGTGGCTGCCCTTTCGCCGCTACTGTTGCGCGGCGGCTGCGTCCGGCTTGGGGGCCTTGGCCTCCGTTTTGGGCGGCGCGGCCGGCGCGGCTGGCGTGCTGTCGGCCTTGGCCGGGGTCGTCCCGTTGCCGTTGCCGCCTTCGGCGTCGGTCTTGGCGCTGCCGTGGCTGGTCCGGCCGCTGGCGTAGTCGGTGACGTACCAGCCCGTCCCCTTCAGGACGAAGGACGTGTTGGAGATGATGCGCGGGGATTCGGCCCCGCACACCGGGCAGGGCACGGTATGCTCGGCATGGTCGCGCTGCCACTCCTCGAAGATCTGCTCGCACTCGTTGCAGCGGTATTCGTAAATCGGCATTGCTATCACCCCTTCTGCGACACGGTTTCCGGCAGCCGGATAACCACGTCGCACAAGGCTGTCAACTGGCGCGGGAGCCTGTGCCGCGGGGGCCGCGGCGGCGGCCCGCCCTGCGCCCCGGGCGGGCCGTCCCGGCCCGGGGGCCGGGGGAGAAAACCTATTTGCCCGCGCCGGCCTTGGCCTCGCGGATGCGCTCCTTGCGGGCCTCCTTCCTGCGCTTGCGGCGGCGGTCCAGCTCTTTCTTGCGCTCGTGCTTCTTGTGGGCCATTATGCGTACCTCCAAAATGGTGTCTGACGAAACGAACCAAAAGGGAACACCTAACCGCAAACCCCGCGCTTGTAAAGACCGGGGCGCGCCCGGCTAGCGGGCCTCGTCGTACCGGGCCAGGTATGCGGCCAACCCGGCCAGGATGAAGTAGTTCTTGTTCACCCCCAGTACATAGTCCACGGTTTCGCGGCCCACGGCCCGGGCGGCCAGGTGCTCCACACCGCCGAACCAGCGGTCGGGGTCCAGCCCGTGCTCCGGGGCCTGGCGGCGCAGCTCGCGGATGCGCGTGGGGCCCGCGTTGTAGGCCGCCAGGACGAAATTCATGCGCGCGGCGGGCTCCAGGCCGGGCTCGGCGAAGACCTCGTCGCGCAGGTGGGCCAGATAGGCCGCCCCGGCCATGATGTTGCCTGCGGCGGTGGTTATGTCCGCCCCGCCCCCGGCGGCCCGGGCCGTGGACGGCAAAAGCTGCATCAGCCCCACGGCGCCCGCCGGGCTGACCTTGTCCTGGTGCAGGCGCGACTCCTGGTAGGCCACCGCCGTCAGGCGCAGCCAGTCGAAGCCGTGGCGCTGCGCCGCGTGCCGGAAGAGCGGCGCCAGCTCGCGCAGGCGCCCCAGGTCCCGCTCGTCCGGAGGTTCGGCGGGCAGGTCCCCGGAGGCCAGGTAGCGGCGCTGGAGCACGTTGCCCAGGTAGGAGCCCGTGCGCACCGTGGCCGCGAAGGCGTCCAGGGCGCCCAGCAGCTCGGGGCTGGCGGCGCGCACGGCCCAGCCCAGGGCCAGCCCGTTGCGCACGGCCAGGTCCTCGCGCACCCGCAGTCCGGGCAGCGCCCCGGCCCAGGCCCGCGCCAGGTGCGCCTCGACCACGGCGCGCGGCCACGTTCCGGCATGCACCAGCTCCAGCACGTCGCCCGCGTGCAGGTAGTCCTCGGCCGGGCGCACGCGCACCCCGTCCAGCCCCCGGGCCTCCAGCCCCCGGCTGAACTCGGCCAGGGCGGACGGCGCCGGGCCCCCCGCCTCCACATGCACCACCCGCCCGGCCAGGTCGTCCAGCCCGGCCAGGGGTTCGCTGTCCGGCCCCTCGACCACGACCAGGGACACCCCGGTCAGGTAGGGCCGCGAATAGGCCAGCCCCGGGCCGGGCGTTTCGGGGATGACCAGCCCGGCGGCCACGAGGTCGCCCCCGCCCTGGACCAGGGCGGACAGCAGCTGCGCGCGCTCCCGGGGCACGAACACCAGGGCCAGTCGGTCCTGGAGCCGGGCGGCCCGGGCATTGAGGTGCTCCTCGAAGGCCCGCATCATCTCATATTCCAGGCCGCGCAGCGCCCCGTCGTCCACATAGAACCCGGGCGGCGCGTAGTCGACCAGAACGCGCACGAAACGGCGCCCGGCGCGGATTGCGGGCAGGTCGCCGGTCCAGGGCCGGGTCAGGGGCTCCAGGCGGCGGCCCGCCGGGTCGCCGTCCCGCAGCGGCGCACGCGGGGCGAACGGCCAGGGAACCAGCAGGACCAGGAGCCCCAGGACCGCGGCGGCGCCAAGGAGCGCCACCGCCCAGCGCGCGCGGGCGCGGCGCCTCACCGCGCCCCCCCCGGGAGGCCGACCGCCGCCCGGGGCGCCCGCCGCGCCGTGCCAGTCCATCCGCCTGCGCCCCGCATGCCCCCTCCGCTTTTCCAGGTTGCGCCCACCCTAACCCGCCCGTCCGCCCGGGGCAACACGGCCCCGGTCATGGCGCAACCGCCGGGCCTGCGCCCCCCGGAGGCCGCGCCGGGCCGCGGGCGCCCCGAACACGCGCGCCCCAGGGCCGAAACCCCGGGGCGCGACAGGTTACCAGCCAGCGTGGTTGAGCCATTTCAGGACGCGGAGCCCCGGGCGGTGAGCCTGCGGGCGAACTCGCCCAGGACCATGGCCCCGGCCTGGGCCACGTTCAGGGAGTCGAAGGGCCGGGCCAAGGGGATGGTCACGCGCAGGGTGGCCCGCTTGAGCACCCCGGGGCGCACGCCTTTTTCCTCGTTACCCAGCACCAGGACCAGCGGCGTGCGCAGGGGCGCCGCGTACAGCGATCCGGCCCCGGGGTCGGCCACCGTGGCGCAGACCTCCCAGCCCTGGTCCAGGGCCTGGTCCAGGGCGCGGGCGAGGTTGACCTCGCGGGCCACGGGCAGCCGGGCCAGGGCGCCGGCGCTGGCCTTGGCCGCCGCCCCGCCCAGAAAGGCCGTGCGGTCCTTGGGCACCAGCAGCCCGGCGCCGCCCAGGGCGTAGAGCGTGCGGGCCAGGGCGCCCACGTTGCCGGGGTCCTGCACCTGGTCCAGGGCCAGGATCACCGGCAGGGGCGCCTGGCGCCCGGCGCGCAGCAGCGTGGCGAGGTCGGCGTAGTCCGCCTCGCGCACCCGGGCGGCCACGCCCTGGGTGTTGCCCGGGAACAGGCGCTCCAGCTCCGCGCGCTCCACCAGCCGGAAGCGCACCCGGGCGGCCTTGCAAATTTCGACGATTTGTGAAATTTCAGGACCGCGAGCCCCCTTCTGGAGGAACACGGTATCCACCCGCCCGGGTGCGGCGTCCAGAAGCTCCAACACGGGCTTGCGGCCGGGGACGACGCTGTCCTGGCCCGGTTCCTGGATTGTTTTCATGTTCTTTCCCTTTGTGGACAAGGCTTTCGACCAGGGCGAACCTGCCTGCGGCGACGGACTGTGTCCAATATTTTCTTGACGGGCGTTTGACATTCTTTAGATATCTTCTAGAGCTTGCTCCGGATTGGCCCGTTTCCACCCGGATAACCCGCGAATACGGAAAACGAAACATATGCATAAATCCCTGGTCCGCGCAATCGCGCCTGTGCTGTTCGCGGTGCTGCTGCTGGCTGTCCTGCCCGGCTGCGCCGTGAAAAAACCCGTGGCGGACGCGGATCTCGCCGCCCCCCCGAACGACGCCGCCCGGCAGACCCAGCCGGAATCCGGCGCCCTCGAAGGCTCCGCCCCGGACGACGCCGAGCTCCTGGCAGACGGCCAGGCCCTGGAAGAACCCGACGCCACGGAACTGACCCCCCAGGAACAGCAGGCCCTGGAAAGCGACCCGGGCATCTCCTTCGAGCTCGACGAGCGCGACACCGACGAGGTCCGGGCCTACTTCACCTACTACACCCACAAGGGCCGCAAGAATTTCGAGATCTGGCTCAAGCGCTCCGAGCGCTATCTGCCCTATGTGCGCCGGGTGTTCGCCGAGCGCGGGCTGCCCCACGAGCTGGTCTACCTGCCCTTCGTGGAGAGCGGCTACAACACCACGGTGCGCTCCCGGGCGGGGGCCCAGGGCATGTGGCAGTTCATGCCCTTCACGGGCAAGAAGTACGGCCTGCATGTGGGCTGGTGGCTGGACGAACGCAACGATCCCTACAAGGCCACCCACGCGGCCGCCGACTACCTGACCAAACTCTACGGCGACTTCGGCGACTGGTACCTGGCCCTGGCGGCCTACAACGCGGGCGAGGGGCGCGTGGCCAAGGCCATCGCCCGCAGCGGCTGCGACGACTTCTTCGAGCTGTCGCAGATGAAGCAGAACCGCACCCGGGCCGGGCGGCGGCTCTACTACCTGCCCCAGGAAACCCGCCACTATGTGCCCAAGCTCATGGCCGTGATCAAGATCGTGCGCAACCTCGAGGCCCTGGGCTTCGAAAAGCCCGACTGGAGCGGCCCGGACGCCGTGGCCTCCGTGCAGATCCCCCCCCGCACGGACCTGCGCGCCCTGGCCCGGCAGCTGGACATGTCCTGGGATGAATTCAAGGCCCACAACCCGGCCTTCCTCGAAGCGGGCAGCCACCCCGACAAGCACTCCACCGTCTACCTGCCCGACGAGGCCCGGGCCGCGCAGGCCACGGCCTGGGCCACGGGCAAGGGCTTCAAGGAATTCACCGGCTACTACAGCTTCTACAAGGTCAAGAGCGGGGACTCCTGGTACCGCATCTCCAACCGCGTGGGCGTGCCCATCTCCGTGCTCAAGCACTACAACAACGTCTCCTCGAACCTGATCCGCCCCGGGCAGGTGCTCAAGGTGCCCGGCAAGGGCGCGGCCGGGCTCACGGCCGAGCGGATCAAGAAGCAGAAGGGCACGGCGTCCTCCACCCGGAAATCCGTGCGCCAGCTGGCCCAGTCGCGTTCCAACTATGTGATCCAGCCCGGCGACTCCCTGTGGGCCGTGGCCAAGAAATACAACACCACCGCGGCCAGCCTCGCCGCCGCCAACGGCATCGGCCTGAAGACCACCCTCAAGGTCGGCCAGCGCCTCTACATCCCCGACCAGGGCACCCTGGCCGCCAAACAGACGCGCAAGAGCGCCGAGCGCGCCAAGACCTCCATCTCCTACAAGGTCAAGTCCGGCGACACCCTCTATTCCATCGCCAAGCGCTTCGGGGTGACCACCGACGCCATCCTGACCTGGAACAACCTGTCCTCGCCGCGCATCTACCCCGGCGACAGCCTGAAGCTCTACCAGTAGGCGGACGCGCAAGGGCAAGACAAGGCCCGGGCGACGGAATGAACCGTCGCCCGGGCCTTGTCTTGTCCTTGGCGAACCGGGGCGAACCGGGGCGAACCGGGGCGGGCTCAGGGCAGGGCAGGGCGGGGAGACGCACCCGCCAAGCCAGGCCCCGGGGCGGCGGTGCCCAGGACGCCCGGAGCCGGAACGGCCTCCAGCAGCTCGGCGAACACCGTAGGCGTTCCCGGGCCGCCGCGCGTCTCCTCGGTCCTGACCAGCAGCCCGTCGCTGGCCCGGTACCAGTACAGCGAGCTCCAGAACAGGCCGCGGACCCCGGGCACGGTGTACTTCACGCGCACGGCCTCCACGGGCCTGCCGCCCGCCTCCACGGTCTCCGCGCCCTGGCGGATGGCCCGCAGCAGGAGCACCTGTTCGGCCTCGGGTTTGCTGACGTGAAAAAGCGCCTCGGGCGCATCCGACAGCACGAAGGCCCGCAGCAGGAGCACCGAGCCGTACCAGGGCGCCTCCAGCGGGAAGGAGCGGTCCACGGCCCGGCCCTCCCGGGTACCCGTGAGGCGCAGGGCGTCGCCCTCGCGGCGCATGGTCAGGCTGTCGCCGCTGGCGGGGTCGCGGTACTCCTCGCGCAGCGTGTCCAGGGCCGCGTCGCAGACGATGACCCGCTCCACGCGGCCCTCGCGCAGGACGATGCGCCAGCCGCCGCCGGGGCCGGGCTCAAGCAGGTATTCCTTGGAAGCCTGCCCGGCGGTGCTGGTTTCGGCATAGACCAGCCGCAGCGGCGCCTCGACGACGGCCCGGGCGCCCACGGTGAAAAACAGCAACGCCATGACGGCCGCCAGCAGGCGCGGAACGGATAGGAAAACGCGACGCGGCATGGGACCTCGCGGGGAAGGGT
>NZ_JALNWM010000013.1 GCF_023230885.1 Desulfocurvus sp. | reverse complement strand
GGACGTACAGCTCCACCCCCCCGGGGCGGGCGGCGGGGCTCTCGTGCAGCACCAGGGCGATGCGCTGGGCGGTCATGGGCGCTCCTCGTGGCGGCGGCGCGAGCGCCTCAGGCCGCCGTGATGTAATGGACCCCGGGGCGGAAGCCGCGCGCCTCCAGGAAGGCGCCGATGTCCTCGCGGGCGCCCCGGCTGGCGACGTAGGACAGGGCGAAGCACTCCCCGGGCCCGGGCAGGTCGTGGCGGTGGATCACCGGCACCCCGGCCACGGTGTTGCCGATCTTGCGCGGGTCGATGTCCGCCCAGGCGGCGATGCGCACGCCGTGGTCCTCCAGCAGGGCCGCCCGCCTGCGCGTGATGCGCCCGGCGCCCAGCACCACGACCTCGGGGTGGTGCGGGTTGCAGCGCGCCAGCCAGCGCGCCAGGTACTCGGCCTTGACGCGGTAGAAGGCCTGGAGGTCGTAGCGCGGGTCGGTGCGCGAGGCGCGCCCGGGCGGATCGTTCCAGACCAGCAGCGTGCGGGACAGCTTGTCCATGCGCACCCCGGCCTCGAACCAGCGCAGCCACATCTCGTAATCCTCGGGAAAATCGCCCTGGCGCGCGCCGCCGTGGGCCTCGGCCAGGGCGCGGCGGAACATCACCGAGGGGTTGGCCAGGGGCGCGTCGATGAACCGCGCCAGGCTCATGGCCTCGTGGGTCGTCAGGGAGTTGGTCCAGTCCACATGGGCGGCGTAGCCCGCGCAGGCCTTGCGGCAGCCGCCGAACTCCACGCGGCAGGCCACGACCCCGGTGCCGGGATGCGCGCGCAGGTGCGCGGCCTGAAGCTCCAGACGCCGGGGCAGACTGATGTCGTCGGCGTCCATGCGCGCGACGAACTCCCCGCGCGCGGCGGCCACGGCGGCGTTGAAGGCATGGGCCACGCCCCGGTGGGGCAGGAAGAGCGGGCGCACCCGCGCATCGCGCGCGGCATGGGCCGCCAGGACCGAGGCCGTGGCGTCGGTGGAGCCGTCGTCCGCGACGACGATCTCGAAGCGGGGGTGGGTCTGGGCCAGCAGGCTGTCCAGGGCGGCGGGCAGGGTCGCCGCGGCGTTGAACGCGGGCAGGGCGACGCTGACTTCGGGAGGGGCGGTGTCCATGACGGTGCGCGCTCGGGCCGGAACAAAACACAAAAGGCCCTGCGGCCCGCGCCCCGAAGGCGCGAGCCGCAGGTGCCGCGAAAAGCGGGCGCGGCCCTGGCCCGGGCTAGCTGGCGGCCAGGTGCTTGCGGATCTCTTCCAGCAGGCCCGACAGCTTGTACTGGTCCTGGCGGTCCGTGGACGTGAACGTCACGCGGGTCACCCCGGCCTTGCGGTAGGCCACGTTGATCTCAATGGGGCTGCCCTCGGCGGTGGTGGTTTCGACCACGGCCACGAGGTTGTCCTTCTTGTCGAAGGTCACGGGCAGTTCCAGGGACTCCAGGGCGGCGAGCACGGCGGTGTGGACCTGGTCCACAGTGGCGTTCTCGTCGGCGAACATGGTCCCGGTGCAGACGAAATAGGTCGCTCCCTGGGCGACGTTGCCGCCCTTGCCGCCGACGGCGCAGCCCGAGAGCAGGATGGCCGCCAGCGCGGCGCAAAGCAAAGTGGTGACGATGGTACGCATGTGCCCCCCCAGGGCGATGGTTGTTCTGAATGCAATGCGACGCTTCTGCCTACGAAATCAATGCAACCGATACCCGAAAAGCGCACACCGATCAAGGTGCGCGGCGCAAAAAGTGGCGGGGAAATGGCCGCGCCGAGAAAAAGCCTGCTACCCCAGCTTCTCCCGGATGCGGCACACGTTGCAGACCACTGCCGAGGTCGGGTAGCCGCAGCGCTCGCACGGCGCCAGGGCCACCCCGCCCCGGTCCTCGGCGGCCTCGAAATGCGGACGGGCGTTCTTCAGGAACGACTCGTAGAATTGCAGCTTGGCACCGGGGCTCTCGCCTTCCAGGCGGTTCATCAGCTCCTTGCGCCGGGTGAAGCTCGCGCCCTTGCTGTAGGGACACGGCGCCACATGGATGTCGATGCCGCTCAAGAAGGCGTAGGCCGCCGTCTCGTATTCCGACAGGCGGTACAGCGGGCGGCACTTGGCCACGAACCCGTCACGCCCGGGCAGGCTCGGCCCCTGGTCGGACAGGTAGCCCACGTCCCAGCGCAGGGTGTTGGCGAACAGGCGGCCCACCTCGTCGTCGAGGTTGTGCCCGGTGCAGATGGCCGCAAAGCCGTTGTCCATGGCGAACTTATTGAAATAGTAGCGCTTGATCTTGCCGCATACGGAGCAGATGGGCCGGGTGACGCAGGCCTTGACCGCGGGGATGGGCACGCCCTCGCTGGCCATGTCCAGCACGGCCAGCCGCGCGCCCAGGGCCGCGCAGAACGCCTCGACCTTGGCCCGCGCCGCCGGGGAGGATTCGGGGATGCCCAGGTCGATGTGCAGCCCGGTGACGTTGTAGCCCTGGAGCACCAGCTCGCGCAGCAGGCTCAGGGAATCCTTGCCGCCCGACAGGGCCACCAGCACCGGTTCCTGCTGGGAGAACATCCTGTGCTGGTGGATGGCGCGCTCCACCTGGCGGGAGAAGAAGACGCGGAAGCAGTCGGGACAAAAGCCGCTGTGATGGCTGGGCAGGGCCACCTGGGCCACGGCCCCGCAACGGGAACATTTCATGGGTCAGCCTCGGGACACCACGGTGCGCACCGTGATGGCGTCGCCCGGGCGGATCTTGCGGTCAGGGGTCAAAAGCTCGCCGTCGCGGATGACCAGGCAGTCGTTGACGCCAAGCTCCAGGCGGTTCAGGAGCTGGTGGGCCGTGGTCAGCCGGGGGTAGACCAGGGTCCGGCCCTCGCGTTCGAGGACCACGGTCACGGGGGAAGGCTGGGGCATGCGAACCATTCCTATCTTTTTGGTGGGGTATCGTCCCCTGGCGCCGGAGCCCGGAAACGGTTGGGAAATTCCTCTGCGCACTTGATTTTTCCCGAATTCCGTTCCACGATGGGAGCATGGGAACAGGCGCAGGATACCTCCTGACGCCGCAGACCGCAATCGCCGGACACCAGGAGGGCGGGATGCGCAAGATACTCGTTGTGGACGACGAAAAGCATATCCGGATGCTCTACCAGGAGGAGTTGCAGGCCGAGGGTTACCAGGTCGGCACCTCCGACGGCTCCGAGGACATCCTCGCGGTCCTGGACCGCGAGCGCCCCGAGGTCGTCGTCCTGGACATCAAGCTGGGGCCCAACCGCTCGGGGCTCGACCTGCTCCAGCAGATCAGGAGCCGCGAGCAGACCCTGCCCGTGATCCTGTGCACCGCCTACGACAGCTTCCAGCACGACCTGAAGTCCATCGCGGCCGACTACTATGTGGTCAAGTCCGTCGACCTGACGGAGCTGAAGTCCAAGGTTGCCGCGGCCCTGGCCCGCGCCTGAGCCGGGCGGCGCGGCGCCCGGCGCCCCCTGCGCCGCGCCGCCCGGGCTTGCCCGCCGTCCGGGGTTGTGATAACCCCGAGCCCCTATGTTCGAGTTCGCCGAGCAAATCCAACGCATCGCCGTCATGGCCGTGCCCTTCCTGCTGGCCGTGACCTGCCACGAGCTGGCCCACGGGCTGGCCGCGCTGTGGTACGGCGACCCCACGGCCAAACAGGCCGGGCGCCTGACCCTGAACCCCCTGCCGCACCTGGACCCCATGGGCACCCTGGTCTTCGTCATCACGGCCATGACCGGGGGCTTCATCATCGGCTGGGCCAAGCCCGTGCCCGTCAACCCGCGCCACTTCCGCAACGTCCGCCAGGGGCTCATCGTGGTTTCGGCGGCGGGCGCGGCGGCCAACGCGCTGTTGGCCGTGCTGTTCCTGGCGGCCTTCTCCCTGCTGCGCAACAACATCCCGGCCCCGGGCAGCTTCCTGGAGCCCTATTTCGATCCCCTGTACCTCATCGCCCAGTTCGGCGTGGTCATCAACGTCGTGCTGGCCGTGTTCAACCTGCTGCCCATCCCGCCGCTGGACGGCAGCAAGATCCTGGCCGAGCTGCTGCCCCCCGCCTGGGCGTGGAAGTACATGCAGCTCGAGCGCTACGGCCTGATCATCATCGTCCTGCTGGTGGTCACCGGGGCCCTGCGCTTCGTGTTCCAGCCCGTCTGGGCCCTGCTCAACCACATCCTGTTCTGACCAAGGGAACCCCATGTCCAGCCAAAGGCAACGCATCGTCTCCGGAATGCGCCCCACCGGGCCGCTGCACCTCGGCCACCATTTCGGCGTGCTCGTCAACTGGGTGGCCCTGCAACAGGACTACGACTGCTTCTTCTTCGTGGCCGACTGGCACGCCATGACCAGCGAATACGCAGACCCCAGGCGCATCAAGCAGTTCGTGCCCGAGCTGGCCAAGGATTGGCTGGCCGCCGGGCTCGACCCCGAAAAATGCGTCATCTACCAGCAGTCGCAGGTCAAGGAGATCGCCGAGCTGCATCTGCTCCTGTCCATGATCACGCCCCTGGGCTGGCTGGAGCGCTGCCCGACCTACAAGGACCAGAAGGAGCAGCTCGCCGCCAAGGACCTGAACACTTACGGGTTCCTCGGCTACCCCGTGCTCATGACCACGGACATCATCATGTTCCGCCCCGCCCAGGTGCCCGTGGGCGAGGACCAGCTGCCCCACCTGGAGCTGTGCCGCGAAATCGCCCGGCGCTTCAACCACCTGAACTGCGGCGGCGAAAACGGCGCGCCCTTCTTCCCCGAGCCCACGGCCATGCTGACCCGCGAGTCCAAGCTCCCGGGGCTGGACGGGCGCAAGATGAGCAAGAGCTACGGCAACTCCATCGCCCTGGGCGAGCCCATGGACTCCGTGCGCCAGAAGGTCATGGCCATGCTCACGGACACCAACCGCATGCGCAAGGCCGACCCCGGCGACCCCGACGTGTGCAACCTGTTCCCCTACCACAAGATCATGACCGACCCCGAGCGCCTGCCCGGGATCATGGCCGGCTGCCGCGACGCCTCCTGGGGCTGCGTGGACTGCAAGCGCCTGCTGGTGCAGTCCATGGAGCGCTTCCTGGAGCCCATCCACGCCCGCCGCGCCGTGTACGACAAGGACCCCTCCCTGCTGTGGGACGTGCTGGCCGAGGGCAACCGCAAGGCCCGCGAACAGGCCGCCGAAACCATGGCCGCCGTGCGCGCGCTCATCGGCTTCGACTTCTAGCCCCGCTCAGGGCATGACCGCAGTGCCCCGGCAGCCCAGGGCCGTCTCCAGGCGCGCCGGGGCCTGCGGGTCCGCCCAGCTCACGCGCACCGCCCCGCACCGCCCCGTATCGTAGAGCGCGGCCCCGGCTCCGGCCAGGGCCGCGCGCACGCCCTCGGCGGGAAAGCCCAGATAGTTCAGGAACCCCGTGCCCGCCAGCGCCAGCCGGGGCGCCACCCGGGAGTACAGCCCGGGGCACAGGCTGTTGGCGCTGCCGTGGTGCGGCACCACCAGCACCTCGGCGCGCAGGTCGCGCCCCGTGGCCAGCAGCCGGTCGATGCCCGCCCGCTCCACGTCGCCGGGCAGAAGCGCCAGGGGCCGCCCCCGCCACACCAGCCGCAGCACAAGGGACTGGTCGTTGTTCGAGCCCGGGCCCTCCTGGTCCGCGGGATGCAGCACCTCCAGCACGACCCCGTGGCCCAGCTCCAGGGCCTGCCCCGCGCGCACCGTGCGCACGGGCACCCCGTCCTCCCCGAGCGCGGCGCGCAGGGCCGCCCCCGCCTCCCCCTCCGGCCAGCGCCCGCCGTGGACGAAGGCGCCCACCCGCACCCCCCCGGCCACGGCGGCCAGCCCGCCGTAGTGGTCGTGGTCCGGATGGCTGAGGATCATCACGTCCAGCCCCGGCCAGCGCCCGCGCGCCAGGGCGGGCAGGACCACCGCCCGGCCCGGATCCAGCCCGCCGGGAAAGCCGCCCCCGCCGTCCACCAGCACCCGCCCGCCCCCGGGCAGGTCCAGCAGCGCGGCCTGGCTCTGGCCCACGTCGAGCAGGGTCAGGGCCAGGGCCCGGTCCTGCCCCGTGGCCCGGGCCCACAGCCCGGGCCAGGCCACGAGCAGCGCCCCGGCGAGGCATACGCCAAGGGCCGCGCCCCCGCGCGAGCGGACCAGGGCCGCCCCGCCCGCCAGCAGCGCGTAGTAGCCCACCAGATGCGGCCACAGCGGGCGCATGGGCACCGCCACGGGCAGCCAGCCCCGGGCGTCCAGCGCCGCCAGGGCGGCCACGGCGGCGTCCAGCAGGGCGGCGTCCGCCGCGAACAGCCAGCGCCCCGCGCCCTCCAGCCCCGGCGCAAGGGACAGCAGCGCCCCCGCCAGCCCGGCGGGCACCACCGCCAGCCCGAGCACCGGCAGCCACAGCGCGTTCAGCGGCAGGGCCAGGCCCGTTTCCGTGAAATTCCAGACCAGGAGCGGCAGCAGAGCTACGTTGGCCGCCACGCTGGCCACCAGCACCCCGGCCAGGGCCCGCCCCCCGCGCGCGGCCCAGGCCGCCGGGCCGGCGCCCCGGGCAACCGCGCGCCCCGGCACCAGCCGCCATAGCGGCGGGCCCAGCACGGCAATGCCCGCCACGGCCACAGCGGACAGTTGCAGGCGCACGTCGTGCACCACCAGAGGGTCCACGGCCACCAGCACGGCCAGGGCCAGGAACAGGCCGTCCAGCAGCACCCGGCCCCGGCCCAGGAGCAGCAGCGCGCCCCAGGCCGCGAACATGACCCCCGCGCGCAGCAGGCTGGGCGTGGCCCCGCCCAGCCAGACATAGGCCCCCACCAGCGGCGCCCCCAGAACGACGCCCAGCCGGGGCCGGGCCACGCGCAGCAGCAGCCCCGGCCACAGCCGCCCCGCAACCCAGGCCAGCCCCAGGCCCAGGGCCGCCGCGAAACCCAGGTGCATCCCCGACAGGGCCAGACTGTGGGCCAGGGTGGAGCGGCGCACCGTGTCGTAGGCCTCGCGCGCCACGCCGAAGCGCTCGCCCAGGACCAGGGCCTCCAGCAGAGCCCGGCCCGGGCCCTCGGGGGCGCTGGCCGCCACGGCGGCGCGCAGCTCCTGGCGCAGCCGCGCCCCCGGTCCGGGCGCCTCCGGCCCCAGGAGCGGATGCCCGCCCCCGCCGCGGGTGAAGCCCCGGTAGAACACGCCCTGGCGGCCCCAGTGGAAGCGCGTGTCCCAGGCTCCCGGGTTGGCGAAGCCGCGCACCGGGCGCACCCGCAGGCGCACCTGCACGCTCTGGCCGGGATGCGGCCAGGCCGCCGGTTCCTGCCAGGTCCACAGGAACAGCCCGGGCAGGGCCCCCGAGGGGCCGTCATCCAGGGCGAAGCGCGCGTCGGCCAGGAACACGCGAAGCTGGCGCCCGGCAGTGCTTTCCACCCGCTCCACCCGCCCCGAGACCAGGGCCACCCGCCGCTCGGCCATCCACTCCGGCACGCGCTGCGGGTCGGGCCCGGCGGGCAGCGCCCGCGCGGCCAGCCCCCAGCCCAGGGCGAAGGCCGCGCCCAAAAGGGCCGCCCGCCGCCAGGGCCGCTCCCCGGCCAGGGCCCAGAGCAGCACAAGCCCGGCCAGGGCGGGCCAGGGGAAGCGCAGGGCCAGGAGGCCCAGCAGCAGGGCGCAGAAAGGGAATTGCCAGGGCAGCAGGCCGGGCACGGCCCGGCAGGCCGGGGACGCGTCGGCGCCGCGCATGGCCGGGTCGCTCAGCGGACGCCCCCGGGCGCCAGGCCCGCGCCGTCCAGGATGATCCGCGCCGCGCGGTCAGGCGCCCCGGGCTCGCCCACAAGCCCCGCCAGCCGCGCCAGCCGCGCGCGGACCCCGGCCATGGCCGCCGGGTCCGCGAGCCAGCGCAGGGCCTCGGCGGCGATGGCCGCGCCGTTGGCCTGGCCCTGGAGCAGCTCGGGCAGCGCCCGTTCGCCCAGGATCAGGTTGGGCAGGCCGATGGTGCGCAGGCCGACCACCAGCCGCCCCAGGGCGTAGGACAGGGCGGAGACGCGGTAGGCGATCACCGCCGGGGTGCCCACCAGGGCGGCCTCCAGAGTCGCCGTGCCCGAGGCGGCCAGCAGCGCCTGGGACCGGCGCATGGCCCGGTAACGCTCCCCGGGGGGCACGATCTCCACGTCCGGCCCGGCGGGCCACAGGGCGCGCAGGCGCTCCTCGGCCACCCCCGGGGCGCGCAGGATGGCGAACCGGGCCCCGGGCAGGCGGGAGGCGATGATCCGCGCGGCGGCGCCGAACTCGGGCAGCAGGGTTTCGATCTCGCGGCGGCGGCTGCCGGGCAGGATGCCCACAAGCCCGGGCTCGGGCTCCAGGGCGCGCAGCTCGGCCAGGGGAATCTGGTCCACGAGCGGGTGGCCGACGTAGTCGGCGTCCAGCCCGCGCGCGGCCAGGAAGTCCTTCTCGAAGGGCAGGATGCACAGCACGCGCCGCACATGGCGCCGCAGGAACTCCACCCGCCCCGCGCGCCAGGCCCAGACCTGGGGGCAGATGTAGTAGAACACGGGGATGCCCAGGCGCCGGGCCATGCGCACCACGAAGAAATTGAAGTCCGGCGCGTCGATGCAGACCACCGCCGCCGGGCGGACCTCGGCCATGCGCCGGCGCATGCGGCGCAGCAGCCCGGCGATGCGCGGCAGATGGGCCACGATCTCGGTCAGCCCCACCAGGGACAGCTCGGCGATGTCGAAGGCGGGATCGAAACCGGCCCCGGTCATGGCCGGGCCGCCCATGCCCGTGAAGCGCAGCCCCGGGGCGCGCGCGGCCATTGCGCGCAGCAGCAGCGCGCCGTGCAGGTCGCCGGACACCTCGCCCGCGCTGATCCACACCGGCCCGGCCGGGCCCTGGCCCGTCTTGATGCTTTGCATGGCTTCCCTCTCTCCCTGCGGGGCGCCGTCCAAACTAGCTTTTGGCAACCGGGGGAGAATCTGGTACGACGCCCGAGCGACCCTAAGCGAAACACGCCCCCGAGGCAACGGGCCCGCCGCCCGCCCCCCGCCCGGGGCTCCAAAGGAAGGTTCCCCATGCACAAGATAATGAACGTCGCCGTCATCGGCCTGGGCTGGATGGGCCGGGTCCACCTGCGCAACTACACCGAAATGCCCGGCGTGCGCGTGGCCGGGGTCATGGACACCAACCCCGAGGCCCTGGCGGCCATGCACGCCCAGCTCGGCGTGCCGGTGTTCGACAGCCTGGACGCCCTGCTGGACCAGCCCCTGGACGCCGTGAGCGTCTGCGTGCCCACGGTGCTGCACCTGCCCGTGGGCCTGAAGGTCATCTCCCGGGGCGTCTCGCTGCTCATCGAAAAACCC
This sequence comes from Desulfocurvus sp., assembly GCF_023230885.1. Lineage (GTDB taxonomy): Bacteria > Desulfobacterota > Desulfovibrionia > Desulfovibrionales > Desulfovibrionaceae > Desulfocurvus. The sequence goes on along the minus strand of NZ_JALNWM010000013.1, from coordinate 16,634 downwards.
CTGGCCGCCAGCGCCGCCGAGGGCCGCCAGCTCCTGGAGGCGGCCCGCGGGGCCGGGGTGCGGCTCATGGTCGGACACATCGAGCGCTTCAACCCCGCCGTGCAGCGCGTGCGCGAGCTGGCCGCCGAGGACAAGGTCATCTCCATCACCATCGAGCGCGTGGGCCCCTACCCGCCGCGCATCCAGGACGTGGGCGTCATCCGCGACCTGGGCTCCCACGACATCGACCTCATCCGCCACATCTCCGGCTCGGAGTACCGGAAGGTCTTCGCCGTCACGGCCACGACCATCGGCAAGCACGAGGACACGGCGCTCATCACCGCCGAGATGGAAAACGGCGTGCTCGGGCAGATCAGCACCAACTGGGTCACGCCCTACAAGTCGCGCTCCATCCACGTCGCCACCACCTCGCGCTACATCGAGGCCAACCTCATCACCCAGCAGGTCAAGGCCTACAGCCGCTTCCAGGACTACAACGACCACTACAGCATCAAGGAATGGCCCGTGCTCTACCGCGAGCCCGTGCGCAGCGAGCTGACGGCCTTCCTGGGCGCCCTGCGCGACGGCACCGAGGTGCCCATCACCGGCCAGGACGGGCTGGTGGTGCTGGAGACCATCGAGCGGCTGGGCGTGTGCTGACACGCCCCTCGGGGCGCCCGCGCGCAGCGCCCCGGCCATGAACGGACGACGGCCCGCCCGGAGAACAGCTCCGGGCGGGCCGTCGGCGCTTGCGGGCCCGGCCTGCGGGCCGGGCGCCCTACTCCTGCTCGCGGCGGATGACCGCGCCCACGGCGCGCAGCTTGTCCTCGATACGCTCGTAGCCCCGGTCCAGGTGGTAGATGCGCTGGACGTGGGTCGTGCCCCGGGCGGCCAGCCCGGCCAGCACCAGCGAGGCCGAGGCCCGCAGGTCCGAGGCCATGACCGGCGCGCCGGTGAGCCCCGCCACCCCGCGCACCACGGCGGTGCGCCCGTCCAGGGAGATGCGCGCACCCATGCGCCCAAGCTCCGGCACATGCATGAAGCGGTTCTCGAAGATGGTCTCCTTGACCACCCCGGTGCCTCCGGCCAGGCACATCAGGGCCATGATCTGGGCCTGCATGTCCGTGGGGAAGCCCGGGAAGGGCAGCGTGGTCACGTTCACGCCCGCAAGCCCCGAACCCCGGCGGCACAACACGCCCCCGGGCCGCTCCTCGATCCGGACGCCCATCTCGCGCAGCTTGGCGACGACGGCCTCCAGCTCTGCCAGCGGGCAGTCCTCGACCAGCAGCTCCCCGTCGGTGATGGCCGCCGCGCACAGGAACGTCCCGGCCTCGATGCGGTCGGGCATGATGCGGTAGGCGCAGCCCGTCAGGCGCTCCACGCCCTGCACGCGGATGATGCTCGTGCCCTGGCCGCTGATCTTCGCGCCGCAGGCGTTGAGGAAGTTGGCCAGGTCGGCCACCTCGGGCTCGCGGGCGGCGTTGACCAGCGTGGTCTGGCCCTCGGCCAGGGCGGCGGCCATGAGCAGGTTCTCCGTGCCGCCCACGGTGGGGAAGTCGAACTGGATGTGCGCGCCGCGCAGGCGGCCCGCACAGCTGCCGCGGATGTAGCCCTCCTCCAGGTCGAAGACCGCGCCCATGGCCTCCAGGGCCTTGAGGTGCAGGTCCACCGGGCGGGCGCCGATGGCGCAGCCTCCCGGCAGGGCCACCCGGGCCTCGCCCAGGCGCGCCAGCAGCGGCCCCAGGCAGAGCACCGAGGCGCGCATGGTCTTGACCAGGTCGTAGGGCGCCTCGGGGGTCAGGGCCGCCGTGTCCACGCGGGCCACGCCCTGGTCCAGGGAGGTGGTGCAGCCCAGGATCTCCAGAAGCCGCAGGGTGGTGCGGATATCGCGCAGGCCCGGCACGTTGGAGAAGGTCACCGGACCCTCCACGGCCAGGGCCGCGAAAAGCAGGGGCAGGGCCGCGTTCTTGGAGCCGCTGACCCGAATGGTGCCGGACAGGGGACGCCCGCCTTCGATCACGAGTTTTTCCATGGATGCTTTCCGTACGTTGCGGGTTGAAAAGGCTTGACCGCAGCCGAAACCTTCGGTAGACGTTTGCACCTTCACGGTGGGAGTAGCTCAGTTGGTAGAGCACCTGGTTGTGGCCCAGGTGGCCGTGGGTTCAAGTCCCATCTCTCACCCCACGAACGCACAGGCCCCGCTTCGGCGGGGCCTTTTGCCATCCTTGCGCCGAAACGTCGCCCCGGGTATATACGCATCCGCGGCAAAACAAAAGCGCCGCGTGGCTTCCCGCCCGAGCGGGGCCGAAGGCCGCCCCCCGGCGGCAGGCCTCCCGGCCGCCCCGCACAGGCCCGTTCCGGCCCCCAAAAACGGGAAAAACCGACGCAGCGCGCCCGCCAGGGGGACCGTTCCGCCATGAAGACCCTGGGCATCCTTGCCGCCGTCCTGATCCTGAGCCTGCTGGCCCTGGGCCTGGGCAGGCAGCTGAACTGGAACCTCGCGGGGCAGCCCGGGCCCCGCGGCGCGAGCTTTTCCCTGAACACCCCGCGCACGGCCTCGGCCAGCCTGACCCTGACCGCCCAGGAGGAGCAGGCCGTCACCCGCGCCCTGGCCAGCCACGGAAACGTCGCCAGCGCCACCCTGCACGCCGAACGCACCCCGCCCTCCCGCCACCGGGTCGGCCCCGGGACGCCCTGGGCCGCCTTCTCCATGCAGCTGACCCTGGACAACGGGGCAATCCTCTCCTCGCGGGTGCGCCAGGTGCCGCGCGAACGCCTGAAGGACGCCCTGTCCGAATGCGTGGCCGAATGCATGCGCGCCTATGGCGCCCAGGAGGCCCTGGGCCGCGACGTGCGCCGCCTGAGCAACATCTGACCCCGGGCGCCCCGGGCGTTTCGCCCCGGGCATGTCGCCCTGCCCCGTCGCGCGCAAAAACACAGGCCGCCCCCCGAAGGGGGCGGCCCACACCCATTGCGGCAGCGCCCACCCGGGCGAACCGCGAAGAAGAACATACCGCGCCCCGCAGGCGCGGGCAATGGGGGTTTCCCCTATTTCTCCTTGCGCCGCAGCACGCGCATATCGCCCACGCGCACGGTCAGCCGCTCCTTGTCGAACTGTTCCAGCAGGGGGATCAGGTACTTGCGCGACAGGCCGCTGACCGTCTTGAAATCCGCCGCGCCCATTTCGCCCTTCTCCTCCAGAAAGGCCACCACCCGCGCCCGCAGGGCCTCCAGGGCCGGGGCGTGGAAGTACATGTCCTCCTTGACCTTGACCAGCTCCCCGGATTCCTGGAGCAGGCGCAGCACCGGCGCCGCGTCCCGGGCGGTTACGCCCAGGGGCTCCAGCACGTCCTTGAGGTTGGGCGGGGTCTGGCCGCCCTGGCGGTAGGCGTCCTCCAGGGCCGTACGCAGGCGCAGGGCATCCGCCGCCAGCGACACGCTGTGCCCCGGCAGGCGCAGGGTCTCGGCCTCGGCCACCAGCTCGCCGCGGCGCACCAGCCGCTCGACCACGAAATGCGCCAGCCGCTCGGAGAGCCCCCGGCCCCAGGACGAGGCCAGCTCGCCGCGCAGGATGCCCTGCTTCATGGGCTCGGCGCGGTGAAAGGCCGCCACCCGCTCCAGGGCCCCGGCCATGAGCGCCTCCATGACCTCCCCGGCAACGTGGGTGCGCTCGTCCTTGTCCACCAGGTAGGCCGCGCCCTGGCTGCACATCTGCTGCATGAGCCGCTCCAGGGCGCGGGCCTCCAGGGCGCACATGGTGCGCAGCTCGGCCAGGCTCACGCCCTCGGGCCCGGCCAGGGCCAGCTGCGCGGCGAGCACGGCCTGCTGGTCGTCGTCGGCCAGGGCCCGCAGCCGGGCCAGGGCCCCCTGGTCTCCCCGGCGCAGCTTGCGCCCGTGGGGCCCGATGATCCGGCCTCCGGCGATGGTCCGCAGGGGCGAAAAGGAGCGCAGCACCACCCGGTCGCCGTAGACCCCGGGCATGGGCTCGGGCAGCAGCAGGCGGCACAGGGCCGTCTCGCCCGGGCGCAGGGCCTCGCGGTCCAGCAGCAGGACCTTGGCCAGCACCTCGCGGGTGCCGTGGTGCAGATGGATCTCCTTGCGGTGCTTGAGGTCGCGCCCGGCCGAGGCCAGGGCGGTCAGCTCCACGTCCCACAGGGTCTGGGGGAAAAGGGTTCCGGGCCGGGCCAGCACCTGGCCGCGCGCCACGTCCTCCACCTCCAGCCCGGCGAGGTTCACCGCCGTGCGCCGCCCGGCGGGCGCCTCGGTCACGGGCTGGCCGTGGGATTGCAGGCCGCGCGCGCGGGTCCGCGCGCCACCGGGGAAAAGCACCACCTCCTCGCCCTCGGCGATGCGCCCCGAAACCAGGGTGCCCGTGACCACGGTACCGTGCCCGCGCATGGTGAACACGCGGTCCACGGGCAGGCGGAAGAGGTCCGCGGGGCGGGCGGCGGTGGTCCGGGCCGCCAGCTCGGCGATGGCCGCGCGCAGGGCGTCCAGCCCGGCGCCGGTGTGCGCGCTCACGGGCAGGACCGGGGCGTCCTCCAGGAAGCTCCCGGCCAGGGAGCCGCGCACGTCCTCCTCGACCATCTCCAGCCAGTCGGCGTCCACGGCGTCGGCCTTGGTCAGGGCCACCAGCCCGCGCCGGATGCCCAGCAGGGTGCAGATTTCCAGGTGCTCGCGGGTCTGGGGCATGACGCCCTCGTCGGCGGCCACGGCCAGCAGCACGAAATCGACCCCCGAAGCCCCGGCGACCATGTTCTTCACGAAACGCTCGTGGCCGGGCACGTCGATGACGCCCAGGCGCGCGCCGCCCGGCAGATCCAGGAAGGCGAAGCCCAGCTCGATGGTGATGCCGCGCTTCTTCTCCTCCTTCAGGCGGTCGCAGTCGATGCCCGTCAGGGCCTTGATGAGCGTTGTCTTGCCGTGGTCGATGTGCCCGGCGGTACCCATGATAACCGGCATGTCTGGCCTCGTGCGGATTGGGGAACGTGGATGCAAGCCCTCTTAGTAGGGCAAAAACGGCCCCGCCTCAAGCCGGGGGGCGCGCCGAGGGCCGCGACGCGCCCGCCGGGGCGCGCGGCCCGGCCGGGCCGGGGCCAAGGCCGGGGCGGCGCCGGGTGGCCGGGCAGACGGGGCGGCAGGCCGCCCGCCCCCAGCCCGCGCAGGCCGCTCCAGGCCGCCCGGCACCCCAGGCCGCGCAGGCCGCTCCATATGGCGAGATGCAGGGAAACGAAAAAATCCAGGACGCGCAGTGTATCTCGCATACACAGGCAGCCTGGATTTTTCCGTCGGCGCGGCGCCGGGGTGTCCCGCTAGAGGGTCTTGATGCGCCCGGCCACGGAGTCGATCTGGCGGCCCAGGGGCGTCTGGAGGCGGATCTCGCGCTCCACGTTGGTGATGCCCTTGAGCACCGTGGAGTGGCGGCGGTTGAGCTGGCCGCCGATCTGCTTGAGGGGCATGTCGGTGTGCATGCGCGCCAGGTAGAAGGCCGTGTTGCGGGCCAGCACGATGTCGCGGCGGCGGCTCTTGGAGGCCAGGGCCGAGGGCTCAACGCCGAAGCTGCGGCAGATGTGCTCCAGGATCTTCTGGAAGCTGATCCGCCCGGTGTCGGTGCTGGTGTAGTTGCGCAGCACCTGGGCGACCATGTCCATGGTAATGGCCTCGCCCAGCAGGCGGGCCTTGAGCACCAGGCTTTGCAGGCAGCTCTCCAGCTGGCGCACGTCGTCGGTGAGGTGCTCGGCCAGGCAGTCGGACACGTCGCCCGGCAGGGTCACCTGGTGCTGGCGGGCCTTGCTCTCCAGGATGCGCCTGCGGGTGTCGTAGCAGGGGCGGTCGATGGTGGCCAGGAAGCCCGAGCACAGCCGCGAGGCGAGATGGTCGTCCACGTCCTTGAGCTCGCGGGGCAGAAACGAGCTGGACAGGACGACCTTGCAGCCCCGGTCCTGCAAGGCTTTCAGGGTTTCCAGCAGCTCGTCCTGGGTGCGCTCCTTGCCCTGGAGGAAATGGATGTCCTCCAGCAGCAACACGTCCACGTTGTCGCGGAAGCGGTTCTTGAAGCGCTCCATCTCGCGGGAGCGGATGGACAGGATGAGCTGCGTGGCGAACTCCTCGGCGGTCAGGTACGCAACGCGCGCGTTGGAGCGGTTGCTGGCCTGGGCCATGGCCCGGCCGATGGACTGGAGCAGGTGCGTCTTGCCCAGGCCGGGGGCGGAGTTGAGGAACATCTGGTCGCAGTCCAGCACGCCCCGGGTCATGCCCTTGGCGGCGACGTAGGCCAGCTCGTTGCTCGGGCCGACCACGAAGTCCTCGAAGCCGAAGCGCCAGGACAGGGTGTTCAGCCCCTGGGGCACGAGGTTGGGCAGGCCGAGCTGGCCCTGGCGCGGGGCGCGGGCCGGGGCCGGGGCCTTGCCGTTGCCCCCGGCGGGGGCCGGGGCGGCCTGCGCCCTGCCGTTGCCGCCCGGGGCGGCGGGAGCGGCGGGAGCGGCCTGCACGGCCCGGGGCCGCACGGAAATCTCGACGCTCGGGCGGGCGCCCAGGGCCTGCGTGGCGGCCTCGGCGATGGTCTCCAGCAGCCTGTCGCGCACCCAGGAGGCCACGAAGGCGTTGGGGGCGAAGAGGGCCAGCCGTCCGTCGGCGGCCTCTGCGTCCAGGGGCTTGATCCAGACCTGGTACAGGCCGGGGTTGACCGTCTTTTCCAGGATATTCAGTATCTGAGGCCACGCGTTCATCATGGAGCGTGTTCTAGGCCGAATCCCGCCCCCGGGCAACGGGGAGAATCCGGCGTCGCACGGTCGTCACAAAAGGCTTTCCCCACATCTCCCCAACATGACAACCACTTCTAATCAATGAGAATTCGTCTCAAGGCGCGAAAACCCGTACCCCCCGGGGAACGGGCACCGGGCAAGGGTTGCCGCAGGTCAAGTGGAACATCCATCAAAAAGTTTTCCACAGGGCAATCTCAACCAAACGCACTCTTATGGACGCTGATGCCTTTTATCTTTTCGGAACACTGGAGAATGTCGCTCCCTGGAGCCCTTTGCTCTTGACAACAGCCAAAATCCAGCCCCCCAGAGGGCTTCCCGGGGGCTGGCGTCCGGCCCGGCCCCGCAGGGGGCCAAAACCAAAAGAAACGACGTTATACGCACAAATCCGGCCTTTCGCGGCCCGGAGCGCAAGGCGGCCCCTGCCGGGCGCGGGCTCCCGGGCGGGAGCCCGCGCCCGGGCCGCGCGGCGGCCCAGCGCCGGGGCGGAAAAGCCGAAAACCGGTATTCTGGGGCGATTAGCGGCGACGGTATGAAGGCGGCCCGATGCCGGGGGCAGCGGGCCGCCGCTCACCCGGGCAGGGCCGCCCGCAGCAGGGTGCGGGTGTGCTCGTGCTCCGGCGCGGAGAAGATCGCCCCGGTGGGGCCGGACTCGACGACGCGCCCGTCGTGCATGATGAGCACCCGGTGGCAGAGCCTGCGCACCAGGGCGAGGTCGTGGGTGATGAAGATGCTGGACAGGCCGTGGCGCAGCTGCAACGCCCGCAGCAGCGCCACCACCTGGAACTGGGTGTTGCGGTCCAGGCTGGACGTGGGTTCGTCGAACACGATGCACCGGGGGCGCATGACCAGGGCGCGGGCGATGCACACGCGCTGGCACTGGCCGCCGGACAGCTCGTGGGGGTAGCGGTGCAGCAGGTCCGCGGGCAGCTCCACCTCGCCCAGGGCGTCCACGACCCGGGCCTGGGTCGCCGGGCTGGACGGCCGGGTGCCCAGCCCCTCGGCGACGCATTCCAGCACGCTGAACCGGGGGTTCAGGGAGGCCAGGGGATCCTGGAAGACGACCTGGAGCCCCGCGCGCAGGGGGCGCAGGCGGGCCTCCGGCAGGGCCAGGATGTCCTCGCCCCCGAAGACCACACGCCCCGAGGCCGGAATCAGGCGCAGCAGGGCCTGGCCCAGCGACGACTTGCCCGAGCCGCTCTCGCCCACCACCCCCAGGCACTCCCCCTGGCGCAGGCAAAACGAGACGCCACGCACGGCCTCCAGCCAGCGGGCGGGCCGCCCCGGCCAGGTGCCGCCCAGGGGATAGCGCACGGCGAGCCCCTGGGCGGCGAGGACCTCCGGGGCATCCGGCGCCACCGGGTCCGGGGGCTCGCAGGGTTCCGCGTCCAGCAGCATGCGGGTGTAGGGGTGCCGGGGCATGGCGAACACCTGCCGCGTGGCGCCCTCCTCGATGATGCGGCCCCGGCGCATGACGCATACGCTGTCGGCCACGCTGCGCATCATGGGCAGGTCGTGGCTGATGAGCACGATGGACAGGGAACCGCGCAGGGCCAGCAGCGCGTCCAGCACCTGGCGCTGCACGGCGGCGTCCAGGGCCGTGGTGGGCTCGTCGGCGATGAGCACGTCGGGCTCGTCGGCCAGGGCCAGGGCGAGCATGGCGCGCTGCCGCTGCCCGCCGGAAAGCTGGTGCGGGAAGGCGTTCATGTAGCGCGGCGCGTCCTGCATGCCCACCTGGCGGAGCAGCTCCGCCACCCGCTCCCGGACGCGGGACGGCCTCCAGCCCCGGCGCAGGGCCAGCCCCTCGCCGATCTGCCTGCCGATGCGGTGCAGGGGGTTCAGACTGCCCAGCGAATCCTGAAACAGCATGGCCATGCGCCTGCCGCGCAGCTCGCGCATGCGCGCCTCGGCCAGGCCGGAGATGACGACGCCGTCCAGCTCCACGCGCCCGGACAGCACCCGCCCCCCGGCGGGCAGAAGGCCCAGGAGGGCGCGCGCGGTGAGCGACTTGCCCGACCCGCTCTCGCCCACAAGCCCCAGAATCCGCCCGCGCTCCAGGGAGAAGCCGACGCCCTCCACCACCGGAGCCAGCCCGAAGCCGATGCTCAGGCCCTCCACATGCAGGATCGGCGTCATGCCCGCAGCCCTCCGTTGGGGTCGAAAGCATCGCGCACGGCCTCGCCGATGAACACCAGCAGGCACGGCAGGACGGCCAGCGCGCCGAAGGCCGTAAGCCCGATCCAGGGGGCGTGGATGTTGGTCTTGCCCTGGGCCAGCAGCTCCCCCAGCGCCGGGGAGTCCGGCGGCAGGCCGAAGCCCAGGAAATCCAGGGAGGTCAGGGTGATGATCCCCCCGTTGAGGATGAACGGCAGGGACGAGATGGTCGCGACCAGCGCGTTGGGCAGGATGTGGCGGAACATGACGCGCCGCTCGCGCACCCCAAGGGCCCGGGCCGCGCGCACATAGTCCTGCTTGCGGCCTTTCAGGAACTCCGCGCGCACGACATCCACCAGCCCCATCCAGCCGAAGAGCAGCATGATGCCCAGCAGCATCCAGAAGGTCGGCTCCACGAAGCTGGCCAGGATGATCAGCAGGTAGGTCACGGGCATGGCGCCCCAGATCTCCATGAAGCGCTGCCCGGCCAGGTCGATCCGGCCGCCGCGATAGCCCAGCACGGCCCCGACGCAGATGCCGATCAGCGCGCCGCTGCCCGCCAGCAGAAGCCCGAAGAGCACCGAAAGCCGGAACCCGTAGAGCAGGCGGGCCAGCACGTCGCGCCCGCTGTCGTCCGTGCCCAGCCAGTGCTCCGCCGAGGGCGGGGTGGGAAACGGCGCCGTCTCCGCGCGGGCGACGGTGGCGTAGGAATAGCGCACCGGCGGCCAGAGCATCCAGCCCTCGCGCTCCACCAGGGCGCGCAGGGCCGGGTCGTGATAGTCCGCCGCCGTCTCGAAGGCCCCGCCAAAGGCGGTTTCGGGATAGTCGAACAGCAGCGGGCAATGCAGCTCGCCCCGGAAGACCAGCAGAAGCGGGCGGTCGTTGGCCAGAATCTCCGCGCACAGGCTCGTGCCGAACAGCGCCAGGAACAAGACCAGGGAGACAAAGCCTCGCCTGTTGGCGCGAAACGCGGCCCAGCGCCGCGCGTTGATGCCCTGAAGCCTGAAAGCCATGCGTCGCCCCTTCATTGCCGGACCGGGTTGAAGTCGATGCGCGGGTCCACCAGCGCATAGGTGATGTCGCTCAGTATCTTGACCACCAGGCCGAGCAGCGTCGACAGGTACAGCGTGGCGAACATCAGCGGATAGTCCCGCTGCATGGTGGCCTCGAAACCCATGAGCCCCAGCCCGTCCAGCGAGAAGATGACCTCCACCAGCAGCGAGCCGGTGAAGAACATGCCCAGGAACGCCCCGGGGAACCCGGCGATGAAGATCAGCATGGCGTTGCGGAACACATGGCCGTAGAGCACGCGCCCCTCGGTCAGCCCCTTGGCCCGCGCGGTGACCACATACTGCTTGCCGATCTCGTCCAGGAAGCAGTTGCGGGTCAGCTGGGTCATGCCCGCGAAGCCGCCGATGACCAGCGACAACACGGGCAGGACCATGTGCCACAGGTAGTCGGCGACCTTGTGCAGCGGCGACATGGCCTCGAACCCCGGAGACACCAGCCCGCGCAGCGGAAAGACGCTCCAGTAGCTGCCGCCCGCGAACAGGATGACCAGCAGGATGGCGAACAGGAAGGCGGGGATGGCGCTGGCCACGACCACGGCGAACCCCGACCAGGCGTCGAACCGCGTCCCGGCCCGGACGGCCCGGCGGATGCCCAGCGGGACGGAGACCAGGTACGAGAGCAGCGTGGTCCAAAGCCCCAGGGACAGCGAGACGGGCAGCTTCTCGCGCACCAGCTCCAGGATGGTCTTGTCCCGGTGGAAGCTCTCGCCGAAGCGGAACAGGGCGAAGTCGCGCAGCATGGTCCAGTAGCGCTCCAGCAGGGGCCGGTCGAAGCCGTAGTGGCGCCGGATGCGCTCCACCAGCTCGGGGTCGGCGTGGGCCCCGGGGCGATAGCCGTCCAGGTTGTCCAGCGAGCTCTGGACCACCTTGATCTCGTCCTGCGTGGCCCCGCCCGCCCGCTCCAGGGCCGAGCGCGCCTGGCCCTGGATGCGCGCCAGCGCCTGCTCCACCGGGCCGCCCGGGCAGAGCTGGATCACGAAGAAATTGACGGTCAGGATGGCCAGCAGCGTCGGCACGACCAGGGCGAGCCGTTTCAGGATATAGCCGCTCATTGCGTCCCCCGGGGATGGCCCTGGTCCGACGAGGCCCACCAGGCGTTGATGTCGACAAAAGACGAACGCCCGGCCCGGGGGTGCTCGATCCCGCGGCGGTAAGCCACGCGGTCCACGCCCGAGGCCCCGAGGGGCACGACGTATTCGCCCCACAGCAGCACACGGTCCAGCGCCCGGCAGGCGGCGACGGTCTCCTTGCGCTCCCGGGCGGCGAGGACGGCCTCCACCAGCGCGTCCACCGCTGGGTCGGCGATGCCCGCCAGGTTCGGGCTGTCCGGCATATCCCGCGACATGGAATGCCAGAAAAAGCGCAGCTCCTGGCCGGGGTGGCGCCCGTGGCCGAAGAAGGCGGAAACCATGTCGAAGTCGAAGTCGGACTTCTTGCGCATGAAGGTCGGCGTGTCGGCCACGAACACATGCAGCCCGATGCCCAGGCGGCGCAGGTTGCCCGCGAAGGACACGGCCAGGCGCCGCACCGCCGCCGAATCCGTCAGCAGCTGGAAGCGCAGCGGAAGCCCCGTCTGCGGATGGCGGCGCAGGCCGTCCCGCACGCGGTAGCCCGCCTCGTCCAGCAGCCGGGCGGCCTGCAGCAGGTTGTCCCGGTTGTGGCCGTCGGCCTGGGAAACGGGGAAGGCGTGGGGCCGCTCGAAAAGCTCGCGGGGCAACCGGTCCCGGAAGGGTTCGAGCAGCTCCAGCTCGCGCCCCCCGGGCACGCCGGAGCACGCCAGCTCGGTGTTGGTGAAATAGCTCGTGGTCCGCAACTGCTCGTTCCAGAAGAACTGGCGGTTGATCCACTCGTAGTCCAGGGCCAGCACGATGGCGCGCCGGACGCGGATGTCGGCGAACATGGGCCTGCGGGTGTTGAAGAAGAAGCCCTGGATGCCCAGGTCGCGGCCGTGGGGCAGGCTCTCCCTGACGATCTCCCCGCTGTCGAAGGCCGGGCCGGTGTACAGGGTGTGCCAGTTCTTGGCGGAATGCTCCTCCCGGAGGTCGTAGTGCCCGGCGCGGAAGGCCTCCTGGGCCACGGTGGCGTCGCGGAAATACTCGTAGCGCACGGTGTCGAAATTGAAGCGCCCCCGGCAGACGGGCAGGTCGGCCGCCCAGTAGTCGCGCACGCGCTCGTAGACGACCTCGCGCCCCTGGCGGAACGAGCGCAGGCGGTAGGGGCCGCTGCCCGGCACGATCTCCAGGGCCGTGCGGCCGAGGTCGCGCCCTTTCCAGAAGCTGGCGGGGTAGATGTACAGCCGGCCCACATACTGCGGGATCTCGCGGCTGGCGCCGGGGGCGAAGGTGAAGCGGACGCACCGCTCGCCCACGGCGCGCACCGAGAGGATGTCGGCGAAGAAGCGCTGGAGCACGCTGCCGATATTGCTCATGGTCGCCTCGTACGAGAAGACCACGTCATGGGCCGTGATGGGGCTGCCGTCATGGAAGCGCGCGGCGGGGTTGATGTCGAACTCGATCCACGACCGGTCGTCGGGGTAGCGGATGCGCTGCGCCACGAGGCAATAGTCCGTGCCGGGCTCGTCGCGCGCGGGGGTGGTCAGGCTGTCGTGCAGCAGGCCGAACCCGGCGGGCAGGTCGCCCTTGGAGGAAAACGGGTTGGTGGTGTCGAAGGTGCCCACGGCGTGCAGGCGCAGCTCGCCGCCCTTTGGCGCGGCGGGGTTCACATAGGGGAAATGGCTGAAGCCGGGCGGCAGGCCCGGGGCCCCCGCGATGGTCAGGGCGTGGGTCACGGTGATCCCCTCCCCGCGGGCGGCGCCGGGGAGCGCGGCGGGCAGGGCAAGGACCGCCGCCAGCAGAACGGCCGCCCGCATCAGGCGGCGGGCCGGGGCAAGGCAGTGGCAAAACGGCACATCTTCTCCGGAACGGCCCGGCCCCGCGCATGCGGAGCCGGGCCATCGAAACGGCGTTCGGGTTGACCTAGAAGGAGTAGGACAGGGTCATGTTGACGCTCTGGCCGATCTCGTAGGATCCGTCGTAGTTGGTGTAGTGCTGGTCGAAGAGGTTATCCACGCTGAAGTCCAGGCGCAGGCCCTCGAGGGACTCCAGGCGGGGCTCCCAGGTCAGCCCCACGCCGTGGACGGCGTAGGGATGGCGGGTGGCCTCGCTGGCGGCGAACACGTCGTAGTACCTGTAGGCGCTGACGAAGCGGGACTTCCAGAAGAGGTTCAGCCCGGAGTCGGCGAAGAGGTAGCCCAGGCGCAGGGCCAGCTTTTCCGGGCTGCCGCCCACGCGCTCGCGCGTTTCCTTGTCGTGGCCGATGGTCTTGCCGTAGGACGCGGCGAAGGAGAAGCCCGCCACGCCGTATTCCAGCTCGACCTCGTAGCCGAAGCGCTCCGCGCGGTTGACGTTCACGCTCTGGTAGTGGATCTCGCCCAGGGGCGGGGTGGTGAAGTTCTTGGTCAGCTGCGATTCGATGAGGTTCTTGATGTCCTCGCGGAAGTAGGTCGCCTTCAGGCGCAGGGGATCGTTGGCGGTAAAGACCCCGTCGAAGCCCAGGTTGAAGCCGGTCTCCCAGGTCTCGGCGGTTTCCGGTTCGAGGTTGGGGTTGGGCAGCACGCGGATGGTGCCCCAGGGCAGGGGGTAGTCCATAGCGTAATATATCTCGTCCATGGACGGCGGCCGGAAGGACTCGGAGTACGAGCCGAAGACGCTCAGCCAGGGCATGACCTGGAGCTTGGTGGTGAACTTGGGCGTGATGCGGCCCTCGCTCTGGTCGTCGGCGACATCGGAGTCGGAGGAACGGGAGTAGGAGGTGTAGCGCAGGGCCGGAATCAGCGTCAGGCGGTCGAACAGCTCCAGCTCGTCCTGGATGAAGAGGCCCATGTCGCTGGCGGTGGCCTCGGGGCGGGCGGGGTCGGGTCGGCCGAAGTCGGTGCCCTCCTGGTGGTCCCGGTAGTAGTCCAGCCCGTAGGTCAGCGCGTTGTCGGCCACCTCGCCCAGGGAGAAGCGCGAGGTGTTCTGGAGGCTGCCGCCAAAGGAGGTGAACTTGTCCTTCAGCTGGCGGGGCACGTCGTTCAGGTATTCGTTTTCGCGCCAGGCGGCCTGGGTGGTCAGCTTGAGGTCCAGCCACGGCTTGTCGGCGGGGGCCAGCTCGTAGTTGCCCACGAGGCGGTGCTCCTGCTGCGTGAAGGTGCTGACCGCGCGGGTGGACGAGTGCCGCCCGTCGCTGAAGGTGTAGGCCAGGGAGAGGTACTGGTCGTCGTCCGGCGTGACCGCGAGCTTGAGCAGGCTGCTGCGCGAGTAGCCGCTGCGGTAGCTGGTGTCCTTCGAGGGCGAGGGGTTGGTGGTCCTGGTGTCCCCGAAGTCGCGGTAGACGCCCTGGCCGACCAGGTCGAACATGCCCTGGCGCCCGTAGAGAGCCAGGGAGCTCATGGTCTGGTGGGTGCCCGACAGGTAGCCGGTCTTGAGCTTGCCGCCGAGGTTGCTGCCCGGTTCGAGCAGGTCGGCGGCGTCCTTGGTGCGCATGGAGATCACGCCGCCGATGCCGCCGCCGCCGTGCAGCACGGAGGACGGCCCGCGCAGCACCTCCACCTGCTTGAGCATGTCGGGGTCGATGACCACCGGGGAGTTCCCGATGCCGGACTGCGACGTGTAGTTCTGGCGCGCGCCGTCGAGCTTGAAGATCGTCTGGCTCGGGGACAGGCCGCGCAGGGACGGCTTCTGGATGAACGGGTTGGTCGGGTCGGAGAACTCGAGGTTGGGCACGTCCTCCAGCAGGTCGCGCAGGGTGGTGGCCTGGCGGCGCTCGATGGCGTCGCCCTCCAGGGCCACCACCGACGCGGGGGCCTCGAAGGCGCTCTGCTCGGTACGCGTGGCGCTCACGACGATCTTGTCGAGGGTGACGGCCGGGGCGGCGCCCCGGGCGCCGTCGGCCGCGGTGGCGTTGCCGGCGGCGGCGGCCAGGGCCTGCCCGTCGGCGGGCTGCCCCTGCCCCGGCGCGCCGTGGGCGGGCGCGGCCAGCAGGACGCCCAGCAGCAGCACGGGCGCGAGTCTTGACCAGTGACGGTTTTTCATTGCTCTCTCCTGGATTCGGAAAAAGGATCGAAACGGGGGGCCATCAACCGGCGAGCGCCTGGCCCCACAAGGCGAGGCTGTGGGGGTAGCTCATGGGGTTGGCGTCGCAACAGTGCGGCAGCGCGTAGACGGCGTGGTCGCGCAGGGCGGGAATCCGCGCCGCCTGCCCGGGGTGCTCGCGGGCGAAGTCGCGCAGGGCCAGCAGCCCCACCAGCGGGTCGCCGGTCAGGGCGATGGCGTCGGGGTTGGCCTCTTCCAGGCCCTTGAACTCGCGCAGCAGCTGGATGCCGCCCATGACCGTCTCCTCCGTGGGGCTCAGCAGGGGCCCGGCGACATTCTCGCATCCCAGCGGAGCGAGCAGCGCCGTGTCCACGAAGCCCCCCGGCGTTTCGGCCAGCAGGTAGCGCTCCTGCGCGCCCGCCCCCGGCCGGGAGATGCCCAGCAGCACGAGCACCCGCTTGCCCGGGCGCGGCAGGTTCGCCTGCGCCGCCTCGAGCTGCCGCCCGTACTCTGCGGCGACCTTGACGGCCTCCTTTTCGCGGCCGAAGATGCCGCCCGCCTCGGCGATGGCGTGTTCGAGCCCGCGCGTGAAGTCGAGCACGCGGACCGCCAGGCCCTCGGCCTCGAGCTCCGCAGCCATGCCCGAAGGATCCGGATCACCGCCGGTCCGCTCGAGCACGACGTAATCGATGTCCATTTTCCGGTAGGCGTTCAGCAGCATCTTGCGCTTGGCGCCCATGATGCACAGCACGCAGTCCAGCTGGCAGACGAAGGGGTACTCCGTTTCGATCATCGGCACCTGGCCGCCGACCATGGCCTTGGGGTAGCACCCGAGGGACCGGGCGACATCCGCCACGCGGTCGCCGACAAAGATGGTATTCAACAAACTGGGGCCTCGCTTCACGGTTCCTCCCTGGGATAGGCGCACGGGGCGTCAGCCGCGCCGCGCACGTTAATTTTGATTCTCAATTTCAGCAAGGGCCGTGCCAGGGAGGGTCTGCGATATTTTTCATTTAAGAACAATGTTTTACGGAACAATGGTAAAAAGACGGTGCCGCGGGGCTGGGAACCATATCTCCCGAGTCCGGGACGATTGCGCTAAAAAAGCATTATACTGCAATGCTTTCAGCGCCACGGGGTGAAAATCTCCCGCAATGGGGCCTTTTCGCCCCACCCGGGCGCGCTGGGCGCGCGGGCGGCGGGGCGGCGAGGCGGCGTTGCCTCCCCGCCGCGAACCTTTTTGAGGTTCCAGAGCACTCCCGGCTCGCGGCGGCGTCCCCTGCCCTCCGGCTCACGGCGGCGTCCCCTGCCCTCCGGCTCACGGCGGCGCCCCCTGCCCCCCGGCTCGCGGCGGCGGCGCGGGACGGCCGGGGGCTGCCCGGGCACGGGCAACGTCCGGAGCCGTCCGGACCACCCCGCGGCACGCAGCGCCCCGAAAAACCCGCAGCGCCCGGCAGCGCCTCGCGGCCTCCAAGTGATGGAATTCAGGATAACTAGAGGTGGTTGACGAGATAACCGGGACTATCTGGGATGACCAGGGACTTGGTGGGACGGGCATATATGAAAGAGTGTTTCACGATTTGAAGGGGCTTAGATGG
>NZ_JALNWM010000012.1 GCF_023230885.1 Desulfocurvus sp. | reverse complement strand
GGCCCGCGCCGCGGCGGACCTGGCCCTGGCCTCCTGGCGGGCCCTGGGCTGCCGCGACGGCGGCCGGGTGGACGTGCGCCTGGACGGCGCCGGGCGCCCCGCGTTCATCGAGGTCAACCCCCTGCCGGGGCTCAACCCCGAGCACTCCGACCTGCCCATCATGTGGGCCCTGGCCGGCAACGACTACGGGGCGCTGGTGGCGGCCATCGTCGAATCGGCCCTCCAGCGGCTGCCCCGGGAAGGAGCGCGGCCATGAAGCGGGCCGTCCTGCTGCAAAACCGGCCCGGCCCCGGCGCCGGGGCCGACGACCGCGACACCCTGGTCCAGGCCGCCGCCGTGCGCAAGGCCCTGCGCACCCTGGGGCTGGATACGGCCTCGGTGCCCTTCACCCTGGACCTGCCCGACACGGCTTCGGCCCTGCGCGGGGCCGCGCCCGACGTGGTCTTCAACCTCGTGGAGGGCGGCGAGGGCGGCGGGCGCTGCATCCACTACGCCCCGGCGCTGCTGGAGGACATGGGCCTGCCCTTCACCGGGGCGGGCTCCTCGGCCATGGCCCTGTCGTCCAACAAGCTCTTCGCCAAGGCCGTGCTGCGCGCGGCGGGCATCCCCACCCCCGACTGGCGGGCCCTGGCCGAGCTGGAAGGCCCCGGCGCCTCGGCCCGGGGCCGCTACATCGTCAAGTCCGTCTGGGAGCACGCCTCCATCGGCCTTGGCGACGACGCCGCGCCCCTGGTGGACTGCGCGGGCGAGCTGTGCGCCCTGCTGCGCCAGCGCGCCCCGCGCATGGGCGGCGAGTGCTTCGCCGAGCGGTATGTGGAGGGTCGCGAATTCAACGTCGCCCTGCTGGACGGCCCCGGGGGGCCCGAGGTGCTGCCCCTGGCCGAGATGGTCTTCGACGGCCGGTGGGCCGAGGGGTCGCGCGTCCTGGGCTACGCCGCCAAATGGGAAGAGGACAGCCCGGCCTACCGCTCCACCCGGCGCAGCTTCGAGCTGGGCCCGAACGACGCGGCCCTGGCCGAGGCCCTGACGCGCACGGCCCTGGACTGCTGGCGGGCCTTCGGCCTGTGCGGCTACGCGCGGGTGGACGTGCGCGTGGACGCCGACGGCACGCCCCTGGTCATCGATGTCAACGCCAACCCCTGCCTGTCGCCCGACGGCGGTTTTCGCGCCGCCCTGCGCCAGGCGGGCCTGGGATTCGAGGAAGCCGTCATGCGCATCCTGCGCGCCGGGCTGTCGCGGCCCGGATTCCCCCCGACCCGCAAGGCGGCCTGAGCCCGTGGGCGTCCGCGCGGCCGCCAGGCCGCTGACCCTGCGCGAAAGCGTGCGCCCCGAGGACCGGCAGGCCGTCATGGACGTGGCGGCCTCGTCGGGTTTCTTCTCCCCCGCCGAAGTGGAAATGGCCGGGAGCCTGGTGGAGGAACGCCTGCGCGACGGCGAGCCCAGCGGCTACTTCTTCGTGTTCGCCGAAGACGGGGCCGGGGCCGGAAGCGGCGCCCAGGCCGCGCCCCTGGCCGGGTTCGCCTGCTACGGCCCGGCCACCTACGCCCCGGACTGGGTCGACCTCTACTGGATCGCCGTACACCAGTCGCGGCGCGGGGCGGGGGTGGGCGGCGCCCTGCTGGAGCTGGTGGAGCGGCGCGTGCGCGGCGCGCGGCCCACGACCCTGGTGGCCGAAACGTCCTCGCGCGGGCAATACCGCCCCACCCGCGCCTTCTACGAGCACAAGGGCTTTTCCCTCATCGCCATGATGAAGAGCTTCTACGCCCCCGGGGAGCACAAGATCATCTACGCCAAACGCCTGGAGCCCCCGGGCTTTCCCTGATTCACCCTCGCGGTTGCCTCCCGTCCCGGATATGATGTATCGTCGACGGACCGGGAGGCGAGGCCCCCGGCCCCGCGGCGCGCCGCGCCGCGGGAACCTGCGCCCCGCGCCCAGCGGCCCGGGGCGCCCGGGAACAAGGACCGCCGCACGCCATGCACCTGAACGTCCTGATCATCGACGACGAGGAGTTCCTGCGCCGCAGCCTCGCGGACTTCATCGAGGACCTGGACCACCAGCCGCACCTGGCGGCCAACGGCAGGGAAGGCCTGGACCTGCTGACCGCCGCGCCCCCCGATTTCGTCTTTGTGGACCTGAACATGCCCGTCATGGACGGCTACGAGTTCATCGCCCGCGCCCGGGACATCGCCCCGGAGCTGCCCATCGTCGTCCTGTCGGGCGTGGGGCTGGTGGAGGACGCCATGCGCGCCGTGCGCGCCGGTGCCTGGGACTTCATCTCCAAGCCGGTGACGGACTTCGCCGTCCTGGAACACACCCTGGACAAGAACCTGGAGCGCGCCCGGCTGCTGCGCGAGAACCGCGAGCACCGCGAACACCTGGAGGAGATGGTCCGCCGCCGCACGGCGGAGCTGGAGCGCACGCGCCTGGAGATCGTGCACACCCTGGGCAAGGCGGCGGAATACCGCGACAACGAAACCGGCAACCACGTCATCCGCGTGGGCAACACGGCCGCCGTGCTGGCCGGGGCCATGGGCCTGTCCGCGCGGCGCTGCGACCTGCTGCGCCACGCCGCGCCCATGCACGACGTGGGCAAGATCGGCATCCCCGATTCCATCCTGCTCAAGCCCGGCAAGCTGACCCCCGAGGAGTGGGAGATCATGAAGACCCACACCCGCATCGGCTACGAGATACTCACCCCCAGCGACGCCCAGAGCGAGGATGCCCTGTGCGGGGTCGCCCAGAGCCCCACGGGCGACGAGCCCAACGCCCTGCTGGCGCTGGCCCGGACCATCGCCCTCTACCACCATGAGCGCTGGGACGGCTCGGGCTACCCCTGCGGCCTGTCCGGCGAGGCGATCCCCATCGAGGCGCGCATCCTCGCCGTGGTCGACGTGTACGACGCCCTGGGCAGCGAGCGCACCTACAAGAAGGCCTTCGACGAGCAGACGTGCAGGAATATCCTGCGCGAAGGCTCCGGCACGCACTTCGACCCCCGGGTCATCGAGGCCTTTTTCGCCAACATCGACACCGTCATGGCCATCCGCCGCAACTGGCAGGACTAGCGCCGCCCCGCGCCCCCGGCCGCGCGCCTTCGTGCCGCCCCAAAATCAGTCGTCCTCCGGCTCCGGGGGCGCCTCCCGGCGGCGCGGCGCGTTGCGCGGCAGGCGGACGGTGAAACAGGTCCCGGCCCCGGGCTGCGAGTCCACGGCGATGGTGCCCGCATGGTTGCGGACCACGATGAAATAGGACACCGAAAGGCCCAGGCCGGTGCCCTGCCCCGGGGCCTTGGTGGTGAAGAAGGGATCGAAGATGCGCGCGCGCCGATCCTCGGGGATGCCGGGGCCGTTGTCCCGGACCTCGGCCACCACCGCGTCGGCGGTGGCGTAGGTGCGCAGGGTGATGCGCGGGTGGGCGGCGGCCCCGGGGGGGCTGGTCAGGGCGTGGGCCGCGTTGGTCAGCAGGTTGAGGAAGACCTGTTGCAGCTCCTGGGCCGAGCCGGGCACCGCGGGCAGGCGCGGGTCCAGTTGCAGGTCCACGGCGATGTGCCGGAAGTCGTAGCCCCGGGCCAGGTCGTAGCCGCCGTTGACCAGTTGCAGGGCCTCGCGCAGGCAGTGGTTGAGGTCCAGCGGGGCGTGGGCCGCCTGGCCGCCGCGGGCGAAGTTGAGCATGTTGGCCACGATGGCCGCTGCGCGGCTGCCCGACTCCGATATCCCGTCCAGAAAGTGCAGGATCTCGCGCTGCTCCATGTAGGCGGCCACGGCTTCCAGGGGGCAGCCCAGGGCCCGTGCGGCCTCGCGGTTGGCGGGCAGGCCCGGGTCCAGCCGGCGGCGGATGTTCTGGGCGCCCTGGAGGATGCCCGCCAGGGGATTGTTGATCTCGTGGGCCATGCCCGCCGCCAGCCCGCCCACGCTCATCATCTTTTCGCTCTGGATCAGGGTCTCCTCCATGAGCACCCGCGCGGTGACCTCGTCCAGGCGCACCACCGCCAGCCCGTCCTCGCCCTGGCCCAGGGATTCCAGGGGATACAGGAGCAGGTCCCAGTAGCGCAGGGTGCCGCCCGTCTCGTGCGGCATGGCCTTGCGCGACAGGGGGGCGCCATCCTCGCGCAGGGCGCGCAGCATGTCGTCCAGCCCCGGGAATCCGGGCAGGGCCCGGGCGAGGGGCAGGCCCTCCACCGGGAGCCCGGCCTCGGCGCACAGGGCCTGCCCGGCGCCGTTGCACAGGGTGATCCGGTCCTGGGAATCGACCACGAAAAGCGCCGAGGGCATGGCGTCGGCCAGCTGGTGCATGGCCCGGCGCACGCGCGACAGCTCCCGCTCGGCGCGCTTGCGCTCGGTGATGTCCTGCACGGTGAAGATCATGCCTTCCTCGGGGTGCTCGGGGTCCAGCCAGGCCGACCCCAGCAGCACGCTGAGGGAGGTGCCGTCCTTGCGGCGGAACACGGTCTCCACCGTGCCGCTGCCAAAGCGCTCCACCTGCGGCGAGCGCTCCCGGCCCACGCGCACGAACTCCTCGATGCTGGGATACAGGATGCTGGCGCTCTGCCCCCGCAGCTCGCGGGCCTCGTAGCCGACCATGCGGCAGAGCACGTCGTTGACCGTGCCGACCACGCGATGGCGCACGGTGCCCATGCCCACGGGCGCGGCGCGGAATATGCCGGACATGAGCGCCTCGCTGCGGCGCAGGGCCTCCTCGGCGCGCAGGCGGTCGGTGATGTCGTGGATTATGGAATAGAGCAGGTTGCGGCCCCCGGTGCGCACCGGCCCGGAGTGGACCTCCACCTCGCGCAGCTCGCCCGAGGCCAGCCGGTGGCGGAAGCGGAAGAACGTGCGCTGGGCCCGGCGGGCGGCCTCCATCTCGCGCAGCACGACCCCGGGGGGCAGGGCGTTGATCTCCATGATGGTCATGGCCCCCAGGGCCTCGCGGGAATAGCCGTAGAACAGGCAGGCCCGGGCGTTGGCCTCCTCGATGCGCCCGGTGTCCGGGTCGAGCAGCAGCATGGGGATCTGGGCGTGCTCGAACACGCTGGCGAAGAGGTCCCGGCCCTGGGGGCACTCGGGGCCGGGGGGCAGGCTCACGGCCAGCCCGGTCAGGCGCCGCCCGGGGCCGCCCCCGGCCACGCGGCCGCGCACCAGCAGGCGGCACCAGTTGCCGTCGGGCTTGCAGGGGTGCAGCTCGATCTCCAGCAGGTCGCTTGCGCCCGCCGCGCAGGCGGCCAGGGCCGCGTCCAGCCCGGGCAGGTCGCCGGGGTGCAGCAGGTTGCGGCAAAACGGCCCGGCGCACTCGCCCGGTCGCGCGCCGCAGCCCGCCAGCTCCGGGAAGCCGGGCCCGCACAGGAACCCGCCCCCGTCGATGTCGTATGACCAAAAACCGCCCTGCGCGGCTTCAAGCACGCCGCGCGCGTTCCAGCCCCGTTCCCCGGCGTCGCATCCGTCTTTCATGGGTCTGCCATGGCCCGTCCATCCCGGTGTTTATCTTCCCATAGCAGAACCACTTCTACAGGAAAAGCGGTTTTACGGTTTTGGGCCTCCGGGCGGGATCGCGGCGGGCGCGGCCGGGGCCTCGCGACAGAGCAGCACCCCGCACAGCACCAGGGCCGAGGCCGCGAACTGCTGGGGGGTGAACACCTCGTCCAGCAGCCACCAGCCCAGGAAGACCACCACCACCGGAATGAGGTTCATGAACGCCCCGGCCTGGCTGGCGGGCAGGTATTTGACCCCGTAGTTGTAGCACAGATAGGCGCCCAGGGTGACCCCCAGGCCGAGGAAGACCACGCTGGCCACGGCCAGCGGCGGAAAGCTGCGGGGCAGCTCCGTGCCGGGCAGGGCCAGGGTCGGCAGGAAGAACAGCGTGCCCACCCCGGCCATGAAGGCCGTGATGTAAAGCGGGCTGTAGCGCGCGGAAAGGTGCTTGGCCGTGACGATGTAGCAGGTGGCCGCGGCCATGGCCAGGACCTCCAGCGCGTTGCCCAGCACGGGGTTGGGCGCGGCCTCGCTGGGCTGCCCCGAGGCCGAGAGCCAGGCCACCCCGGCCAGGGCCAGGACGAAACCGGCCACGGTCCGCCGCGACACTCGCTCGCCCAGGAAAACCACCGCCGCGGCGGCGATCATCAGCGGCAGCGTGGCCGCGATCATCCCGGCCTGGGAGGCCGTGGTCAGCCGCAGGGCGTTGGCCTCGAACACGAAATACAGGCACGGCTCGCCAAGGCTCATGAACAGGAGCAGGCGCAGGTCGCCGGGGCGGCGGTCCTGGTGCGGGTGCATGCGCGCGGCGATGGGCAGCAGCACCAGGGCGGCCAGGGCCATGCGCCCGAAGACGACGACCATGGGATCGAAAATGGCCACCGCGTATTTCATGGCCACGAAGGCCCCGGCCCACAGCAGCGAGGCCACGATCAGGGCCGCCACGGGCAGCAGCGGGGGAACGGCGGGAACGGCGGGGGGCATGGCGGGCCTCGGCGAAGGATGTGGACGGGAGCAAGGCAGCCATAGCCCCGGCCGGGGCGGGTGTAAAGGAAAACGGAGGGGATGGCGGGCCCTTGGGGCCGTCCGGGGGGCGCGGGCGGGCAGGCCGCCCGGCCGTGCAGGAACGAGAGCCCCGGCGCAGCGGGGGCGGGCCGCCCCGCGCCGGGGGGGCGCTCGGCGGCAGCCGGAAGCCAAGGGAGCCCCCGGGAGCAACGCGCACCAGGAGCCGGGGGACGACAGAAGCCCAGGGCGGCGGCTATGCCGGGAGCGCCGCGCGCGCCGGGGACGGGGCCGGGCGAGGCCCGCCTTGTCTTCGAGCTTCGGGACAACGCGCGCGCCAGGGGCCGGGCGAAAAGGCGCCGGAGCCCCCGGGCGCATTGACGACACGCGTGGGCGTACTTATCGTGAGCCGAGCGCGTGCCAGGGGCCGCGCCTGGCCCAGCAAACACCACGGAGAACCCCCAAGTCATGGATTCCCCCGCACGGCCGCAGGAGCCGCAGTGCATCCTGTGCGGCCGCTGCCTCGAAGTCTGCCCGCTGCTCGCCGCCACCGGGCGCGAGGAATTGTCCCCCCGGGCCAAGCTGTTCCTCCTGCAACGCCTGGGCGCGGCCCAAGGCGCCCTGGACGCCCGGGGCGTGGAGCGCCTGGCCGGGCTGTGCCTGTCGTGCGGGCGCTGCTCGCGGGCCTGCCCCCAGCGGCTGGACGTACCCGCCGCCGTGGCCCGGGCCCGGGGGCGGCACCCCGGGTTCACCGCCTGGGCCTGGAAGGCCTGGATCGGCGGGGCCCGGGCCCTGTGGCCGGGAGCGGCGCGCCTGGGCGGGCTGCTGGGCACGCGCGGCGCCCCGGGCTCCACGGCGCGCAGGCTGGAGGCCCTGGTGCCCGCCGCGCCCCGGCCCCTGCTGCGCCCCGAGGCATTCACCCCTTGCCCTGACGCGGGGAAGACCGTACTTTTCAGCGGGTGCCTGGGGCGCACCCTGCGCCCGGCCTGGGCGCGCACGGCCGAGGCCCTGCTGCGCGGCCTGGGCTGCGACCCCGGCCCCGAGCCCGGCTGGGGCTGCTGCGGGGCGACCCTGGGCCACGCCGGGCTGGCCGCGGCCCACAGCGAAGCCGTGGCCCGCAACGTGGCCGCCTGGCGCGCGGCGGGCCGACCCCGGGTGGCGACCTTCTGCGCCTCGTGCGCCCGGGGGCTGGCCGCCTACGCCACGGACCCCGCCGCCGGATTCGACCCCGCCGAGGCCGCCGCCTGGACCCGCGCCGTCACGCCCCTGTCGCGCCTGCTGCGTAGCGTACGGTTCGCCGTGAGCCCCCCGCAGGGGCGCGTGCTGTACCACGCGCCCTGCCACGCCGGGGCCGACGATCCCGACCGCGCCTGGCTCGCCAGCCTGGCGGGCCTGGCGGCGGACACCGGCGACGGCCGCGACTGCTGCGGCCTCGGCGGGATCATGCAGCTCGGGTCGCCGGACCTGTCGCGGGCAGTGGCCGCACGGCTGTGGCAACGCCGCGCCGCCCTGCCCGGCGACCTGATGCTTTCGGGATGCAGCGGCTGCCTGACGCAGCTTGCGGCCACCGCGCCCGGGGGCGTGGTCGTGGCCCATTGGCTGGATTGCATCGACATCTCTTGAAAAGTCGCATACCACGTTGCCCAAACGGCGCGCCCCGGACCTGGCGGCGCGCCACGCCAAGCGAGGAAGCACTATGTTGGGTGTCATCGGCCGCAAGATCTTCGGGACCAAGAACGAGCGCTACCTGAAAAAGCTCCGGCCCCTGGTGGACGCCATCGGCGGGCTGGAACAGGACGCGCGCAAGCTGCACGACGCCGATTTCCCCACGCGCCTGGGTGAGCTGCGCGCCCAGGCCCGGGCCGGGCGCGCCCTGGACGAGATGCTGCCCGAAGTCTTCGCCCTGGTGCGCGAGGCCGGACGCCGCGCCCTGGACATGCGCCACTTCGACGTGCAGCTCGTGGGCGGCATCACCCTGCACCAGGGCCGCATCGCCGAGATGCGCACCGGCGAGGGCAAGACCCTGGTGGCGACGCTGCCCGTGGTGCTCAACGCCCTGACGGGCAAGGGCGCCCATGTGGTCACCGTCAACGACTACCTCGCCCGGCGCGACGCCGAATGGATGGGCCAGCTCTACTCCTTCCTGGGGCTGTCCACGGGCGTCATCGTCCACGGGCTGGACGACGCCCAGCGCAAGGCCGCCTACGGCGCCGACATCACCTACGGCACCAACAACGAATTCGGTTTCGACTACCTGCGCGACAACATGAAGTTCTACCTCGAACAGCTGGTGCAGCGCGAGCTGAACTTCTGCATCGTGGACGAGGTGGACTCCATCCTCATCGACGAGGCGCGCACCCCGCTGATCATCTCCGGCCAGGCCGAGATGTCCGTGGGCATGTACTCCCAGATCGACGCCATCGTCCCCGGGCTCAAGGCCGAGCGCGACTTCACCCTGGACGAAAAGGCCCGCACGGTGGCCCTCACCGACGAGGGCTCGGCCCGCTGCGAGCAGATCCTTGGCATCGACAACCTCTACGACCCGGCCAACATCACCTACCAGCACCACATCCTGCAGGCCCTCAAGGCCCACAAGATCTTCAAGCGCGACGACGACTACATCGTCAAGGACGGGCAGGTGGTCATCGTGGACGAGTTCACCGGGCGGCTCATGCCCGGGCGGCGCTTCTCCGACGGCCTGCACCAGGCCCTGGAGGCCAAGGAGGGCGTCAAGGTCGAGGCCGAGAACCAGACCCTGGCCTCCATCACCTTCCAGAACTTCTTCCGCATGTACGCCAAGCTCTCGGGCATGACCGGCACGGCCGACACCGAGGCCGTTGAATTCAAGCAGATCTACGACCTGGACGTGGTGGCCATCCCCACCAACATGCCCATGGTCCGCAAGGACCACCCCGACGCCATCTACAAGAACCAGCAGGCCAAATACCGGGCCATCGTCCGCGAAATCGAGGAGCTGCACAAAAAGGGCCAGCCCGTGCTGGTGGGCACCGTGTCCATCGACAAGTCGGAGCTCATCGCCTCCATGCTCACCAAGCGCCGCGTGCCGCACAACGTGCTCAACGCCAAGCAGCACGAGAAGGAGGCCGAGATCGTGGCCGAGGCCGGGCAGCGCGGCAAGGTGACCATCGCCACCAACATGGCCGGGCGCGGCACCGACATCAAGCTCGGCGATGGCGTCAAGGAGCTGGGCGGCCTGTTCATCCTGGGTACCGAGCGCCACGAGTCGCGGCGCATCGACAACCAGCTGCGCGGCCGCTCGGGCCGCCAGGGCGACCCCGGCGCCTCGCGCTTCTACCTCGCGCTGGACGACGACCTCATGCGCCTGTTCGGCTCCGACCGCCTGACGGGCATCATGGAGCGCCTGGGCCTGAACGAGGAGGACGCCATCGAGAACGCCATGGTCTCCCGGGCCATAGAAAACGCCCAAAAGCGCGTGGAGGCCCACAACTTCGACATCCGCAAGCAGCTCCTGGACTTCGACGACACCATGAACCAGCAGCGCGCCGCCATATACTCCCAGCGGCGCCAGATCATGGGCGCCGACGAGGAGCGCCTCCAGGAGATGGTCGAGGCCTTCACCGACGACCTGCTGGAGGAGCTCTACGCGCCCATCGCCGCCAGCAAGCAGCCCGACCCCGAGGACGTGGACTACTGCGCCGCGCGCCTGGAGGACATCTTCGACCTGTGGGACGCCCAGACCATGAAGGACGACCTGCCCGCCCGCGACGAGGCCCACGCCGCGGTCATGGACAAGTTCTCCACCCTGCGCGCCGGCGCGCCGGACGTGTACCGGGAGATCCTGCGCTACTTCCTGCTCGACGCCCTGGACCGCAACTGGAAGGAGCACCTGCTGGCCATGGACCACCTGCGCGAGGGCATCGGCCTGCGCGGCTACGGCCAGAAGGACCCCAAGCAGGAATACAAGCGCGAGGGCTTCTCCCTGTTCCAGGACATGCTCGCGCGCATCAAGGAGCACGCCCTGCGCGCCCTGGTCCGCGTGCGCCTCAAGGCCGAGGTGGAGGAGGAGGACTTCAAGCACAAGGAGGAGCCCGCCAAGGTGCGCTACTCCGGCGGCGCCCAGGCCGCCCAGCAGCCCGAGACCGTGCGCCGCGAGGCGCCCAAGGTCGGCCGCAACGACCCCTGCCCCTGCGGCAGCGGCAGGAAATACAAGAAGTGCTGCGGCAAGTAGCCTAGGGCCCGGGGGCCGCGCCGACGCGCGCGGCCCCGGCCCCGGCGGAGGCCCGCAGCCCTAGTCGATGGGCTCCAGGCGGAAGCCGCCAAAGCGCGTGCGCCCGCTGGCCTCGGCATCGTCGCCAGGGGCATCCCCGCTCCCGGATTCCCCGATTCCGGACTCCCCGCCCCCGGACTCCCCGCTTCCAGAATCCCCGCTCCTGCGGCCGTCGCCGCCCGGGGCCACCGGCCCGTTGCCCGGGGTCTGCGGCGCGTCCGGGGGGGCCTGCCCCGCCGTGTCGCCGGGGCCGCCCGCGTCGCCGGGGCCGCCGTCTTCCGGGGGCCAGGCGATGTCGTCCTCCCCGGCCAGGCGGAAGCGGTTCCGCCCATGCTGCTTCACATGGTACATGGCCTGGTCCGCGCGGCTGATCAGCTCGCGCGGGGTGTCGCCGTGGGCCGGGAAGAGGCTGCCGCCCACGCTGGCACCCACCTCGCAGCGGCAGGCCTCCAGCTCCACCGGACGGTTCATGGCCGCGATGATCTCCCCGGCGATGCGGGCCATGGTCTGCGGGCCCGAAACGTTCCACAGCAGCACGCCGAATTCGTCGCCGCCGATGCGCGCGGCCATGTCGGACACGCGCAGCCGCTCGCGCAGCCGCCCGCCCAGGGCGCGCAGCAGCTCGTCGCCCACCTGGTGGCCGTAGGTGTCGTTGACCGGCTTGAAGCCGTCCAGGTCCATGAACAGCACGCCCACGGTCTGGCCCGAGCGGCGGGCCTGGGCCAGCATGCGCTCGAACTCGCGCTCGAAGGCCACGCGGTTGGGCAGGCCGGTCAGCGGATCCTTGAGGGCCCTCTCGGCCAGCTCGGCCACCTCGCGCTTGCGTTCGGACACGTCGCTGGCCACGCCCTCGATGCGCACCAGGGTGCCGTCGTCGTCGCGGATGGCCCGCAAGCTGCACGCCAGCCAGACGCGGCTGCCGTCGCGGCGCAGCACCTCCACCTCGTAGCCGCGCAGCACGCCCTCCTCCTGCATCCGGCCCAGAACCTCCATGCGCCGCTCGGGGGCGGCGTAGACCTGCCCGGCCAGGTCCGTCACCGAACGCATGAGCTCGTCGGGGGAGTCGTAGCCCAGGATGCGCGCCATGGCCGCGTTGGCGCGCACGATGCCGCCCTCGGCCGTGGTGGTGAAGATGCCGTCCACGGCGTTGTCGAAGATGTTGCGGTAGGTGGCCCAGGCCTCGCGCAGGTCGCTTTCGATGCGCTTGAGGTCCGTCACGTCGGTGATCACGCCCACAAGGCCCAGGTGCTTGCCCGCCGAGTCGGCCACAAGCCCCTCCTGGACCACAACGTCGCGCCGCGCGCCGCCGCGGGTGCGCAGCCAGGTGTCGAAGCGGTGCATCCCGCCGCCGCCGGTCAGCAGGGCCTCGGAGCGCTCCGTCCAGTCGGCGGCGACCTCGGGCGGCATCAGCTCGGCCGGGGCGCGCCCGACCACGTCGCGGCGCCCGTGTCCCAGAAAATGCTCGAAGGCACTGTTCACATGGCGGAAATGGCCCCGGCCGTCCTTGTAGAACAGCGGGTTGGGGATGGTGTCCATCACCGTTTGCAGGAACAGGTGGCTGTCCTGCAGCTCGCGCTCGGCGCGCCTGCGGGCGGTGACATCGAGCACCGCGCCTTCGATGAAGCCGCCCCCGGCGTCCAGGCTGGCCGTCAGGGCCAGGACCTTGCGGCTGCCGTCGGGCCGGGCCACCACGATCTCGAAGGCCTCCACGCGGCCCTGGGCGGCCAGGGCCGCCAGCAGCTCCTCGCGCTGGCCGGGCTCGATGTAGGCCCGGGCCGGGCGGAAGCCTTCCAGGAACGCGGCCACCGAGGGGTAGCCGAACATGGCCGCCGCCGCCTCGTTGCCCAGCACCGCGCGCTGGCCGTCCACCGAGGTGCGGAAGATGCCCACCGAGGTGCTCTCGTAAATGCGCCGGAAGAACTTCGCCGCGTCGGGGGAACAGGCCTCGGCCCCCTCCCCTTCGCCCGCCCCGGCCTCCGGCGCCGGGGGCGGGGCCGGGACGCTCCGGGCCTGGTCCGCGTTCTCCCGGGGGGGCGCGGGGCGGCGCAGGGCCTCGGGCGCGGGCAGGCCGCGCCCGGCCAGACGGCCGCGCAGGGCCCAAAGGGCCACGGCCCCCAGGACGACGGCGGCACCCGCAATCAACAGTGCCCACAGGGGCACCACTATGGTCATGGTCAACAGTTCCACTGGGCTCCTCGTCGCCCCGCTGGCCGGACCGGGGGGTCCGGCGGGGGTGCCGTCGATTGTCCGCCCCGCTGCGCCGGGGCTGCGTACACAATCAACGATAGCCGCGATGGCTCCCGGGCGCAAGGCCGCGCCGGGCTTGGCAAGACTGCCCGGGGTCTGCTATCCCACCCGGACCACGACCCCAACCAGGAGTTTTCGCGACCATGCAGCTCAAAAGCCCCCAGTTCGCCGACGGCCAGGCCCTGCCCATCCAGTACACCGCCGACGCCAGCGACTTCGCCCCGGCCCTGGAATGGGACGACGCCCCCGAGGGAACCCGGAGCTTCGCCCTGCTCTGCGAGGACCAGGACGGGCCCCACGGCCCCTGGACCCACTGGCTGGTCTACGGCATTCCGGGCGCCGCCTTCATGCTCGCGCCCAAGCTGGCGCGCATGGCCGAGCACCCCTCGGGCCTGCGCCAGGGCCTGAACGACTGGGGCCGCCTGGGCTACAGCGGCCCGGCCCCCGGCCACGGCAGCGGACGCTACGTCTTCACCGTCTACGCCCTGGACACGGACCCCGACCTGCCGCCCCGGGCCGGGCGCAAGGACTTCGACGCCGCCCTGCAGGGGCATGTCCTGGCCTCGGCCAGCATCGTGGCCACCTACGGCGCGCCCTGATTCCCGCCCGGGCTGAAAAACGTGGCGCGCCAGCCGGTGCGGGATATTGGCTTGTCATGTCGCGTGGTTAGCGCCGCGGGGCCCTTCCGCTTGACAAGTGCCGAATTTTCCAAGAAAAAAACTTCGGTTCGACAATACATTGTTTACCGGGTGGGGCACGCGCCGCCGCCCGGGCACCGCGGGTCGGCCCGCCGCCCCGCTCCAACCCAACCCGCTAGGGAGGCTCCCGTGAAAAGATTTCTCGTTCCCCTCGCCGCCGTGCTGACGCTGGCCCTGGCCTGCGCCGCCTCGGCCGGAACCCTGGACGACGTGAAGAACAAGGGCTTTGTCTCCGCCGGGGTCAGCGGCAAGGTGCCCGGCTTCTCCGCCCCGGATCAGGACGGCGTCTGGCGCGGCCTGGACGTGGACTTCTGCCGCGCCGTGGCCGCCGCCGTGTTCGGCGATCCCGACAAGGTCAAGTTCGTGCCCGTGACCACCAAGGAGCGCTTCACCGCCCTGCAGACCGGTGAAATCGACGTGCTTTCGCGCAACACCACCTGGAGCCTGGAGCGCGACGCCGCCCAGGGCATCGACTTCGCGGGCGTGCTCTTCTACGACGGCCAGGGCTTCATGGTCAGCAAGAAGCTCGGCGTGAAAAGCGCCAGGGAGCTGGACGGCGCCAGCATCTGCATCCAGATCGGCACCACCACCGAGATGAACGTCTCCGACTATTTCGCGGCCCACGGCATGACCTTCAAGCCCGTGGTCTTCGAGAGCGCCGACGAGGCCACCGTCATCTACGACACGGGCCGCGCCGACGTGTACACCACCGACGCCTCGGGCCTGGCCGCGCGCCGCACCACCATGTCCAACCCCGACGAGCACATCATCCTGCCCGAGATCATCTCCAAGGAGCCCCTGGGCCCCGCCGTGCGCCAGGGCGACAGCCAGTGGTCCGACATCGTGCGCTGGACCCTGTTCGCGCTCATCAACGCCGAGGAGCTGGGCGTCACCTCCGCCAACGTCGACGAGATGCTCAAGTCCGAGAACCCGGCCGTCAAGCGGCTGCTGGGCCTGGACGGCAACCTGGGCGAACAGCTCGGCCTGACCAACCAGTGGGCCTACAACGTCGTCAAGCTCGTGGGCAACTACGGCGAGATTTACGACCGCAACGTGGGCCCCGCCACGCCCCTCAAGCTCGAGCGCGGCCTGAACGCCCTGTGGACCAACGGCGGCCTGCTGTACGCCCCGCCCGTCCGCTGATCCCCACGCCACCGATCCCGGGCCCGCCGCGCGCGGGCCCGGGCAACCCCCGCCCCCGGAGCGGGAAAGGACGCCCCGCCTTGGCCGACCCCGCCACACCCGAACCCAAGGGCCCCTCGCGGCTGCTGCACGACCGCAGGTGGCGCGCCGTGATCGCGCAGGCGGCCGCCTTCGCGCTGGTGGCCGCGCTGCTGGCCTGCGCCGGGCTGAACATGGCCCGCAACCTGGAGCGCGCGGGCATCGCCTCGGGTTTCGGGTTCCTCGACCAGGTGGCCGGGTTCGAGATCAGCCAGACCCTCATCGAATACTCCCGGGCCAGCACCTACGCCCGGGCCTTCTGGGTCGGCCTGCTGAACACCCTGGCGGTTTCGGCGGTGTGCATCGCGGCCTCCACGGTGCTGGGCTTCCTGCTCGGACTGCTGCGCCTGTCGCCCAACTGGCTGGCGGCGCGCCTGGCGGGGGTCTATGTCGAGGTGGTCCGCAACGTGCCGTTGCTGCTGCAAATCCTGTTCTGGTACATCGCGGTGCTCAACCCGCTGCCCCCGCCGCGCCAGGCCCTGGACCTGGGCGGCGTGGCCTATCTGTGCAACCGGGGCCTCGTGCTGCCCTGGCCGCAGTGGGAAAGGGGCGGGCTGGCCGTGGGCCTGGCCCTGGCGGCCGGGCTGGCCCTGGCCTGGGGCTTCGCGGCCTGGGCCAGACGCCGCCGGGTGCGCACCGGGCGGTCCCTGCCCGTGTGGCGCCTGGGCGCGCTGCTGGCCGCCCTGCCCCCGGCCCTGGCCTGGGCCCTGGCCGACGCCCGGGTGGAATGGTCGATCCCGGCCCTGTCGGGCTTCAATTTCCGGGGCGGGGGCACGGTGGAGCCCGAGTTCATCGCCCTGGCCCTGGCGCTGACCCTCTACACGGCGGGCTTCATCGCCGAGAACGTGCGCGCCGGCATCCAGGCCGTGCCCCGGGGCCAGATCGAGGCCGCCGCGTCCCTGGGCCTGCGGCCCTGGCGGGTCATGCGGCTGGTGGTGGTGCCCCAGGCCATGCGCGTGATCATCCCGCCCCTGACCAGCCAGCACATGACCCTGGTCAAGAACTCCTCCCTGGCCGTGGTCATCGGCTATCCGGACCTGATGTCCGTCTTCGCCGGGACGACCCTGAACCAGACCGGGCAGGCCGTGGAAATCATCGCCATCACCATGCTCGTCTACCTCGCGGTGAGCATCGTCATCTCCCTGATCATGAACTGGTACAACGACGCCATGGCGCTCAAGGGCCGCTAGGATGTACGTCAAGCACGAGCGCCACCCCGAGCTGCCGCCGCCGCCCTCGGAACTGGGGGCCCTGGGCTGGCTGCGCCACAACCTGTTCTCCTCGTGGGGCAACGCGCTGCTCACCGTGGCCAGCGTGGCCCTGCTGTGCTGGACGATCCCCCCGGTGCTGCGCTGGGCGGTGCTCGACGCGACCTGGCTGGGCGACACGCGCGACGCCTGCCTGGACAGCGCGGGGGCCTGCTGGGTGTTCATCAAGGTCCGCCTGGGCATGCTGGCCTACGGCTTCTACCCCCAGGCCGAGCGCTGGCGCATCGATCTGTTCTTCCTGCTGCTCGTGGCCGGGGGCGGCCCGCTGGTGCTGGGCTCGCTGCTGCCCCGGCGCGGCCCGGCGCGGACCCTGGCCACCCGCGGGCTGGCCGCGGCCGGAGCCGGGCTGGCCCTTGTGCTCCACGGCCTCCTGCCCGGGCTGCTGGCCGCGGCGTACCTGGGCCTGCCCAGCCTGCTGGCCCGGCTGCGGGCCCCGGCGGCGCCGGGGGCGGCGGCCAAGCTCGGGCTGGCCCTGCTGGCGGGGGTGGCCGTCCACGCCCTGGCCCCCCAGGGCGTGGCCCTGGCCGCAGGGTGGACGGCGCTGACCCTGACGGCCCTGGTCCTGCTGGTGCCCCGGGCCGACGAGCAGGGCTGGCGCCTGGCCCTGCTGCTCACGGCCCTGCCCGCCCTGGGGGCGGTGCTCTTCCTGGGCGACGGCACCTGGCTGCCCGAGGTGGAGACCGACCGCTGGGGCGGCATGTTCCTGAGCCTGGTCATCGCCCTGGTGGGCATCGCCACCAGCCTGCCCGTGGGCATCCTGCTGGCCCTTGGCCGACGCAGCTCCCTGCCCGTGATCCGCACCCTGTCGATCTGCTACATCGAGCTGATCCGGGGCGTGCCGCTCATCTCCGTGCTGTTCATGGCCTCGGTGATGCTGCCCCTGACCCTGCCCGACGGCATGCATGTGGACAAGCTGCTGCGGGCGCTGGTGGGCGTGTCGCTGTTCTACGCGGCCTACATGGCCGAGGTGGTGCGCGGCGGGCTCCAGGGCATCGGGCGCGGCCAGTACGAGGCGGCCCAGTCCCTGGGCCTGTCCTACCCCAAGGCCATGATCCTGGTCATCATGCCCCAGGCCCTGCGGCTGGTGATCCCCGGCATCACCAACACCTTCCTCGGCCTGATGAAGGACACCACCCTCGTGGCCGTCATCAACCTGATGGACCTGCTGGGTGTGATCAAGAGCGCCCTGGCCGACTCGCAGTGGCTGGGCTTCACCAAGGAGGCCTACCTCTTCGCGGCGCTGGCCTTCTGGGTGTTGTGCTTCGGGCTGTCGCGCTTCGCCCTGCACCTGGAGCGCCGCCTGCGCTACGAAAAACACTAGCCCCAAGGACCACGCCATGCCCCGGACGCCCAGCGAAGACACCCCGGCCATCAGCATCCGCCACCTGCACAAGTGGTACGGTGCCTTCCATGTGCTGCGCGACGTGAACCTCACCGTGGCGCGCGGCGAGAAGGTGGTCGTCTGCGGGCCGTCGGGCTCGGGCAAATCCACCCTCATCCGCTGCATCAACCGCCTGGAGGAACACCAGAAGGGCACCATCGTCGTGGACGGCATCGAACTGACGGACAACCTGAAGCGCATCGACCGCATCCGCCGCGAAGTGGGCATGCTCTTCCAGGATTTCAACCTCTTCCCGCACCTGACGGTGCTGGAAAACTGCATCCTGGCCCCGGTGTGGGTGCGCCGCGTGCCCGAAAAGGAGGCCGTGCAGACGGCCATGCACTACCTGGAACGGGTGCGCATCCCCGACCAGGCCGACAAGTACCCGGGGCAGCTTTCGGGCGGCCAGCAGCAGCGCGTGGCCATCGCGCGCTGCCTGTGCATGAACCCCCGGGTCATGCTTTTCGACGAGCCCACAAGCGCCCTGGACCCGGAGATGATCAAGGAAGTGCTGGACGTGATGGTCGACCTGGCCCAGACGGGCATGACCATGGTCTGCGTGACCCACGAGATGGGCTTCGCGCGCACGGTGGCCGACCGCGTGGTGTTCATGGACGGCGGCGAAATCATCGAGGAGAACGAGCCCGAGGCGTTCTTCGCCGCCCCGCAAACCGCCCGGGCCCGCGAGTTCCTGGGGCAGATCCTGTCCCACGGGCAGCAGGCCGCCGGAGCCTAGGCGGTTGCTGGGGCACCAAGCCTCGCGGGCCGTGCGGAAGGGGTGAAAGAAGGCGAAAAACCCAGGACGCGCGGCGCGCAGCGCAAGCCCGGGCGGCCTGGATTTTTCGGCTGACGCGGCGGGCCGCCGGGGCGCGCCATGCCAAGGCGCGCGGCGCCACGATTCTTTGACATCGCGCCGGGGGCGCGGCTAGCGTTGCAGGATCAGCGCGGTGCCCGCCACGGCCAGCACCGCGCCGAGCAGGGCTCCGCCCGTGGGCCTGCGGCCCGTGCCGATCCAGATCACGGGCAGGATGAGGATGGGCGAGGTGGCCGAAAGGATGGCCACCACCCCGGCCGGGCCGTTGGCCAGGGCATGCAGCAGAAGCGTCATGCCCAGGGCCATGCCCACCAGGGCCGAAAGGGCCACGCGCCCCAGCAGGCGCGCCCCCAGCGGCACCGGGCTGCCGCTGCGCCCGCCCGAGGCCAGCCACAGCCCCAGGGCGGCCACGCCGCAGCGCATGGCCGAGGCGGCCACGGGATCGACCCCGGCGTCGAGCACGGGCTTGATGATGACGCTGCCCACGGCCTGGCACGAGGCCGAGCACAGGCCGAAGAGCACGCCCACTGCCAGCGGCCCGCGCACCTGCTCCCACTCGTGCTGCCGCCCGGCGGCGTGGCCGAAATAGACGGCCAACACCACGCCGGCCACGGTCAGGGCGCTGCCGGCCAGCATCTGCCAGCAGACCTGCTCGCCCAGGAAGGCCACGCCCAGCAGGGCCGTGATGGGCGCGTTGGCCGTGAACAGGATGCCCGAGCGCCGGGGCCCCAGGCGGCGCACGGCGGAAAACAGCGCCGTGTCGCCGACGAAGATGCCGATGAAGGCCGAAAGGGCGACCACGGCGCCGTGGCTCCAGGTGATGGTGGCCAGGCCGCCCGAGGCCCAGGCCAGGGCCCCGAGCATGGCGAAGGCCAGGGAGATGCGCAGACGATTGAAGGCCATGGCCCCCAGGGCCCGCGCCGGGCCGACGGAGATGACCCCGCCAAGGGACCAGCAGGCCGCCGCCCCCAGGGCGGAAAGCTCGGCGACGAACATGGAACGACGCTCCGGAATGCGGTGTTCGGGCGCGCCAAACTAATGCTCAACCGCTTTGAAATCAATACGGAAAAGAGGAACCCCCATGCAGATCGGAATTCCCCGCGAGATCAAGGCCCAGGAAGGGCGCGTGGCCTTTTTGCCCCGGCATGTGGCCGCCCTGGTCCGGGCGGGGCACGAGGTGTTCGTGGAAAAGGGGGCGGGCCTGCTGTCCGCCGCCAGCGACCAGGCATACAGCGACGCGGGCGCGACCATCGTCGCCGACGGCCCCGAGGTCTACGCCCGGGCGGCCCTGGTGGCCAAGGTCAAGGAGATCCTGGAGCCCGAGTTCGGCCTGCTGCGGCCCGGGCACATCATCTTCACCAACATCCACGCCGCCCTGAACCGCCCCCAGCTCGACCGGATGCTGGAGGTCGGCCTGACGGCGTTCTCCGCCGAGAACACCCACCGCCACGGCTCGCCCAACTGCGCCCTGGCCGGCGAGGTCGGCGCCCTGGAGGCCGTGCGCCTGACCCTGTCGCCCGCCGGTGGCACCGGGCGGCACTTCATGGCCCACTTCGGCGAGCCCGCGGCCAAGGCCGTGGTGCTGGGCCTGGGCCATGTGGGCCGGGGCGCCCTGCGCACCCTGCTGGGCCTGGGCGTACGCACCGTGGGCCTGGACATCGACCCCGGCGCGCGCAAGGCCGCAGCCCTGGACCACCACAAGGACCCGCTCACCGTGGGCGACATCGGCGAACTGGGCGAGCACCTGGCCGACGCGGACATGATCATCAACTGCGTGCTGTGGCCCAAGCACCGCAGCGACCACCTGCTGAGCCGCGAGATGATCCGCGCCCTGCGTCCGGGCACGGTGGTCGTGGACATCTCGTGCGACACCGCCGGAGCGGTGGAGACCAGCCGGGCCACCTCCTGGGCCGATCCGGTCTATGTGCAGGAAAACATCCGCCACTTCTGCGTGGACAATATCCCCGGCGCGGTGCCGGTGACGGCCTCGGCGGGCTACGGGCAGGCCATCCTGCCCCATGTGCTGTCCATCGCCACCCGGGGCGTGGCCGGGGCCGTTGCCGCCGACCCCTGGCTGGCCCGCGGGCTGACCTGCGCGGGCGGCGAGCTGCTTCTGGAAGAGGCCGGGCGCTACCAGCAGCGGCCCTTCGTCCCCGTGGCCCAGTGGCTGGAGCGCCAGGGCGCCTGAGCCCCGGTCCGCGGACCCTGTCGCGACGCCAAGGCCCCCTGCCGGAACACCCGGCGGGGGGCCTTGCTCCCGGCGGAGGGCCTGCGGCCCGTCCGGGTTTTGCCGCGCGGCGCGGCGCGGAAAAGATCGTTTGTGCCCCCGGCCGCATCCCGGGTAGGATGGGCTGACACGCCGGGCAGCCCAGCCCGGGCCCGCAGGGGGTTGGAAATGACCACGAACGACGACGCGCGCGGGGAACACCAAGGGGCGCAGGCCGGGCCGCCCGCCGTCCCGTCCCTTGGGCAGCTGCTGCGGCGCTGGCCGGTGCTGGCCGATGCGGCTGCCGCCCGCGAGCTTTTCTGGCTCAACCCCCGGGCCTGGCCCGCGTCCCGGGCCCTGCCTGCGCTGCCCCTGGGCCAGGCCGACGTGCAGGACGCCGCCCTGCGCCTGGAACGCTTCCGGCCCTACCTGGCCCAGGCCTTCCCCGAGACCGCGCCCCTGGGCGGGCGCATCGAGTCGCCCCTGCGCGCCGTGCCCGCGTTGCAGCAGGCCCTGGCCCGGGCCGCCGGGCGCCCCTTCCCCGGGCGGCTGCTGGTCAAGCTCGACAGCCACCTGCCCATCTCCGGATCCATCAAGGCCCGGGGCGGCATCTACGAAATCCTCAAGCTCGCCGAGACCCTGGCCCTGGGCCGGGGGCTGCTGCGCCGGGGCGACGACTACCGCGCCCTGGCCAGCCCGGCGGCGCGCGCGCTGTTCGCGGCCCACTCCGTGGCCGTGGGCTCCACGGGCAACCTCGGCCTGAGCATCGGCATCATCGGCGCCGCCCTGGGCTTCCGGGTCACGGTGCACATGTCCGCCGACGCCAAGGCATGGAAGAAGGATCTGCTGCGCTCAAGGGGCGTGCGCGTGGTGGAGCACGCCGCGGACTACAGCCTCGCCGTGGCCCAGGGCCGCAGGCAGGCCCAGGGCGACCCGTCCTGCCATTTCGTGGACGACGAGAACTCCCGCGACCTTTTCCTGGGCTACGCCGTGGCCGGGCAGCGCCTGAAGGCGCAGATCGAGGAACTGGGCCAGCCCGTGGACCAGGACCACCCGCTGCTCGTCTACCTGCCCTGCGGGGTGGGCGGCGGCCCCGGCGGGGTGACCCTGGGCCTCAAGCTGGCCTTCGGCGACGCCGTGCGCTGCTTCTTCGCCGAGCCCACCGCCGCCCCGGCCATGCTCGCGGGCCTGTGTACCGGGCTGCACGAGGCCATAAGCGTGCGCGACCTGGGCCTGGACGGGCGCACCGAGGCCGACGGACTGGCCGTGGGCCGCCCGTCGGGCTTTGTGGGCCGCACCCTGGAACACTGCATCGACGGCGTGTTCACCGTGGGCGACCAGACCCTGCTTCGCCTGCTGAACCTGGTGGCGGCCACCGAAAACCTGCGCCTGGAGCCCTCGGGGCTGGCCGGGTTTCCGGGGGCCTGCCGGGCGGCCATGACGGGGGCGGCGGGCCTCCCGGGCGCACTGCCCACGGCCACGCACCTGGTCTGGGCCACGGGCGGGGGCATGGTGCCCCCCGAGGTCTGGGCGGACTACGAGGCGCGGGCCGCGACCCTGGGCGGCCCCCGGGAGCCCGTGTCGATCTAGCGCCGCAGCCCTGAAACGCGCCAGGGGTTCAGGCCCGCCCCCCTGCCCCGGGGTGGCAGGCGGCCGGGGGCCGCAGCCGCGCCGCACTGCCGCGCCACGGCCCGGAGCCCCCGTCCGGGTCGCCCCCTCATGCAGGGCCGGGGACGCCAACCGTAGCTTTTGCCCATGTCCGGGTAGTCCGGCGCCGCCCCCCCTCATGCCGGGCCGGGGACGCCAACCCGGTCCCGGCCGACGGCTCCGGCTCCGGCGGCGCGTCGCCCTCCCCCGGGGCGCCCGGAGAGCGGCGTGACACGTTTCAAAACTTGTTATTGAAAAAGCTCCCGAGATGATGGAATCTCCCCCCAGCACGCCGCGCGGCCGCCGAGCCGAAACGGTGCCCGCCCGGGCGGCGCCGACGGGGCGGATCGCGCCAATACAGAACAGAGACCGAATGCCTTTCATCCGCCCAACCGATAGCGTCGCGCACAGCAACGCCCTGGCCCGACGCGTGGCCCTGGGGGCGGTGTCCCTGTCCCTGCTGGCGGCGCTGGCCTGGATCGTGGACCCGCGCGAGGCCCTTGCGCGCCTGGGCGCCTTCCCCCCGGGGGTGCTGGCCCTGCTGGCGGCGCTTTTCGCCGTCAACCTGCTGCTGGTCTCCTTCCGCTTCTGGCGCATCGCGGCCCATTTCTCCATCGCCCTGCCCTGGATGACGGCCCTGCGCGCCAACCTGGCGGGCAACGTGGCCGGTCTGTTCTTCATCCCCCTGGTGGGCCAGGTGGCGGGGCGCCAGGCCCTGCTGCGCGGCATGGGCGTTCCGCCCCTGGTCAACACGTCCATCGCCGCCTACGAAAAGATCCTCCTGGCCGCCGTCAGCGGCACCCTGGCCCTGACGGGCGCCTTCCTGCTCATGGAGTGGGACCACGCCATGCAGCTGGTCGGCGAGCTGTCCCTGACCCAGGTGGCCGTGGCCGGGGTCTGCGGCTACGGCCTGAGCCTGGCCCTGGGCGGCGGGGCCTTCGAACGCGGCCTGCTGCGCGGCACCCTGCGCTGGTCCCGGCTGTTCCAGCTGCTCGAAACCCTGGGCACCACCCTGCTCGGCCAGGGGGTGATGCTCTCCTGCTTCGTGCTGGGGTTCCACGCCGTGGCGCCGCAGGTCGCCACGGCGGAGCTGTTCGCCGCCGCTGCGGTGGTCAGCTTCGCCGCCAGCCTGCCCCTGAGCGTTGGCGGCTGGGGCGCGCGCGAGGTGGCGGCGGTCTACTGCCTGGGCAAGCTGGGCGTGCCCGCGCCCGACGCCCTGGCGGCCTCCATCGTCATCGGCCTGTGCTCCACCGCCGTGCTGCTGGCCACGGTGCCCCTGCTGCGCCAGGGGCGGATTGGCGCGCCGCGCCGCGCCGCAGGCGCCATGCCCCCGGCGCACATGGAGAAGGTCGCCTCCTGGCTGCTGGGCACGGTCATGGCCGTGGCCGTGTTCTTCCAGGTGCATGTTTCCGTCGGCGGGGAACTGTTGAGCCTGAACCTGGCCGACCCCTTCGCCCTGCTGGCCCTGGCCGCCCTGGCCCTGCAATGCCTGGGGCAGCGGCGGGCGCCCGCCTGGCGCGTGCCGCGCTTCAACCTCCTGCTGGGCTGCGCCCTGGCGGTGCTGCTGCTGGGCCTGTTCATCGGGCTGCACGCGGTGGGGCCGACCCGGTGGGCCCTGGGCGGCCGGGGCATGGGCGCGCTGGTGCTGCTGGGCTACTGCGCGGGGGCGCCCTGCTCGTGGCCAACCACGGCGCCCACGGCCTGCGCCGGGCCCTGGAGGCCATGATCGCCGTGGCCTGCGTCATCGTGCTCATGCAGATCGCCCTGCGCAGCGCGGCCATATACGGCCTCGTCCCGCTCCAGGACCACAACTTCTCGGCCTACGCCGCCAACCGGAACGCCTTCGCCTTCCAGGTGCTCTGCATGACCGCCGCCCTGCTGGGCTACATGGGCGTCCATGCCCGCAGGCTGGGCGGCCGCAGGGGCGCCCGCCTGTGCGGCGCGGCCCTGGGCGTGCTGATGGCCGGGCTGCTTTTCAGCGGCTCGCGGGCGGGGCTGGGCGCCGCGGGCATCCTGCTCGCCGTGGCGGTCGTGCGCTCCGTGGCCTCCCTGCGCGCCCTGGCGCTGGCCGCCTGCGTGGCCCTGGGCCTGTGGATGGCCGCGCCCCCCGGCGTCGCCTCGCCGGACACGGCCCTGCCCATGATGCGGATCGCCGGAGCGTGGTACGGCCTGGCCAAGATGGCCGGGCTGAACCCCCCGCCCGCCCCCCTGCCCCGGGAAACGCTGCAACGCCTCCAGCTTCTGGAGCACGCCCGCTGGAAGACGAACCGCGAAGGGCTGGCGCTGTGGCGGGATGCGCCCGTGCTGGGGCAGGGCCTGGGAACCTTCTACGCCAGAAGCCAGGAACTGGTCGGCCAGGAGATCACCATCCACAGCACGCCCATCTGGGTGCTGGCCGAATTCGGGCTGGCGGGCATGGCCGTGCTCCTCGCCGGGACCGTGCTCCTGGGGCGCCACGCCCTGCGCCACTGGCGGGCGGCCCCCCGCGCCCGGACCCTGGGCCTGCTGCTGCTGGCCTTCGCCGTGTTCTGCCAGGTCCACGAGGTGCTCTACCAGCGCATGTTCTGGCTGCTCCTGGGCCTCCTGCTGGCCGCCCCCCCGCCCGGAGAGCCCGCCGCGCCCGCCGCCGAGCCGCCGCAGCCATGACAAAAGGCCCGGGAACATTCCCGGGCCTTTTGCCGTTGGGGCCCCTGGCCCCGCGCCGCCGCCTCAGTCGGCCCGGGCGTAGCCCAGGCGGGCCAGTCGGCTGCGCCACTGGCGGTCGGCCCGTTCGCAGTCCTCGCCGGGCTGGCAGTCGGCCGCCGGGGGCGCGAGCCCCTTGTCCTGCAGGTACTCCAGCACCCTGCCCACGCTG
This sequence comes from Desulfocurvus sp., assembly GCF_023230885.1. GTDB lineage: Bacteria > Desulfobacterota > Desulfovibrionia > Desulfovibrionales > Desulfovibrionaceae > Desulfocurvus. Next base: position 2,189 of record NZ_JALNWM010000012.1, on the reverse strand, counting down.
GTGGCCACGTCCTCGCGATCCGTGAAGCAGGTGACCTCGGGTGTGCGGGGCTCCTCGTAGGGGTCCGAAACACCTGTGAAATTGCTGATCTGCCCGGCCCGCGCCCGGGCGTAGAGCCCCTTCACGTCGCGGCGCTCGGTGACCTCCAGCGGGCAGTTCACGAACACCTCGACATAGTTCTCCAGCAGCTCGCGGTTCTGCGCGCGGGCCAGGGCGTAGGGCGCGATGGCCGCCACCACGCTGACCACGCCGTGGCGGTTCAGCAGATGCGAGACAAAGCCGATGCGCCGCACGTTCACGTCGCGGTCGCGCCGGGAGAAGCCCAGCTCGGAGCTGAAATTGGTGCGGATGATGTCGCCGTCCAGAAGCTCGGCGGCCAGCCCCCGGCGGCGCAGTTCCAGGTAGACGCAACGCGACAGCGTGGTCTTGCCCGCCCCGGAGAGCCCGGTGAACCAGAGGGTGAAGCTCATGCAGGAGTGTCCCGGCTAGGGTTGCGGCCCAATGACGCCGAAGCTGCACTGCAAGATACAGTCCAGACCGGGGGAAGGCAACCCGGCCCGGACCCGCTCCGCACGCGGGGCGGGTCCGGGCCGGGCCGGGCGGGAGTTCGGCGGGGCATGGGGCCGGACCAGCGTCAAGAAACGGACGCGACCCCGGGGCCCGGGCTCAGGTCTCCTCCTCCTCGCTGCCGACCATCGCGGCGATCTGGGCGATCACCCGGCCCCGGTTCTGGGCCACGCGCTTCCATTTGCGCTTTTCCTTCTTCAGGGCCGCGACGGTGTGCAGCAGGTCCTGGATGGTCCGCAGGGACGGGTCGCACAGGCCGCGCCCGCCCCGGCGGATGGTTTCGTCCACATGCTGCTGGATGGCTGCAAGCTGGTTGGCGTCCAGGATCATGCGTCACGGGCTCCCGGCTAAACGGCCGTGCAGAAGCTGTCTTGCGTGTAGGTCACCCGGTCCTTGTACTCCTCCTGCTTGCCCTTGTTCCAGCGGCCCACGGGACGGTAGTAGCCCACCACCCGGGTGTAGACCTCGGTCTGGCTGTTGCAGGTCGGGCAGCGGAAGTGCTCGCCGTACAGGTAGCCGTGGTCCTTGCACACCGAGAAGGTCGGCGTGACGGACACATAGGGCAGCTTGGTCAGGCTCATGGCCTTGAGCAGGAAGTTGCGGACGCTGTCCTCGTCCGGGGCGGCCTCGCCAAGGAAGGTGTGGAAGACCGTTCCGCCGTTGTAGAGCGTCTGGAGCTGGTCCTGGTGCTCCAGGGCGAAGATCGCGTCGCCCGTGGCCCCCGGAGGCAGCAGGGTGGAGTTGGTGTAATAGGGCGCGTCGGTGCCGGAGGTCTGGATGTCCTCGTAGAGCCCCTTGTCGATCTTGGCCAGCCGGTAGCAGGTGCCCTCGCCCGGGGTGGCCTCCAGGTTGTACAGGTGCCCGGTCTGCTCCTGGAAGGTCACCACCAGTTCGCGCAGGTGCTGCAACACCCGGCGCATCAGGCGCAGGCCCGAGGGATCGTCGATGCCCTTGCCCAGAAGGTTCAGGCAGGCCTCATGCCCGCCGATGAGCCCGATGGTCGAGAAATGGCCCTTGAAGCCGTTCTTCAGATAGCGCCGGGTGAAGGGGAACATGCCCGCCGCGAGGTTGGCCTCGACCATCTTGCGCTTGAACTCCAGGGAATCCTTGGCCAGCGTGGCGTATTCCTCGACCAGATCCAGGAAGTCCTCCTCGTTGTGCGCCAGGTAGGCCAGCTTGGGCAGGTTCAGGGTGACCACGCCCACCGAGCCGGTGAGGTCGCCCGAGCCGAACAGCCCGCCGGTCTTCTTGCGCACCTCGCGCAGGTCCATCTGCAGGCGGCAGCACATGGAGCGCACGTCCTCGGGGTTCAGGTCGGAGTTGATGAAGTTCTGGAAATAGGGCGCGCCGTACTTGGCGGTCATGCGCAGCAGCAGGCGGCCGACCTCGCTGTCCCAGGGGAAATCCTTGGTCACGTTGTAGGTCGGGATGGGGAATGAGAAAATCCGCCCTGCGGCGTCGCCCTCGAGCATGACCTCCAGGAACGCCTTGTTGAGCATGGCCATTTCCTCGGCGTACTCGCCGTAGGTCGACTCCTGGAACGCACCGCCGATGATGATCGGCTCCTTGGCGATGTGCGCGGGGGGCACCACGTCGAAGGTGAAGTTGGTGAAGGGGCTCTG
>NZ_JALNWM010000011.1 GCF_023230885.1 Desulfocurvus sp. | reverse complement strand
TGTTCCGTGCAGGACGGCGGAATCATGGCCGCTTTCCGGGCCGATGGCAAGGGGGGAGCGCGTACGGCGTGTGCGGTTTCGTGGCTTCGGCGCGCCGGGGGCCCTGGACGGCCCGCCGGGGCGACGGCGCTTCCGGGTGGGCCGCGAGGCGCTGGCCGGGCCGGGGCGGGGTGCGGCCCGGCCCGGGGTCCGGGGGCCGTCGGAGGCGCGCCGGGGCTGCGGAGTTGGGGAAGGGGCGCACCTGCGCGGCCGGGGCCCGGGGGGCGCGATTCGGGAAGGAGGGCGGCCACCCGGCGTGCCGGTGCGGGGATGCCCGTGGGGCGGGTCATGAGCGCAGGGGCCGTGCGGCCCCTCGCGGCCTTACGCTACGATCAGGGTTTCAGGGGAAAAATGCCTCCGGTCGGAGGCGGCCCAAGGTGAGGCAACGTGGCCGTCTTGCGCGGGTGCGGCACTGCCCGGGGATGAAGGCATGGGAGGTTGCCCGCTCGGCCCTGACCGGTCAGGTGGGAGGTCTTGCGACTCACACCTAGCGGGGCAGATCCAGGCCGCCGAGCAGCGCCTCCACGGCCGGGTCGGCGGGGAAGGCGTCGGAGAGATTGAGGAAATCCAGGCGCAGGTTTTCGTCCCGGACCCACCTCCACCCGGGGGTGCGCGCGGGCCACGCGGCGATGCGGATGACGTGCAGGGCCTTGCCCTGGCCGTAGCTGCGGGCCAGGAAGGTCTTGCCGTCGTCGCTGAAGCGCCCGGCCACCCCGGGGCCCGGGCCGGAGCCCAGCAGGATGTCGACCACCGGGCCCGCCGTGCGCAGGAAGTGGTCCTCGGCCAGGTCGCCCCAGGGGCTCAGGGCGACCACCAGGCGTGTGCGCGCGGCCAGGCCGCGGGCGAGGTCGGCCACCAGGCGGACGGTATCGTCCGGCGGGGTCAGGGCGCCGGAGGGCAGGACGGGGAGCAGGATGACCCCCACCTCGCCGCCCGGCACGGGCAGGACGAGGGCGCGCGGCGCGGAGCCCGGGGCCTGCGCCGGGGTCTGGGCCCCGGCGGCCGCGAGCCACGCTGCCTCGGGCCCGGCGAGGGCCAGCAGGTCCGGCGCCAGGGCTTTGTGGGCGGCCGCCAGGGCCCGGGCCAGGGCCGGGGTGTGCTTCGGCCCCGGCCCGGCCGGGGGCAGGAATTCGTACGGCCCGGCCAGATAGAGGACGGGCGTGTGGTCAGGCCCTTGCCTGAGCCCGCGCAAGGCTGTGGCGCGCCTGGCCAGGCCGCCGAGGGTCTTGCCGCCTCAGGTGGGGCAGGGGGCGAATTCCCCCTGCGTGTTGGCGGAGAAGACCAGGGTCAGGGCGTCCCGCGCGTCCTGGGCGAGGGCGGGGGCGGCGCGGAAGAGGAGCGCGAGGAGCAGCGGGAGGAGCAGACGGGGCAGGACGCGCATGGCCTACTTGTTGACGTATTCCTTGAGTTCCTTGCCCGGGCGGAAGAAGGGCAGCTTCTTGGGGCTGACCTGGACGACCTCGCCGGTCTTGGGGTTGCGGCCGGTGTAGCCGCCGTAGTCCTTGAGCTTGAAGCTGCCGAAGCCGCGGATTTCCACGCGCTCTTCCTTGATGAGCGAATCCTTGATGGAGTCGAAGAAGGTGTTGACCACCAGCGCCGCCTCGTCAACGTGGATGTCGTTCTTTTCGGCCAGGGTCTTGATGAGTTCGCTTTTGTTCATGCAGTTCCTCCTCCGGGGTTGCCCGCCTGCGCCGGAAGTGGCCGCCCGGGGGTGGCCACGCAGGACTAACGGTACAACATTGCCTAATCGTGGCGTTTTTTGCAAGCGCTATTGTACATTGGGGCCGGAGGGTACGTCCAGCCCGCTGCCGCCGCCGATTTCGGGCAGCTGCGCGTCGCGCATGCGCTTCATGCGCACGGCGATTTGCAGGATGTCGCGGCCCGCGTCGCTGCCGGGGGCGAGCTTGAGCAGGGGCGTCTGGCGGATCACCGCGCGGGGCACCGCCGGGTCCGAGCGCACGCACCCGGCGTACTTGATGTCCAGGTCCAGGAAACGGGCGCAGGCGGCGTGCAGGCGCTCGAAGCTGCGCTTCCCCTCCTCGGCGCTGGCGGCCATGTTGACCACCACCTGGAAGTCGCGCACGCCGTGGCTGGTGAGCATGACCTTGATCATGGCGTAGCCGTCGGTGAGGGAGGTGGGCTCGGGAGTGATGACCACCAGCCGCTCGCGGGTCATGGCCGCGAAGCGCAGCACCGTGCGGCTGATGCCCGCGCCCAGGTCCAGCAGCAGGAAGTCGTAGCCGCCGATGAGCGCGTTCAGGCGCTCGAAGAGCAGGGCCTGAACGTCCTCGTCCAGGTCGATGAGCTCCGGCACGCCCGAGGCCGAGGGCAGGAAGTCGAAGCCGCCCGGCTCGATGGGCACGACCACGTCGTCCGGCCGGGTGTCGGGGCTCAGCAGGTCCTGGAGGTTCTTGTCCGGGGTCAGGCCCAGGAGCACGTCGAGGTTGGCCAGCCCGAGGTCGCAGTCCATGAGCAGCACGCGGTGGCCGCCCCGGTGCAGGGCGTAGCCCAGGTTCAGGGCCAGGTTGGTCTTGCCCACGCCGCCCTTGCCGCTGACCACGGCGAAGCTTGCGGCCTTGTTGGGGATGTTGGTTCCGGACATCTGCGCTCAGCTCCCTGTGAAGAGAAATTTCTTTTCGTTGGCGGCCACGAGGCTCTCGCGCCGGGGCGGTTGCAGGTCGGCCAGGGGCGCGGCCACCACGCGGTCCTTGCCCTGGGCCTTGGCCTCGTAGAGGGCCTTGTCGGCCAGGGCGTAGAGCTCCTGGGCGGACATGTCGCCGGGGCCCCGGCGGCAGGCCAGCCCGGCGGAGCAGGTCACCCGGATGGGCGGCGCCTCGGGGCAGGCGACGGACCGGGTGCGCATGGCGTCCAGGATGCGCTCGACGATGCCCCGGGCCTTGGAGAGCCCGGTTTCGGGCATGACCAGGGCGAATTCCTCGCCGCCCAGGCGGGCCGCCACATCGTAGCTGCGGGTCCCTTCGAGCAGCACCCGGGCCAGGGCCGTCAGCACCTCGTCGCCGCAGGGGTGGCCGTAGGTGTCGTTGACGGCCTTGAAATCGTCGAGGTCGAACATGGCCAGGGCCAGGGCCGCGCCCGAGCGCCGCGCGCGCTCCAGCTCGCGGGCCAGGATGCGGTCGAAGGCCCGGCGGTTGCGCAGGCCGGTCAGCGGGTCGTGCTCGGTCTGGAAGGCCAGGTCGTTGAGCACCTGCTGGAGGCGCGCCAGGAAGGGGAACTCGGCCCTGGCCAGGGGCAGGGCCAGCCAGTCCTGGAGCCCGTGGCGCGCGGCCAGCTCGGGCCACTGGTCCAGGCGCAGCCCCGGGCACAGGCGCAGCAGGCCGAGCACGTCGGGCGCGTCCTCGCCGGGGCAGCCGTGGCGTCCCAGCAGGCTGCGCAGGGCCTCCAGCTCGGCCAGAAGTTCGCGGCCGTGGGGGAAGGCGGGGGTGTCAGTCGCTGGTTTTCCTGGCATGCTCACTCAGAAGCTGGTTGCGGATCAGGGTGTCCAGATCCCCGTCGAGCACGGCGTCGACGTTGGTCATTTCCGTGGCCGAGCGGTGGTCCTTGACCAGCCGGTAGGGTTGCAGGGTGTAGGTCCTGATCTGGCTGCCGAAGTTGATGGCGTCCTTGGTGGCGTAGTCGGCGGCTTTGGCGTCGGCGAGCTTGCGCAGCTCCAGTTCGTAGAGCCTGGCCTTGAGGATTTTGTAGGCCGTCTCCTTGTTGCGGAACTGGGATTTTTCGTTCTGGCAGGAAACCACGATGCCCGTGGGTTCGTGGGTCAGGCGCACGGCCGAGCTGGTCTTGTTGACCTTCTGGCCGCCCGGCCCGCTGGCGCGGAACACGTCCACCCGCACCTCCTCCTCGTCGATCTCGATTTCGATGTCTTTGCCCGCGTCGGGGTAGACATCCACCGAGGCGAAGGAGGTGTGCCTGCGGCCGGACGAGTCGAAGGGCGAGATGCGGATCAGGCGGTGGATGCCCTTTTCGGCCTTGAGGTGGCCGTAGGCGTAAGGCCCTTCGACCAGCAGCGAGGCGCTCTTCACGCCGGCCTCCTCGCCGGGCAGCAGGTCCAGCACCTTGACGCTCAGGTCGTGGCGTTCGGCCCAGCGCTGGTACATGCGCACGAGCATTTCCGCCCAGTCCTGGGCCTCGGTGCCGCCCGCGCCGGGATGGATCTCCAGGATGGCGCTGCCAGCGTCCTCCTGGCCCGCGAGCAGGGTGCGCAGCTCGGTGTCGCCCAGGCGTTCCTCCAGCAGGCGGACCTGTTCGTCCAGGGCTTCGAGCATCTCGGGGCTTTGGTCCTCGGCGGCCATGACCAGCCATTCGTCCAGGTCGGTCTTGGCCTTGTGGAGCTTGTCCCACAAGTCCACGAGGTCGGCGATGCGGCTTTTTTCCTGGAGCAGGGGTTTCAGGGCCTCGGGGTCGTCCCAGGCGCCGGGGCTGGCCAGGATGGCTTCGATCTCCGCCAGCCGGGCCACCCTGCGGTCGCGGTCAAAGACGCCCCCAGAGGGTGGTGAACTGTTGCTTGAGGTTCTGGCCTTGGGTCTTGAGGTCGGCGTATTGAAGCATACGGGGCTGTCCCTTTGGTTCGAGGCTGTGCGTGCGAACCCGTAATGTTAGCCCGAAGCGCCGCCTTGCGCAAGCCGCGCGGGGGTGCGCCGTTTTTCGAGCAGGGCCAGGGCCGCGCACAGCCCCAGGCCCAGGGCCAGGGCCGCGCCCAGGCCCATGCGGTGGCGATGGAAAAAGGTCGTCTCGGCCACCAGGGGCAGGTCCTGGCCGCGGTAGGCGGCGGCGATGAACTGGCCCCCGGCCGCCAGCAGCCGCCCGCGCGGGTCGATGAAGGCCGAGATGCCCGTGTTGGTGCAGCGCACCAGGGTCCGGCGCTGCTCCACGGCACGCAGCACGCTCATGGCCAGGTGCTGGCGCGGGGCCGAGGTCCGGCCGAACCAGGCGTCGTTGGAGATGTTCACCAGCAGGTTCGCCCCGGCTGCCACCCTGGCCTGGGCCAGCTCGGGGAAGATCGTCTCGTAGCAGATGAGCACACCCAGGCGCAGGGGGCCGTGCTCCAGGGGCGCGGTGGACACGCCGGGGACGAAATCGCCCGCGCCGTGGGCCAGCTTCTTGAGGAAGGGCAGGTACCTGCCGAAGGGCACATACTCGCCGAAGGGCACGAGGTGCTCCTTGTCGTAGCTGCCCAGGGTGGCGCCGTCGGCGTCGAGGAGCACGGCGCGGTTGTGCATCAGGAAGGTCTGGGTGTCGGCCTCGAAGGTGTAGGCCGGGGTGCCGGTGAGCAGCGGGGTCTTGGCCTGGCGCACGGCCTGGCGCACGGCAACGCTGAAGCTGCTGGGTTCCTGCATGTAGAAGGGCAGGGCCGTCTCGGGCCAGACCACCAGGTCGGCGGGCGCGTCGCGCAGGCCGTTTTCGGTGATGGCCGCGTAGCGCCGCACGGTGGACAGCCGGTAGAGCTCGTCCCATTTGAGGCTCTGGTCCACGTTGCCCTGGGCGATGACCACGCTGGCCTTGCCCGTGGCCGGAACGGGCTGGGCCAGGACCCAGGCGCCCCAGGCCGGGAGCAGCGCCAGCACGGCCAGCGCCGTTGCCCGGGCCCGCAGGGTCGGGCCCGTGGCCGCCAGGGCCGCCGCGCCCGCCAGGACGCCCGAAAGCCCGGCGGCCCCCAGCCAGGCCGCGCCCTGGATGGCGGCGGGCCAGGGCGTGAAGGCCGAGGCCAGCGCCAGCCAGGGGAAGCCCGTGAACAAGACGCCCCGGGCGGCCTCCAGCAGGGCCCACAGGCCCCCGGCCCACAGCGCCGCCAGGGCCCAGTGCAGCCGCGCGCCCACGGCGTGCACGCCCAGGGCGAAGAGCCCGGTGTAGCCGCCAAGGACAAGGCCCACCAGCACCGGGCAGGGCGCGGCCAGCAGCCAGGGCAGGTCGCCGTAAATGCGCACGGGCAGGGCGATCCAGTACAGCCCGGCGGCATAGGCCGCCGCGCCGATGAGCCAGCCCCGGCGCAGGGCAAGGCCCGCCGAGGGCGCGCGCAGGCCCGCAAGGGCGCAGGCCCCCGGCAGCAACAGCGCCAGGGGCGGGATGTGCGCTACGGGGTTGGCGAAGCCGAACCAGGTGCCCGTCAGGGCCAGGAGCAGCGCAAGGGCGAAATCAGTGGTTGCGTGCCGCCGGGCTGTCGCCGCGGCGGAGCACAATCCAGTGAATCTGTTTTGCATCCGCTTCCTTGACCGTGAGGGTATGGCCGTCGATGGCGAAGGATTCCTCGGGATCGGGCACCCGCCCGGCCAGTTCGCAAAGGAAACCGCTGACGGTTTCCACCTGGTCGGAGGTCAGGGACAGGCCCATGCGCTCGTCCAGTTCCTCCAGGGGCGTGCGCCCCGAGACCAGGACGGAGCCGTCCTCCAGGGTCTGGATGTCCTCGGGGCGCGGCGTGTCGTATTCGTCCTCGATCTCGCCGACGATCTCCTCCAGCACGTCCTCGAAGGTCACCAGGCCCGAGGTGCCGCCGTACTCGTCCAGGGCGATGGCCAGGTGGATCTTGTTGGAGCGGAAGACCTGGAGCATGTCGTAGACGTTCTTGGTCTCGGGGATGAACAGCGGCTCGCGCATGATGGTCTCGGCCCGGGCCGGGCGCGGGAATTCGTCGGGCTGGGTCAGGGCCCGCAGCACGTCCTTGGCGTGGACGATGCCCACCATGTTGTCGCGGTTTTTGCGGTAGACGGGGATGCGGCTGTGGCCGCTTTCGGCGATGAGCAACGCCATCTCCTCGATGGAGTTGTCCGCCGGCGCGCAGACGATGTCCGTGCGCGGAATCATGATTTCGGTGACCTGCCTGCGCGACAGGCGCAGGACGTTGAGCAGCATTGCCGATTCCTCGCCCCGCAGCTCGCCGTCCCGTTGCGCTTCGAGGATGAAGCGCTCGACCTCCGAATCGTCGGTCTTGCGGAACAGCCTGCCCATCAGGGCGGAGAACAAACTGCCAGAATCGTCGTCCAACTCGAACCTCCCGAATGCGTCTTGTTTTTCCACTTATACGGAGTTGTCCGGGCTTTTTCAACGCAAACCGACGCGGTGCCCCGGGCGGGGCTACTGCGCGCCGCCGCCCTTGCGGTAGCGCTCCAGGTGGCGCTTGACCACCCAGTCGCCCAGGAAGGCTATGCCGTCCTCGCCCAGGGGCTTCCAGGCCAGGGCGTTCTTGTCCTGCCCGGCGGGCAGGCCCTGGCCCACGAAGCTCATGCCGATTTCGAGGTTGCGGGTTTCGAAGTCCTCGAAACGGTTCTGCACCCGGGCCAGGCACCACAGCCGCCGTTTGGCCTTGCGGTCGGGGTCGTATATCTCGGTGAGCAGGATGTAGCGCTGTCCGGGTTCGAATTCAAGGCCCGTTTCGCGCAGGGCCTTGCGGGTCACGTCCAGGCGCATGCCCCCGGCCGAGACGTTGACCACGCGCACAAGGTCGCGCCGCGCGGGGTGGAACAGCAGGGCCGGGCGGCCCCAGCTCCTTATGTTGGACGCCGTGCTGCCGCCGGTCTCCGTGGGCTCGGGCCACAGGGCCAGCCCGAGCATGAACTCCGTTGGCGGGTCCAGGCGCAGGTGGATGCGCTTTTGTTGCAGGCGCATGACCGTGGGCAGGGTCAGGGTCAGGCGCAGGGAGCCGTCGGCCTGCTTGGACAGCCCCGCGATCTCGGCGTCGAAGAAATAGTAGCGCGAGCCCGTGCGTTCCTTGCCCGCCGTGATGCGCACATAGCAATGCACCGTGCGGCCGATCCAGCGCTGCGAGGCGTCGATGCGCGCGGTGATTTCCACCACCAGGTGCTCGTCGCGCAGTTGCTCGATGGAACAGGAGACGCCCTGGTCCTTGTTGGGCGTGCGCGAGAAGGAGAGGTCCAGGCGCGAGCGCCGGGTGAGGGCCATGTCCAGCAGGCGGCGGATTTCGGCGGGGTCCTGCACCGTGCCCGTGGGCAGGGCGGCGCCCCTGCGCCTTGCGGCGATGAGCAGGTTCAGCAGGTAGACCAGCGCGCCAACGGCGGCGGCGGCGGCCACGGTCAGCAGCAGGAGGCGCAGCAGCTCGGGGGTCAGCCCCGTGCCGCTGAAGCGGTCCTGCACCGTGCCCAGGAAGGAGCGGTCCAGGGAGGCCGCCCGGGGGGCGAGGGCCGGGTGCAATGCGCTGTGCAGCAGATCGGATACGTTCACGGATGACCTGTCCTGTTGCTGGGGCGTCCTTGCCGTTGCCGCGGCGCGCGGCCCTGTCGGGCGCCTGGCGCCGGCCGGCCCGCTGTGGGGTCGGCGCGTCGGGCTTTTGGCCGTGCCCGGGGCCGCGCGGCGCTTTTCGGACCCTGCCCGAATGCGTACAGGGCTTCGGCCCCGGAGTCCAGGCCCCGGGCACGCGCCGCAAGGCCAGACTGCCGGGGGCCTGGCCTTGGCCCCAGGCTATGCAAGAACGGGTCCACCAGCCCGTGGCGCGGCAGGCCGGGCCGGGGGCGGGGGCAGGCCGGGCGCCGGGCCCGGGGGTGCGGGAAAGCGGCCGGAAGGTGGCCAGGGTGCGGGGAAGCGGGGGCCTTAGCGGGCCAGCTTGCGCAGGTGGATTTCCAGGCAGGTGACGGCGGCGGGGGTGATGCCGGAGATGCGCGCGGCCTGGCCCAGGGTCAGGGGCCGGATGCGCGAGAGTTTTTCCACGGCCTCGCGGGTCAGCCCGGCCACGGCGGCGTAGGCCAGGTCCGGCGGCAGGGCCGTGGATTCCAGCCCCGCCGAGCGCGCGGCCAGCTCCTGCTGGCGGCGCAGGTAGCCCGCGTATTTGACGATGGTTTCGGCCTCGCGCAGGGCGTCGGGCCGGGCGGTCTCCACGGCGGGCAGGAAGGGGGTCAGGGCTTCGATGGACAGGGCCGGCTGGCGCAGCAGCTCGGCCAGGGTCACGGCCCGGGGCGGGATGGCCGCGCCCAGGGCGCTCAGGATGTCGCGCGTGGGCGCATCGGGGCGGATGCGCACGGCCTCCAGGGCGGCCACCAGCTCCCCGACGGCGTCCATCTTGGCCCGGTGGGCGGCCCAGTGGGCGTCGTCCACCAGCCCCAGGGCCCGGCCCGCCGGGGTCAGCCGGGCGTCGGCGTTGTCCTCGCGCAGCAGCAGGCGGTGCTCCGCGCGCGAGGTGAACATGCGGTAGGGCTCCTCGGTGCCCAGGGTCACCAGGTCGTCCACCAGCACGGCCATGTAGGCCTGGTCGCGCCCGGGCAGGAAGGGCGGCTCCCCGGCCAGGGCGCAGTGGGCGTTGAGGGCGGCCCACAGGCCCTGGGCGGCGGCCTCCTCGTAGCCGGAGGTGCCGTTGATCTGCCCGGCGAGGTAGAGCCCGGGCAGGACCTTGGCTTCCAGGGTCGGCAGCAGCTGGGTGGGGAAGCTGAAATCGTATTCGATGGCGTAGCCCGGGCGCACGATCTGGGCCCGCTCCAGCCCGGGGATGGTGGCCAGCATGGCCTTTTGCACGTCCAGGGGCAGGCTGGTGGGGATGCCGTTGGGGTAGACCTCGGGGCTGGAGAGCCCCTCGGGCTCGACGAAAATCTGGTGCCGGGGCTTCTCGGGGAAGCGGGCCACCTTGTCCTCGATGGACGGGCAGTAGCGCGCGCCCACGCCCCGGATGACGCCGGTGAACAGCGGCGAGCGGTCGAAGCCCGCGCGGATGGCCTCGTGGGTGGCCGGGGTTGTCCAGGTGATGTGGCAGGGCACCTGGGGCAGGGGGGCGAAGGGGGCGTGGAAGCTGAAGGGCCGGGGCCGGGCGTCGCCGGGCTGGACTTCCATCGCGGCGGTGTCGACGCTGCGGGCCAGCAGGCGCGGGGTGGTGCCGGTCTTGAGGCGGCCCAGGCCGAGGCCCAGGGCGCGCAGGCTGTCCGACAGGCCCCTGGCGGCGGGGTCGCCCAGGCGCCCGCCGCTGAAATTGCGTTCGCCCACATGGATCAGCCCGCACAGGAAGGTGCCCGTGGTCAGCAACACGGAGCGGGCGGCCAGGCGCTGGCCCAGGGCCGTGCGCACCCCGGCGCAGCGTCCGCGCTCCACCAGGATTTCCTCGGCCATGTCCTGGAGAACCCACAGGTTGTCCTGGTCGAAGATGTCGGCCTGCACGGCGGCGAGGTAGGCCGAGCGGTCGATCTGGGCGCGCGTGGCGCGTACGGCGGGGCCCTTGCTGGTGTTCAGCGTGCGGAACTGGATGCCCGCGCGGTCGGCCCACAGGCCCATGCGTCCGCCCAGGGCGTCGATCTCGCGGACCATGTGGCCCTTGGCCAGCCCGCCGATGGCCGGGTTGCACGACAGGTGGCCGATGCGGTCCACGTTGATGGTCAGCAGCAGGGTCGGGCGGCCCAGGCGGGCCAGGGCCATGGCCGCCTCGCAGCCCGCGTGCCCGGCGCCGACCACCACGCAGTCCAGCACGGAAGGCAGGGGCGGCTTGGGCTGCGCGGTGGTGCGGGCGGCGGGCATGGCGCGGGGGTGCGGCTAGGCGAACAGCACGCGGGCCATGACCTTGGCGTCGCCGAGCTGGGTGGAGATGCGCGAGCGCTCGTTGGGCTGGTGGGCGAAGTGCTCGCAGGTGGACCAGACCACGGCGTCGCGCCCGGCGCGGCGCAGGATGGCCGCCACGGTGCCGCCGCCGATGCCCGCCGGGGCGGGGGTCACGCCGTAGACCGCCTCGATGGCCGCGCTCAGGCGGCGCACGATTTCGCTGTCGACGGGGGTCGCCGGGGCGGCCTGTTCGGCCTGCATGGGCGAGCAGGCCACGCGCACGCCGTGCTCGGCCTCGATTTCCGAGGCGATGCGCCCGAAGGCATCCAGCACGTCGGCCACGGCGTATTGCGGCAGCACGCGGCAGTCCACATAGAGCACGTCGTGCCCGGGGATGGTGTTCACGTTGGGCACGTTGGCGTCCTTGCGCGTGGGCGAGAAGGTCGAGTGCGCCGGGGAGAAGAGCGGGTCAACGGCCGGGAACTCCTGGTGCAGCCGCCGGGTGCGCAGGATGAAGTCGGCGGCGGCCACCAGGGAGTTCAGGCCCTGCTCGGGGGTGCTGGCGTGGCACTGGCGGCCGAAGACCTCGACCTTCAGCCAGAGCATGCTCTTTTCGGCCACCTCCATGAGCGAGGAGTCGGCCACGCCGAAGTCGGGCACCAGGAACAGGTCGTCGGGGCCGAACTGTTCGGCGTGCTCGGCGACCACATGGCCCAGGCCGTAGGCGCTGCCGGTTTCCTCGTCGGCCACGAACAGCAGGCCCAGGTTCATGGGCGCGGTGGCGCCCGCGTCCAGCAGGGCCTTGGCCAGCACCAGCGAGGGCACGATGCCGCCGTGGTTGTCCTCCACCCCGCGCCCGACGAGGAAATCGCCGTCCACCTTCAGCTCGTAGGGGTCGCTGTGCCACAGGTCGGGGTTGCCCGGGGGCACGATGTCGATGTGCGAGATGATCCACAGGGTGCGCGAGGTGTCGCGGCCGGGGATGCGCGCCAGGATATTGGGCCGCAGGCCGCCCGGCACGCGCGCGTCGGGCGCGTCCAGGCGGAGGATGTCCGCAAGGCCCAGGGCGCGCAGGTGGCGCTCCAGGAACTCGGCCTTGGCGGTTTCGCCCTGGCCGTCGTTGTCGGGGCCCAGGGCGGGGATGGCCACCAGGGCGCGTTGCAGGGCCACGACTTCGGGGCCCAGGGTGTCGATGCGTTCCAGGAGGGCGTGGGGCATGGGCGGCTCCGTCGGCCGGCGGCCGCAGCCGCGCGGGTGGACCGTGGCGCGCGGGCGGTCCGGGCGCCCTGCGCGGGGGAAAACAAAAGGGCGGGCCCGGGCCCGCCCCTGAATCCGTGAAGGACGCCGGGCCTAGCGACCGCGGGCGGCGCGCTTGGAGGCCTTGAGCGGGTTGACCTTGACCTTGCCGGTGGTGTCCACCTCGGCGCGGACGTGGGTGGCGAAGTTGCACGCCTTGCGGCCCCACTTGGCGGCGGGCTGGGCGTAGCTGGCGCAGTACTTGCCGCCGGTTTCGTGGGTCACCACGCGGTCGCAGCCCTCGCACTTGTCGATGATCTGCTGCATGGCGGTGCCGTTGAGGCTGAGCACGCCGTCCTGCATGACGGCGGAATCCAGGATGGTGCTGGTCTGTTTCTTGGCCATGGTGGCTGTCTCCTTGCGTGCCGATGGCCGCCCCTGGGGGCCGCCGTCTGCTTGGGTTCGAGTAGAAGCGACGCAGTATTTATAGATACCGCGCCGGATGTCAAGCCTTGGGGCGCTTTTTTCTGCGCCCGGGGGGTCAGGCCCCGGCGAACTGGCGGCGCACCCAGCGCGCCGCGCCGCGCACCTCGGCCAGCAGGGCCGGGTAGTCCAGCTCGGGCCAGGCGCCGTCGAAGAAGAGTACGCGGCCCTCGACCATGGTCAGGCGCACCTGGGAGCCGCTGGCGGCGTAGACCGCGTGGGAGACCGGGTTGTACATGGGCTGGAGCCCGGGCTGGGCGAGGTCCAGGGCCGTCAGGTCGGCGCGCATGCCCGGGGCGATGGCGCCCACGTCGGGCCAGTCCAGGCAGGCGGCGCCCTGGCGGGTGGCCATGTCCAGCACGGCCTGGGCCGGCAGGGCCGTGGGGTCCTGGCGCAGGAGCTTCTGGAGCAGGGCCGCCGAGCCCATTTCGCTGAACATGTCCAGGTTGTTGTTGCTGCACGGCCCGTCGGTGCCCAGGCCGACGGTCACCCCGGCGTCCAGCAGGCGCTGGGCCGGGCAGGCGCCGCTGGCCAGCTTCATGTTGCTTTCGGGGTTGTGGGCCACGCGGGTGCCCGTGGCGGCCAGCAGGGCGAGTTCGGCGTCGGTCAGGTCCACGCAGTGGGCCGCCAGGGTGCGCGGGCCGAGCAGGCCCAGGGAATGCAGGTAGGGCACGGGGCGCTGGCCGTGCTGCTCCAGGCACTGGGCCGTTTCCGATGCGGATTCGGCCAGGTGCACGTTCAGGGGCAGGTCTAGCTCCTCGGCCAGGGCCAGGGCGCGTTCCAGCAGCGCGGGGGTGGTGGTGTACACCGAGTGGGGCATGAGCGTGCAGCCGATGCGCGGGTGGTCGCGGTAGGCCTCGTGCAGGGCGCGGACGACATCCATGGCCTGGTCCGGTCCGGCGTATGCCGGGGAGGGGAAGGCGAAGAGCGCCTCGCCCACCCGGGCGCGCAGGCCGGCCTGGTCCGCGGCCCGGGCCACGGCCTCCTCCATGAGGTACATGTCGCAGCAGCCGGTGGTGCCCGTGCGCAGCATCTCGGCGCAGCCGAGCAGCGCGCCCAGGTGGACCAGCTCCGGGGTCAGCTTCTGCTCCACGGGGAAGATATGTTGCGTAAGCCATTGCATGAGCGGCAGGTCGTCGGCCAGCCCGCGCATGAGGGTCATGGACGCGTGGGTGTGGGCGTTGACCAGCCCGGGCATGAGCAGGGCCTCGCCCAGGTCGATGGTCCGCCCGGGCTTCCAGGCCGGGGCCACGGCCTCGCGGGGGCCGACGGCCAGCACGGCGCCGCCGCCCACGGCCACGGCGGCGTTCTCGATGATGGTCCGGGAGTCGTCCTGGGTCAGGCAGGTGCTGGCCAGCAGCAGGATGTCGCAGGGAACGGGCGCGGGCACGGGAACCTCCGGCAGCAGGGTTTGCTAAGGGAACCCGAACCTTGTAAAGGAACTCGGGGGCGGCGGCAAGACGGCGGCGCCCCGGAGCGGCGGCAAAAGGGGGACGGCATGGGAAAAATCCTGGAGGGCGGCGCGGCCCTTTGCATCCACGGCTTCGGCGGCATGCCCTTCGAGATGCTCGGGCTGGCCGCGGCCCTGGAGCGCTTGGGCTGTGTGGTCAGCGTTCCGCTGCTGCCCGGCCACGGCACCAGCCCAGAGGACTGGAACCGCACCGGCTTCGACCACTGGGCCGGGGCCGTGGAGCGCGAATACGACCGCCTGGCCGGGCTGGCGGAGCGGGTTTTCGTCTGCGGGCTGTCCATGGGCGGGCTGCTGGCCCTGCACCTGGGCGTGGTGCGCCGTCCGGCGGCCGTGGTCGCCCTGGCCGCGCCGGTCTATCTGTACCGTTTCCTGCCCCTGGAGGTGCGCGACTGGCGGCTGCCGTTCCTGCCGCTGCTGCGCCGGGTGCGGCCTCTGTGGCCCACGGCCCCGGGCGGGGTCGAGTCGCGGCGCATCGCGCCGTGGCGCGGCTACGAAGGGGTGGTGGCCCTGGGGGCCCTGGCGGGGCTCATGGACGGGATGCGCCGGGTGCGGGCCCGGCTGGGCGCGATCACGGCGCCGCTTCTGGCCCTGCACTGCCCGGACGACGCCACCGTGCCCTTGTCCAGCTCCATGACCATCGTGGCCGGGGTGTCCTCCGCCGTGCGCCGCCTGGAACTGCTGCCCATCGCCGAGGGCGTGACCAGCCGCCACCTGCTGACCACCCACCGCGACACCCGCGCCCGGGTCGAGCGGCTGGTGCCGGAGTTCCTCGCCCGCGGCCTGGACCCCGGGGGCCAGCCGGGCTGACGGCGCCTGGCCCGGCTACATGAACAGCATGTCGATGTCGAAACTGATCACGTCCTTCTTCTCCTCGCGGAACTGCTCCTTCTGACGCTCCTGGGCGGCGGCCAGGATGTCCCGGATCTCCTGCTCCTGCTCGGGGCTGGGCTCCGCGAGGCGCACCCCCACCGTTTCCGCGTCCATGCGCGCCACTACGCCCTTGAGGCGCCTTATCTCCGGCCGGGCCTCGCCGTCGGCCAGCCGCAGGATGTCCAGGCGCAGTTCCTCGTCCACGGCGAAGGCCTGGCCCAAGGGGCTGAAGGCCAGGGAGCGCAGGCTCATCTCCGAAAGGGTGAAGTGCGCGTCGCGGCCCTTGATGGCCACCAGCAGGTCGGGCACCCAGAAGCGCACGGTGGAGCGCTTTTCCTCCTCCTCGTCGCGGCGCCGGGCGTGGGCCTGGCTGCTTTCGCTCTCGGTCCAGCGCTGGCCGGTGAGGGCCTTGAAGAGCTTGCGGGCCTCGGGGAAGTCGTCGCGCAGCCGCAGGGCCGCCGTGACCTGGGCCTTGGCGCCCTCGCGGTCGCCCTGGCGCAGCAGGGCGTCGCCCAGGGCCAGGTAGTGCGCGGGGTTGTCGGGCTCCACGGCCACGGCGCGCTCCCACAGGGGGCTGGCCGCGGCGTGTTCGCCCCTGGCGTCCAGGGCGGCCGCGGCCTGGGCGAACGGGTTGGGGGCCTGGGCGTCGTAGAGGCGCAGCTCGCGGTGGATGGCCTCGGCCCCGGCCATGTCGCCAGCTTCGACCATGACCTTGGCCGCCGTGTTCATGAACAGCATGTACTGGGCCATGTCTTTCTTGCGCTTGCAGGCCATGGCCAGGCCCACATAGGCCTCGGGGCAGGCGGGATTGGCCCTGGCGGCCTTGGTGAAGCAGGCGATGGCGCCCTTGGTGTCGTAGCTCTCCAGGGCCTTGTGGCCCATCTCCAGCAGCCGGGTTTCGGGGCATTGGGCGCTGGGCTTGGGCGCGGGGCGCTGGGCCAGGGCCTTCTTGAGCCGGGCCAGCAGGGTGGCGGAATCGAAGGGCTTGACCAGGAACTCCGAGGCCCCGGCCTTCAGGTGGGCCTGGATGATGGCGGGTTCCTTGCGCGAGGAGGTGACCAGGAAGGGCACCCGGGCCAGCTGCGGGGTGGCGCGGACCTTCTTGAGCAGCTGGATGCCGTATTTGCCGTCCACCAGCGCCTCGCAGAGCACGAGGCCTGCGCCGCGGGTGGCCAGCTCCCGGGTGGCGGCGGGCAGGTCGCCCACGGCGGTGACGTTCTGGAAGCCGAGCTTGCCCAGGACGGCGACGATGGCTTCGCGGGCGGCGCGGTTGTCGTCCACGACGAGGACGGGCAGTTCCTTGAGTGAGGTCATGGCACCCCCGGCAGGGTTGTGCTACATGAGCCCGCCTTCCGCCGACAAGGTTCGCGCCTGGCTGAAGGCGGCCCGCTCCAGTCTGGCCAGGGCCATGCTCATCTCCTGCTCCAGGCGCGAACGCAGGGCGTTGCGCTGGGTGCGGGGAACCTTCGCCAGGCGGCGTTCGCGTTCACGGTAGACTTCCTTGAGCAGGGCCTTGCCGAAGTCGCCGTGGGCCTGCCTGGCGCGCAGACTGGCCGTGATGAAAATGTTCGCCCCGCCCGTGGGGCCGTGGTGCACGGCGGTGCTCCAGAGCACCTCGCGGATGACCGCGTTCTGGGCTTCGATGTCCAGGCCGGTCTGCTCCCGCACGGCCTGGATGGTGGGCGAATAGTAGTGGCTGTGGATGAAGTCGTCCTGGAGCTTCTCGAAAAGCTTCGGATGCTCGCCCGCGATGCGTATCCACTCCCGGGGCATTGAGCCCTGGGTGCCGCCGGTATTCGCCACGCCCGCCGTCCGCAATCGTTGTGCCCATGTCGGAGCGCGTTTGTCCAGGTATTTTATGAAGTTTCTGATGGCGCCCTTGCGTGAGGAAAGCTGATATTTCCCGTAGGACGTGCCTCCCGAGGTGTCGTAGCCCACGGCGAAGATGCCGCGCAGGCCGGACTCGAAATGGGCCGAAAGCGCGCCCAGGCTGCGGCGGCGGGCCTCGGCCATGCGCAGGCGGTCCAGGCGCGTCAGGGGCGGGGCGATGGCCGAGGCGGGCAGCTCGGCCAGCAGCTCGGGGGCCTCGGCCCGCCCGGAGCGCACGCGGGCAAAGGCCGCCGCCAGCCGCGCCGGGTCGCTGGCGGCGGCCAGGAAGGCTTCCTTGTCCTGGGGGTGGAAGGCGCGGGGGTCGACGGGCATGCGGATTTCCGAGCAGGCCACGGCCATGCGCACGGAGTCGAAAACGGCCGGGCCCGGGGCGCGGCGCGCCACGGCGGGCACGCGCAGCAGCGGGTGGCGGTCGGGGTCGGCCAGGAGCGGCAGGTCCTCCTCGCCGCCCAGCACCAGGGGGCCGTCGCCCCCGGGGGTCAGGGCCGTGTGCAGCACCAGGAACTGCCCGGGCAGCGGCGAGCGCGCGTGAAAGGCGGGCAGGTACAGGTCGGCCAGGGTGCGGAACTCCTCGGCCAGCTCCGGGTCCTGCCCGGGGGCCTGGGAGGCGGCCAGGGCGGGCGGCTCCGGGCTCCGGGCTCCGGGGGCGCCGCCGCCGGGCAGGAAAACCCGCAGGAAGGCCACTTCCAGGGCGAAGACCAGGAACAGGTAGGAAAACAGGACCAGGGGAAAGTGCCAGCGGTCCGGGGGCAGCAGGGTGCGCAGCCCGGCCCGGGCCGCCCGGGTCAGCTCGGCCCGGGCCAGGGTCCAGGCCCGGGGCCCCTGGCGGCGCAACAGCTCCCGGCCCGCATGGATGCGGGCCAGGAGGCGGGCTGCCTGGAGCCGGGGGCGAAGCTGGGGTCGCGGGGTCATGCCGGGTCTGCCGTGCCTCGGGTGCCGCCCCGGCCGCCGGGGGGCGGCGGGTGGCCGTGTGGGTTCACGTCGGCCCGGCGTCGGTTTCCCGACCGCCGGGTACCGGGGTCGATCATATCATGCAATATGCGTACCCGGGTTGTCGAGTTTTTCAGTGCGCGGGGGCCTCGGGGGCGGGGTCGGGGTCGGGCGCGCGCAGGAGCACCTGCTCGCCGCCCGGGCGCTTGCGCAGCACCAGCCGCGCCGTGGGCGCGATGCGTTCGGGCAGCTCCCCGGCCGCGTCGAAGCCCGCGCGGTTCAGGCGCACGGGCACCACGGCGCCCTCCTCGGTCACCGCCAGCAGCGACAGGAAGGCGTCGTTGGCCAGAACCTCGCGCTCCCAGGCCGGGGCGCAGTCCCAGTCCGCGTCCAGGCGGGCGCGCAGGGCCGCGAGGCTTTCGCCGTGGCGCGCGACGCACAGGTGGCGCAGGGGGAGGTGGAAGATATGCGCCGGGGTCAGCTCCAGCTCCGGCGCCTCGTCGGACAGCAGGGCCGCGGCGTGGCGCAGGGCCGCTTCGGCCTCGCGCCAGCGGTCGTCGCCCTGGACGCAGGGCATGGCCGGGGCCGAGTCCAGCCGGGCCCACAGGAAATAGGACAGCACAAGCCCCGCCAGGGCCAGGGTGCAGGCGGCCCCGGCGGCCAGGAGCCAGCATCGCAGCATGGACCCCGTTCCGGCCACGGCGCCTCCCCCGGGCTAGTCCTCGCGCGCGGGCCAGCGCGCGGAGTCGTCCTTGAACAGCTTGTAGGTGATGGAATCCACCAGGGCCTCCCAGCTGGCGTGGATCACGTCGTAGGACACGCCCACGGTGGTCCAGCTGTGCGTCCTGTCCTGGGACTCGATGAGCACGCGCACATAGGACGCCGTGCCGCCCGTGTCGCGCAGTGCGCCCGAGAGCACGCGGACCTTGAAGTCCGACAGGCGCATGTCGCGCACGGCGGGATAGAAGCGGTCCAGGGCCTTGCGGATGGCGTTGTCCAGGGCGTTGACCTGGCCCTGGCCGGTGGCCGCCGTGTGCTCCACCTGCCCGCCGACCTTGATGCGCACCGTGGCCTCGCTGTAGGGCTCGTCCTGGCCCTCGCGCAGCATGTCCACCACGTTGAAGTGCAGGAGCCGGAAATACTGCTTGGACAGGCCCATGGCCCGGAAGAACATCAGCTCGAAGGACGCCTCGGCCGAGGAGTATTCGTACCCCCGGCTCTCGCGCTCCTTGACCTCGGCCAGCAGCTCCATGACCGCCGAGTCGTTCTTGTCCAGGTCGAAGCCGAAGCGCCGGGCCATGAACAGGATGTTGCTGCGCCCGGCCAGGTCGGAGAGCAGCACGCGCTGGCGGTTGCCCACGGCTTCGGGGCGGATGTGCTCGTAGGTCTCGGGGTTGCGCAGCACCGCCGAGACGTGGATGCCGCCCTTGTGGGCGAAGGCCGAATGGCCCACGAAGGGCTGGCGCATGAAGGGCCGCAGGTTGCAGACCTCCGCGACGAAGGCGCTTGTCTGCGTGAGGGTGGCCAGGGCGCCCTCGGGCAGGCAGCGGTAGCGCCCGCCGTGCTTGAGCTCCAGGTTGGGGATGATGGAGCACAGGTTGGCGTTGCCGCAGCGCTCGCCGTAGCCGTTGATCGTGCCCTGCACATGGGTCGCGCCGCATTCCACGGCTTCCAGGGCGCCGGCCACGGCGGTCTCGGAGTCGTTGTGGGTGTGGATGCCCAGGGCCGCCCCGGGCAGGGCCTTGCGCACGGCGCGCACGATGCGCCGGATGTCCGAGGGCATGCAGCCGCCGTTGGTGTCGCACAGCACCACGGCGTCGGCCCCGGCCTCATGGGCCCGGCGCAGCACGCCCAGGGCGTATTCCGGGTTGGCCCTGTAGCCGTCGAAGAAGTGCTCGGCGTCGAAGAACAGCTCCTGGAAGTGCTGGCGCAAGAAGGCCACCGAGTCGCCCACAAGCTCCAGGTTGCGCTCCAGGGACACGCGCAGGGCCTCGCGGACGTGCAGGTCCCAGGCCTTGCCGAAAATGGTCGCCACCGGACAGCCCGCCTCGACCAGGGCCTTCAGGTTCGGGTCGGTCTGGGCGGTCTTGCCGGGGGCGTGGGTGCTGCCGAAGGCGGCCACCCGCGTACGCCCCAGGTCGTAGGCCGCGATTTCGCCGAAGAAGGCCCGGTCCGTCTGGTTGGAGCCGGGCCACCCGCCCTCGATGTAGTCCACCCCGAGCTCGGCGAGCTTCTGGGCGATGCGCACCTTGTCCGCCGTGGAGAGGTTTATCTCCTCGGCCTGGGTCCCGTCGCGCAGGGTGGTGTCGTATATGGCGATCTTCCTGGGCATCAGCAGGTGTTCCCGGCCTTGTCCAGCTCGAATTTGTCGTGCAGCGTGCGCACGGCCAGCTCGGTGTATTTCTCCTCGATGAGGCAGGTGACCTTGATCTCGGAGGTGGAGATCATCAGGATGTTGATGCCCTCGTCGTGCAGGGCGGCGAACATGCGCGAGGCCACCCCCGAATGGGAGCGCATGCCCACGCCGATGACCGAGACCTTGGCCACGCGCTCGTCGGTGAGCACGTCGGTGGCGCCCAGGCGGTGCTTGATGGCCTCGATGATTTGCAGGGTCTCGTCCAGGTCCGCCCGGGGCACGGTGAAGGTCATGTCCGTGGTCTTGCCGTCGCGCGAGGTGTTCTGGATGATCATGTCCACCACGATGCCCGCGTCGGCCAGGGGCGAGAACAGGGCCGAGGCCACGCCGGGGCGGTCCTGGACATCCAGGATGGTGACCCGGGCCTGGTCCTTGTCGTACGCGATGCCCGAAACCAGAACGGCTTCCATGCTTTCATCCTCCTGGGTTACGAAGGTGCCGTTGCAGTCCGAGAAGGTGGAGCGGACATGGACGGTCATGTTGTATTTCTTGGCGAACTCGACGGAACGGATCTGGAGCACCTTGGCGCCCATGCTGGCCATTTCCAGCATTTCGTCGTAGCTGATTTTCGGTATCTTGCGCGCTGTGGAGCACAGGTTCGGGTCGGTGGTGTAGACGCCGTCCACGTCGGTGTAGATCTCGCACACGTCGGCGGAGATGGCCACGGCCATGGCCACGGCCGAGGTGTCCGAGCCGCCGCGGCCCAGGGTGGTGATGCGCTCCTTGCAGTCCACGCCCTGGAAACCGGCCATGACCAGCACATCGTGGGTTTCCAGCATGGCGCGCAGCTTTTCGCTGTCGATGCCCAGGATGCGGGCCTTGCCGTAGCGCGAATCCGTGCGCACGTCGGCCTGGAAGCCGAGCAGGGAGCGGGCCTTGATGCCCGCGTCCTTGAGCAGCATGGCGAACAGCGCCACGGAGACCTGCTCGCCGGTGGAGACCAGCGAGTCCATCTCGGCCGCGTCGGGGCGCGGCGACCACTGCCGGGCCAGGTCGATGAGCCGGTTGGTCTCCCCGGCCATGGCCGAGAGCACGACGACGACCTTGTTGGCCCCGTCGCAGCGGGCGGAGCGGACCTTGGCCAGCACCTGGCGCATGCGCTCCAGGCCGGCCACGGAGGTTCCCCCGAACTTCTGAACAATGATGCCCATGTAGCGTCACTCCTGGGGACGGATTTGCGGATCGTGCGCGCCGTAATCGATTGCCAGCGCGTGAAGGGTTTCCTTGGCCTTCTTTCCTCGCGCCGTCAAGACCACCGAGCGCCCCGACCGGCTCTGGCGCCATTGGAGCAGCAGGTGCCCGGCGGGCCAGTGGGCGCGGTCCAGGTACTGGGCCCATTCCACCAGCACCAGCAGCCCCGGGTCGTGCAGGTGCTCCAGCAGGGTCTCGTCGGGCGCGAGCCCCTCCAGGCGGTAGAGGTCGAAGTGGGCGGTTTCCGGGTCCGTGGGGTAGAGGTTCATGATGTTGAAGCTCGGGCTGGACACGCGGGCGTCCCCGCCGCCGGGCAGTTCGGGCACCAGGGCGCGCACCAGGGTCGTCTTGCCCGCGCCCAGGTCGCCGCAAAGCAGCAGCGCCTGGGCCGGGTCCGTGGCGTCCAGGGCCCGGGCCAGGGCCCGGCCCAGGGCCAGGGTGGCCGCCTCGTCGGGCAGAAGCAGGGTCAGGGTCGGGGCGTCGCCTGCGGTCACGTCCTAGCTCCGGGCGTCCAGCAGGGTGCGCAGGATGTCCTCCTTGCCGATGACGCCAACGAGCCGGCCCCCGTCCACCACCGGGATGGTGTGGAACTTGCGGTCCACCATCAGGGTCGCCACCTCGGAGATGGGCGCGTCGGGCGCCACGGTCACCGGGTCGGGGCTCATGGCCTGGCCCACGGTCAGCGCCGCGATGCGCTCCATCTCGCGCTCCAGGTCGCGCGTGGACGACAGGGGGATGAGCCCGTCCAGCAGGGTGAAGACCGAGGGCAGGCGCAGGGTCTTCTGCTGGGCCACAAGGTCGCTTTGGCACAGCACGCCGACCAGGGCGCCGGAGGCGTCCACCACCGGCAGGCCGTTGACGCGCGTGTCGAGCAGGGTGCGGGCGGCGGTGGCGATGTCGGTGTCGGGAGCCAGGGTCACGGGCTCGGCGGTCATGATGTCCTTGGCCTTAAGCATCGGATGGATCCTCCGGTCTGGTCGTTGTGGAAGAGGGGTGCGTAAATTCCCCGAGGGCATCGGCCAGGGCCCGGGGCAGGGCGGCGGCTATCTCCGAGGCCAGGGCCCCGCGCAGGGGCGCCCGGGCCTGCACGGCCTCGCCCGCCAGCCCGTGCCAGTAGACCCCCAGGCAGGCGGCCTCGGCCGGGGCCAGCCCCCGGGCCAGCAGCGCGGCCGCGAGCCCCGAGAGCACGTCGCCCGACCCGGCCACGGCCAGGGCCGGAACGGCGAAGGGCGCCAGCCATGCGGCGCCGTCTGGCGCCGCCACCACCGTGCCCGCGCCCTTGAGGGCCACCACGGCGTCCAGGCGCGCGGCCAGGGCCCGGGCGGTGCCCGGCCGGTCGGCCTGGACGGCGGCGGTGTCCGTGCCCGCAAGGCGCGCGGCCTCGCCGGGGTGCGGGGTGAGCACCGCGGCGCGCGCCGCCAGGGTGGGCGCCTGGGCCAGCCAGAAGAGGGCGTCGGCGTCGGCCAGCAGGGGCGGCAGGGCGGGCAGGGCCAGCAGCGCGCGCACGAACTCCCCGGCGCCGGGCGCGCGGCCCAGCCCCGGGCCCAGGGCCAGGGCGTCGAAACGTTCCAGGGCCGGGGCCAGCTCGGCGGCCAGGGCCGCGCTCCAGTCCCGCTCCCGGCCCAGGGGCAGGGTCATCACGTCGGGCTGGCCCGAGCGGACCTCGGCGGCCAGGGCCCCGGGGCAGGCCACCGTGGCCAGCCCGGCCCCGCCGCGCAGGGCGCCAAGGGCCGCCAGCAGCGGCGCCCCCGCAAGCCCCGGCGACCCGCCGACCACCAGCACATGCCCGGCGCGGCCCTTGTGCAGCAGCGGGTCGGGCGGCGGGGCCAGCAGGGCCGTGCCCGAGGTCAGCAGGGCGCAGCGCGCCGGGGCCTGGCGGATGAGAAATCCGGGGATGCCGATGGGCACGATGTGCAGCTCGCCCGTCCACGGCCCGGCCTCGGGCAGGGCCGTGCCCAGCTTGGCGGCCTGGAAGCAGACCGTGGCGTCGGCCGCCACGGCCACGGGGCCCGGGCGGCCCGTCCGGCCGTCCAGGCCCGAGGGGATGTCCAGGGCCAGGACGAAGGCCTCGCGGCCCAGGCGGTTGGCGGCCTCGATCCAGGCCCGGGCCTCGGGGCGCAGGGGGCCGGAAAAGCCCGTGCCCAGCAGGCCGTCCACGACGAGGTCCGGAGCGCGGCCCTCCCAGGCGGCCAGGGCCGCGGCCTCGGGGCCGCGCGCGCCCGGGCGGGCCACGGGCAGGCCCATGCGCCGGGCCAGGCGCAGGTTCGCCGCCGCAGCGCCCCGGTAGCGCCGGGCGGGCCCGGCGTGCAGCACCAGCACCCGCGCCCCGGCGTCGGCCAGGTGCCGCGCGGCCACGAAGGCGTCGCCGCCGTTGTTGCCCCCCCCGGCCAGGACCAGGGCCCGCAGGCCGCAGGCCCCGTCCGCGCCGCCCAGGGCGGCCAGGGCCACCTCGGCGGCGGCGCGCCCGGCGTTTTCCATGAGCACTTCCTGGCGCAGGCCGAATTCGTGGATGGCCGCGCGGTCCCAGGCGGCCATTTCGGCGGGCACGGGCAGGGGCAGGGCGTGGGGGATGCGGCAGGTCACAGGCGCTCCAGGACGACCACGGCGGCGGCCGTGTCGCGGCCGTGGGTCAGGCTGACGTGGGTCCGCGTGCCGCCCAGGGCCCCCAGGCGCCGGGCGGCTCCGCCCGACAGGCGCAGCTCGGGCTGACCCGAGGGCAGGCGCAGGATTTCCATGTCCTGGAAGCCCACGCCCGAGGCGATGCCCGTGCCCAGGGCCTTGGCGGCGGCCTCCTTGGCCGCGAAGCGCGCGGCCAGATAGGCGGCCGCGCCCGCCCGGGGCAGGCCCTCCCGTTCCGCCGGGGTCAGGATGCGGCGGACGAAACGGTCGCCGAAGCGGCCCAGGGCCGCCTCCACCCGTTGCAGTTCCACCACGTCCAGGCCGAGGCCGACGATCATGGGGCCCCCTAGTCGACGAAGGTGCGGATGATGTCGTTCATCTCCCGTACGGCCTGGGAGATGCCCACGAAGGCCGCGCGCGAGATGATGCTGTGTCCGATGGAGTACTCGTTGATGCCGGGCACCTGGGCGAAGGGCGCGATGTTCGTGTAGTTCAGGCCGTGGCCGAGGTTGACCCCCAGGCCCAGCTCGCGGGCCTGGCGGATGGCGGCCAGGATGCGCTCCAGCTCCGCCTTGGCGGCGGCGGGGGTGGTCGCGTCGGCGTAGTGCCCGGTGTGCAGTTCGATGTACCCGGTGCCGGTCTGGGCGGCGGCCTCCACCTGGCGGGGGTCGGCGTCGACGAACAGGCTGGTTTCGATGCCCGCGTCGAGCACGGGGCGCAGGTAGTCGCGGATGAAGGCCGTGCGTCCGGCCACGTCCAGGCCGCCCTCGGTGGTCAGTTCCTGGCGCTTTTCGGGCACCAGGCAGATGATGTCCGGACGGGTGCGCAGGCAGATGCCCAGCATTTCGTCGGTGGCGGCCATTTCCAGGTTCAGGCGGGTCTGCACCGTGGCGCGCAGCAGGTCGAGGTCGCGGTCCTGGATGTGGCGGCGGTCCTCGCGCAGGTGGCAGATGATGCAGCGCGCCCCGGCCAGTTCGGCCATGAGGGCGGCGGTGACGGGGTCGGGTTCTGTGCCCCGGCGGGCCTGACGCAAGGTGGCGATGTGGTCCACATTGACTGCGAGGGAAGGCATGGGCGTGTCCTTGTTCTGTTTTTGAATGGTTCGCGGGGCGGCCAGGGCCCCTTGCCGGATTCTGCTGAACCGCCGGGGAATGTCAAGGGCAAACGGGCCCGGCGCCGCGTTGTTCCCGGGGGGCGGCCCTGGCCGGGTGTTGACTAAGCCCCGGGGCGCGACTACCTTGGCGCCTTCGCGGGCCCCCGGGGGCCGAAACCGCACAGAACAAGGACGACCGGATGAACATCTGCATCGTGGGAACCGGATATGTGGGCCTGGTGAGCGCCGCCTGCCTGGCCGAAATGGGCAACTCCGTGCGCTGCGTGGACGTGAACCCCGCCGTGGTGGCGAAGCTGCGCGCCGGGCAGGTGCACATCTACGAGCCCGGCCTGGAGGATCTCGTGGCCCGGGGCACCCGCGAGGGGCGCCTGACCTTTACCACCGAGCTGGCCGAGGGCCTGGACGGGGCGCGGGTGGTCTTCATCACCGTGGGCACCCCCAGCCGCCCCGACGGATCGTGCGACCTGAGTTTCGTGTACCAGGTGGCCCGGCAGATCGGCCAGACCATGACCGCCCCGCTCATCGTGGTGGACAAGTCCACCGTGCCCGTGGGCACCGCCGACCAGGTGCGCGCCCTGGTGGCCGCCGAGCTGGAGCGGCGCGGGGCGGACATCGCCTTCGACGTGGTCTCCAACCCCGAGTTCCTCAAGGAGGGCGACGCCGTGGCGGACTTCATGAAGCCCGACCGCGTGGTCCTCGGCACGGACAACGAGGACACCGCCGATGTCATGCGCGCCCTCTACGCGCCCTTCGCCCGCACCCGCGACAAGCTCATCGTCATGAACGTGCGCAGTGCGGAAATGACCAAGTACGCCGCCAACTGCATGCTGGCGACCAAGATATCCTTCATCAACGAGATCGCGGGCATCTGCGAGCGCGTGGGCGCCGACGTGCGCATGGTCCGCCAGGGCATCGGGTCCGACCAGCGCATCGGCTACCATTTCATCTATCCCGGCGTGGGCTACGGCGGCTCCTGCTTCCCCAAGGACGTGAAGGCGCTGATCAACACCGCCCGCGAGGCCGGCGTCGCCCCGCAGCTGCTCACGGCGGTGGACGAGGTCAACGACCGCCAGAAGCTGGCCGTCGCCAAGCGCGTGGAGCGCTACTTCGCGGACCAGGGCGGCGTCGCCGGGCGGACCCTGGCCCTGTGGGGCCTGGCCTTCAAGGCCAACACCGACGACATCCGCGAGGCGTCGTCCCTCAAGACCATCGAATACCTGACGAATCTGGGCATGAAGGTGCGCGCCTTCGACCCCGTGGCCGGGCCGGGCGCCCGGCGCGAGCTGGCGGGCAACGCCCTGGCCGAGGTCGTGGACGCCCAGTACGACGTTCTGGATGGCGCCGACGCCCTGGCGGTGGTCACGGAGTGGAACCAGTTCCGCACGCCGGATTTCGAGCGCATCAAGGCCACCCTGCGCGCCCCGGTGCTCTTCGACGGCCGCAACCTCTACAACCCGCGCGAGCTGGCCAACGGCGGCTTCGCCTACTTCAGTATCGGCCGCCCCGACCCGGTGTAGAGCCCGGGCCGCCCGGGCCGGACGGCGGGCCGGGAGCCCCCGCGTCCTGCGGGGCGCAGCGCGCGTTCGCGCCGTGCGCCCGGCCCCGGAAACCGCCGGGCGCCCGGCAGGGTCGCCACAACTGTAACATTTCGATATCCATAGTGAATGCAGGAGACCGCTCCGCCCCCGGCCAGCCGGTGGGCAGGAGCGGTTTTCGCATGGCGGCCCTGGCGCGGCCCTCCGGGGGCGCTGTGCCCGCGATGGGGGAGGGCGCGGCGGGGCGGCGTCCGGGAGGGGCGCGGCGCTTCGGGACAGCAGGCGAGGCCCGCGCGGCGGGGCTTCGGCCATTTGGGGCCGGGGCGCGGGCCCTGGTGGCCGTCCAGGCGACCGGTGCCAGGCTAGGTGAGGGAATGCCGAAGCTGGCGGCGCGGTGGCGCGCAAGCTTCTGGCGGGCGGCATGGCGGGGAGGGGCGGACCCTTGAGGCAGAGGCGGACGCTCCTGATCTCAGGCCCGGACCCCCGGGACGGGTTACTCGTAAGGGTAGCCGCCGTCGAACTCGGCGGCGCGCGGGTTGGGATAGGCGCCTTCGGCGCGCAGCTTCTTCAGGCCCTTGGACCTGTCGGTCCAGTGCATGTGCAGGAACTGCTCGGCCTTGTGGCTCATGGGCTCCTCAAGCCAGCTCTTGTAGAGGGTGATGACCTGGGGGTTGTCCTGCGAGGCGCGGAATTTGAAGGCCGCATCCGCCGCGTAGACGCCGTTGATCCTGTCCAGCATGTATCCCTTGAGATCCTTGGCCGCGGCGATGGCTCTGGCGGTGAACCGCAGACTGACCAGCATCCCGGCGCAGCCGATGCAGCCGACCTTGAGGAACTGGCGACGGGTGAAATCGACAATGCGCATGGCGCCCTCCTTATGCCCTGTTGGCCGACATCATGGCCAAACGGTTCTTTAACCCGGCATAAATCCTGGTGGTCCGGCGATCCATTGCCTCAAGCACGCCGGGCATGATGGGCTGCCCGCCGCCGCACACGCAGCCGCCCGGGCAGGCCATGAATTCGATGAAGTGCCAGGGGCTCTTGCCGGTCTTGAGCATTTCGCAGACCTCGCGG
>NZ_JALNWM010000010.1 GCF_023230885.1 Desulfocurvus sp. | reverse complement strand
TCGGCCCAGGAAAGCTGCGTTGGCTGCCACAACCAGCGCGCCACCGAGCCCCAGTGCGCCGGGTGCCACGACCTCATGCCGCGCGCCCGCGCGAGCCAGGAAAGCTGCGCCTCGTGCCACGACAAGGCCCTGGAGCCCGCAAGCCCCGAGGCAGCCCAGGCCATGACCGACCAGGACAAGGCCGCCGTGGCCCTGGCCGCCGCCCAGGCGCGCAAGCCCGCAGGCACCTACAGCCTGGACGAGATTCCCGAAACCGTGACCATCGGCGACCTGGCCGACAAGTACGAGCCCGCCGAGTTCCCGCACCGCAAGATCGCGCGGACCCTGTTGGCCGCGGTCGAGGCCAGCCCAATGGCGGCCTACTTCCACCGCGAGCAGGGCACCTTCTGCCAGGGCTGCCACCACAACAGCCCGGCCTCGGCCACGCCGCCGCGCTGTGCGAGCTGCCACGCCGCCACCCCCGGCACCGGAACCGACGCCAGGCCCGGCCTGATGGCCGCCTTCCACCAGCAGTGCATCGGCTGCCACCAGTCCATGGGCCTCGAAAAGCCCGCCGCGACCGCCTGCGCCGACTGCCACAAGGAACGGAAGAAGTAGGGAACCGCAGCCAACCAGAGGAATCGCATATGTCCATCAATCGCAGAACGTTTCTCGGCCTGCTCGGCGCGACCTCCGTTGTGGCCGCCACGGGCCAGGCGGCGCACGCTGCGGGCACCCACCACTTCGAAGGGCACCCCGGGGCCAAAGGCGTCCTGTTCGACGCCACCCGCTGCATCGGGTGCCGCAAGTGCGAGGAGGCCTGCAACGTGGTCAACGAGCTGCCCCGGCTCGACAGGCCCTTCGACGACCTGACCGTGCTCGAGGCCAAACGCCGCACCACCGAGAAGGAATACACCGTCGTCAACCAGTACCAGACCTCGCGCCCGGGCGTCGTCTTCCGCAAGCAGCAGTGCAACCACTGCCAGGAGCCCGCCTGCGCCTCGGCCTGCTTCGTCAAGGCCTTCTACAAGACCCCCGAGGGCGCCGTGGTCTACGACGCGAGCCTGTGCGTCGGGTGCCGCTACTGCATGGTCGCCTGCCCGTGGAGCGTTCCGGCCTACGAGTACGACGAGGCCCTGTCGCCGCGCGTGATGAAATGCACCATGTGCCACCCGCGCATCCTCGAAGGCAAGCTGCCCGGTTGCGTGGAGGCGTGCCCCAAGGGCGCCCTGAGCTTCGGCACCCGCAAGGAGCTCATCGACGTGGCCCGCCAGCGCATCCGCAACTACCCCGACCGCTATGTGGACCACATCTACGGCGAGCGCGAGATGGGCGGCAGCAATTGGCTGTACCTCTCCGGGGTGCCCTTCGGGGAGCTGGGGCTGCCCGGCGACCTGGGCACCACAAGCGCCCCCGAGCTGACCTCCGGGGCCCTGGCCGCCGTGCCCGTGGTCACCGGCCTGTGGCCCATCCTGCTCACCGGCCTGTACGCCATCTCCAAGAAGCGCGAAAAGCGCGAGAAGCAGGACAAGGAGGCCGCCGTGGCCGCCGCCCTCAAGAAGGCCGCCGAACAGGCCGAGGCCAAGCTGGCCAGCGAGCTGGAAAAGGCCGAGGTCGCCAACAAGCGGCGCATCGAGGTCGAAGTCAAGAACGCCGTGGAGCAGGCCATGAAGGCCAAGGACACGGAGTCCAACGAGGAGGCGCAGTCCTGATGAACGCCGAAACCAACGCCACGGGCCGCTCCGCGCTGACGCCGTTCACCATCGTGTCCGGCATCATCGTCATCATCGGCCTGGTCCTGACCTGGCTGCGCTTCACCGGCGGGCTGGGTGCGGTGACCAACCTCGACCACAACAACCCCTGGGGCATCTGGATCTCCTTCGACCTGCTGTGCGGCGTCGCCCTGGCGGCCGGAGGCTACACCACCACCGCCGCCTGCTACCTGTTCGGGATCAAGCGCTTCCACAGCGCCGTGCGCCCGGCCATCCTCACGGCCTTTCTGGGCTACGCGCTGGTGGTCTTCGCCCTGCACTACGACGTGGGCCGCCCCTGGCGCCTGCCCTACCCCATCTTCCTCTCCCAGGGCACCTCGTCCCTGCTGTTCGAAGTGGGCCTTTGCGTGTTCATCTACCTCTCGGTGCTGGCCATCGAGTTCACGCCCATCGCCTTCGAGTGGCTGGGGCTGAAGAAGCTGCGCAACATCATCCACGGCTGGACCATCGCCCTGACCATCATGGGCGTCGTGCTCTCCACCATGCACCAGAGCTCGCTGGGCGCGCTGTTCCTCATCGCCCCCAACAAGCTGCACCCGCTGTGGTACTCGACCTACCTGCCGCTGTACTTCTTCATCAGCTCCATGTTCGCGGGCATGTCCATGGTGCTCTTCGAGAGCGCCCTGGCGCACCGGAACTTCCACCACCTGATGGACACCGCCCACCGCGAGGAGTCCGACGGCGTGGCCCTGGGCTTCGCCAAGGCCTGCTCCTGGGTCATGTTCGGCTACCTGGCCATCAAGGTGCTGGGCCTGGCCGTGGAGGACAAGTGGGCCTATCTGGCCACGGGCTGGGGCGCGTGGTTCCTGGTCGAGCTGGTGAGCTTCGTGGCCATGCCCTGCCTGGCCTACGCCATCGGCTACCGCGACAGGAACATCGGGCTCATCAAGGCCACGGCGGCCTGGACGGTGCTCGGCATCGTGCTCAACCGCTTCAACGTGAGCCTTGTGGCCTTCAACTGGCAACTGCCCTCCGCCGAGCGCTACTTCCCCTCCGTCATGGAGATCGGCGTGTCGGTGTTCGTGGTCACCGTGGGCGTCATCGTCTACCGCTTCGTCGTGACCCGGATGCCCGTGTTCTACGAACACCCGCAGTACAAGGGCGAGCACTAAGGAGCAACAGTCATGGAACACGCATTCCACACCCTGGTCGATTTCATGATCTACTCCAAGGGCTGGACGTACACGCTCATGGGCGCGGGCCTCGTGGCCGCGCTGGGCTTCTGGCGCTTCCTCACCGGACGCGAGAACAAGCAGCGCCTGTACTAGCCCCGGTGCGACCCCAACCCGCCATCATTGAAGGAGCCTGAACATGTATGAATTCCTGGCCGGCCCCATGCTGTGGGTGACGTTCACGGTCTTCATCGTCGGCTGCATCTGGCGCGTCGTGCGATATGTGCGCGGCCTGTCCTGGCAGCTCGACCGTGTGGCCTACCGCCCCCACTTCGCCCTGGGCGCCAAATACGCCCTGAAGTCCATCCTCTTCTGGCTGGTCCCCTTCGGCAGCCGGAGCTGGCGCGAGAAGCCCGGCATGACCGTGCTGTTCTTCGCGTTCCACATCGGCATCGTCTTCGTGCCCCTGTTCCTGGAGGCCCACGCCGTCATCGCCCGGCAGCGCCTGGGCATCGCCTGGCCGTCCATGCCCGCCGGGCTGGCCGACGGGCTGACCGTGGCCATGCTCGTGGCCGGGGTGGGGCTCGTCATCCGCCGCCTGGCCCTGCCCGAGGTGCGCATCATCACCACCGGGTACGACTACCTGCTGCTGGCCATCACCATGGCGCCGTTCATCACCGGCCTGATCTGCCGCCTGGGCGGCGGCGAGGGCTGGCTGCTGGCCCATCTGATCACCGGCCACCTGATGCTCCTGGCCATCCCGTTCACCAAGCTCTCGCACATGGTGCTCTACTTCTGCTCCCGGGCCCAGCTGGGAATGGACTTCGGCATCAAGCGCGGCGGCGAGCGCGGCCGGGGCCTCGTCTGGTAAGCAACTCCATCCATGCCCGCGGGGCAAGGAGAGATCATGCCTGAAGGGAAATACTGCTTCAGACGCCCCCTGCAGACGGAGGAGGACATACTGCACCTGCTCTCCGACACCAGGGGGACGAACTACTACAAGGAAATGGAAGAGCTGGAGGTGGACACGGCGGACCTCAAGAAACGCCTGGACGCCACCTGCAAGTCGCGCATCCGCACCTGGCTGGACATCTGCGCCCGTTGCGGCCTGTGCGCCGACAGCTGCTTCCTGTATCGCGTCAACGACCGCGCCCCCGAGCAGGTGCCGTCCTACAAGGTCCAGACGACCCTGGGCGAGATAGTCCGCAAGGACGGCAACGTGGACACCAAGTTCATGCTGCACGCCATGGAAGTCTGCTGGTCGCGCTGCACCTGCTGCTCGCGCTGCGCCCAATACTGCCCCCACGGCATCGACATGGGCCAGATGATCTCCTACACGCGCGGCCTGCTCTACTCCCAGGGCTTCGTGCCGTGGGAGCTCAAGATCGGCTCGGGCATGCACCGCGTCTACCGCGCCCAGATGGACGTGACCGAGGAGGACTGGGTCGAGACCTGCGAGTGGATGGCCGAGGAGAACGAGGAGGAATATCCCGGCCTGACCATCCCCGTGGATGTCGAGGACGCGGACATCATGTACACCTGCAACGCCCGCGAGCCCAAGCACTACCCCGAGGACGTGGCCGAGGCCGCCATCCTCTTCCACATCGCCGGGGAGAACTGGACCGTGCCCAGCAACGGCTGGGAGCAGACGGCCCTGTGCATGTTCGCCGGCGACTGGGAAGCCTGCAAGATGCAGGTGCAAAACGTCTACGACGCCATCGAGCGCCTGCGGCCCAAGCGGGTGGTGGGCACCGAGTGCGGCCACGCCCACCGCGCCTCGGTCATCGAGGGGCCCTACTGGTGCGGCCGCCCCGACGGCAAGCCCCCGGCGCCCTACATCCACTATGTGGAATGGGTGGCCGAGGCCCTGCGCACCGGCAAGCTCAAGATCGACCCCGCCAAACGCATCAAGGAGCCCGTCACCCTCCAGGACTCCTGCAACTATGTGCGCAACTACGGCCTGGCCGAGGTCACCCGCGAGATCATCAGCTACATCGTGGAGCCCGGCTACTTCGTGGAAATGGCGCCCAACAAGGAATACAACTACTGCTGCGGCGGCGGCGGCGGGTTCAACGGCGTGGGCCGCTATCGCGCCCAGCGCAACAAGGCCCTCAAGACCAAGCGTGACCAGATCCTGGCCACGGGCTGCAAGCTGGTCATCGCCCCCTGCCACAACTGCTGGGACGCCATCCGCGACCTGGAGGAGGAGTTCGAGATCGGCATCCGCTGGACCTTCCTCAAGCCGCTGCTCATCAAGATGGTGGAGATTCCCGAGCATCTGCGGCCCGAGCAAGAGGAAGAATAGGGCGCGAGGGATAACGACGGTCCGGGCCGGGGCCGAGCGCCCCGGCCCTCACCCCAACGTGTGAGGTGGGATATGTTCCAAAGAATACTGTTCGCCACGTCGGGCTCCCCCGCCAGCGACGACGCCGCCCGGGTCGCCTTCGACCTGGCCTCCCGCTACGGCGCGACCCTGGAGCTGCTGCACGTCACCGGCGTGCCCACCAGGGCCTACAGCCAGGTGGTCAAGGATGTGCGCACCGGGGAGGAGGTCAGCGTCGACGAGAACTACCTCTCCTGCATCGGCGACGAACTCAGAAGCTACTACGAGAAACATCTTGCGGCCTGCACCGCGCCCTGCACGGTGTCCATCGTCACCGGCCACCCGCATCGCGAGATCCTGCGCCAGGCCCGCAACAGCGGCACCGACCTGATCGTCATGGGCGCCAGCACCAAGGGCGAGGAAGGCAAGTTCTACCGCCGGGGCATGGCCGGCAGCACCCTGCAACGCGTGGCCAAGGCCGCCCGCTGCCCCGTGCTCTCCGTGCACCGGCCCCACGCCTCCTACTGGGGCGGCATCGGCAGCATCGTCTTCGCCACGGACTTCTCCAAGCCCGCCGAGTCGGCCTTCGCCTTCGCCTCCAAGGTCGCCCGGGAGCTGGACGCCGAGCTGCACATCTTCCACACCCTGGACATCGAAAAGGGCGGCATGGGCCGCGACATGGACCAGGACGAGATCGAAGGCCGCCTCATCGAGGCCCGCAAGCGGATGCACGCCACCTACGGCGCGCGCATGCCCGAGGACTTCAAGAAGTGGCAGATCGAGGTCTGGGAAGGCACGCCTTATGTGGAAATCGTCAAGTTCGCCCGCGAGCGCCTGGCCGACCTCATCGTGGTGGCCCACCATGCCAGCGACCCCGACCTGGAGGCCGCGCGCATCGGCAGCACCATGGAGCAGGTCATCCTGCGCGCCAACTGCCCGGTGGTCAGCGTGAACCATCCGGACAAGGTCTGACCCGTCACGCCAAACCGCCAAAGCCCTGCGGCCCGCCACGGGTGCGGGCCGCAGGACCACAACCCCCTCCGGAGGGAGACCCGACATGGCCAAGATCATGATCGTGGACGATGACCCGAACATCGTCACATACCTGACCGACATCTTCACCGACAACGGCTACCAGACCTGCGCCGCCTCCGACGGCGCCAAGGCCCTGGAGCTCGTGAAGGCCGAACGCCCCGACCTCATCACCCTGGACATCGAAATGCCCGAGGAGTGGGGCCCGCGCTTCTACCGCAAGCTGGCCCAGGACCCGGAGCTCAAGCGGATTCCGGTGGTGGTGGTCAGCGGGCTGGCCGGAAACAAGTACGCCATTCCCAAGGCCGTGGCCGCCCTGACCAAGCCCTTCGATCCCGACGAGCTGCTGGGCATCGTGGGCTCCGTCCTGGGCCGCTAGCGCAACCACCATACGCCCGCGAGCGGACCCGGCCCCCGGCCGGGCCGCGCCCAAAACCCCGGCACACACGGAGGAACAGCAATGGCCAAGAAGATCATGGTTGTGGACGACGACCGCGACATCGTTGACTACCTCGTCACGCTCTTCAAGGACAGCGGCTACGAGACCTGCTCGGCCCACGACGGGGACCAGGCCCTGAAGATGCTGGAAACCG
This sequence comes from Desulfocurvus sp., assembly GCF_023230885.1. Lineage (GTDB taxonomy): Bacteria > Desulfobacterota > Desulfovibrionia > Desulfovibrionales > Desulfovibrionaceae > Desulfocurvus. Next base: position 21,009 of record NZ_JALNWM010000010.1, on the reverse strand, counting down.
AAAGGCCCGACCTGGTGACCCTGGACCTGGAGATGCCCAAGGAATGGGGCCCGCGCTTCTACCGCAAGATGACCCAGATGCCCGAGTTCAAGGAGACCCCGGTCATCGTCATCAGCGGCCTGTCGGGTATCCACCTGGCCATCAAGAAGGCCGTGGCCACCATCAACAAGCCCTTCGACCCGGCCCAGGTGCTGGGCATCGTCAAGGACACCATCGGCTAGCAACGTCCGGGGCGCGGCGGCCCGCAACCCACCGCCGCGCCCCGCTCACCACCGCGGGCGGGAACATGGGCACCAAGCTGCTTCTGGTTGACGACGAGGACGGCATCCGCACCTTTTTGGGCATCTCCCTGGCCGACCTGGGCTACGAGGTGCTCACCGCCGCCGACGGCCGCCAGGCCCTGGAGATATTCGCCGCCCAGCGGCCGCCCATCGTGCTCACGGACATCAAGATGCCCGGCATGGACGGCATCGCGCTGCTGCGGCGCATCAAGGAGCAAAGCCCCGACACGGAGGTCGTCATGATCTCCGGCCACGCGGACATGGACCTGGCCATCAAGAGCCTCAAGTTCCAGGCCGCCGACTTCGTGACCAAGCCCATCAACAACGAAGTCCTGGAAATGGCCCTGGCCCGCGTGCAGGAAAAGATCGCCATGCGCGCGGAGCTGCGCCGCCACACCGAGAACCTGGAACGCCTGGTGGAGGAGAAGAGCCAGCGCATCGTCCAGCTCGAACGCCAGGCCGCCGTGGGCCAGGTGGTGGAAAGCCTCTCCGGGGCCATCCGCGACATCGCCGGGGACATCGAGGACAGCGCCGCCACCCTCTCGGACCTGCCCTGCTTCATTTCCATCCACAACCAGTACATGGAGGTCGTCTCCACCAACGCCCTCTACCGCGCGCGCCTGGGCGAGATGACCGGGCGCGGCAGCTGGGAGGCATACGCCGACGTGGAGCCGCGCGACTGCCCCGTGGGCCGCACCTTCCGCTCCGGCGCCGGGCAGCGCATGGAGGCGTCCGTGCGCACCGTCCTGGGCGAGCGCGTACCCGTCCTGGTGCACACCGCGCCCATTCGCGGCGGCGACGGCGAGGTCGAGCTGGTCCTGGAAATCACCGCCGACCTGACGGCCATCAGCCGCCTCCAGGAGGAGCTGCGCGCCACCCGCGCCCAGTATCAGCTCCTCTTCGACGAGGCGCCCTGCTTCATTTCCGTACAGGACCGCCAGTTCCGCATCACCGCCGCCAACCGGCTCTTCAAGGAGCACTTCGGCTCCCCGGGCGAGGGCGTGCGCTGCCACGCCGTCTACGCCCACCGCGACGAACCCTGCGACAAATGCCCCGTGGCCCGGACCTTCGAGACCGGCCAGAGCCACCAGTGGGAAACCGTGGTCACCTCGCGCACGGGCAAGCCCTACAACGTGCTGCTCTGGACGGCGCCCATCCGCGACGCCTCCGGGGCCATCACCGAGGTCATGGAAATGGCCACGGACATCACCCAGCTGCGCGAGCTCCAGGACCACCTGGCCTCCCTGGGCCTGATGATCGGCTCCATGTCCCACGGCATCAAGGGCATGCTCACCGCCCTGGACGGCGGGGTCTACCGCGTGGAGTCGGGCTTCAGGAACGACGACCCCGGGCGCGTGGAGTCCGGCTGGGCCACCGTCAAGGACATGGTCAGCCGCATCCGCTCCATGGTCCTGCAAATGCTGCACTACGCCAAGCACCGCGAGCTGAACTGGGCCGCCACGGACCTGGGGGCCTTCTTCGAGAGCGTGGCCCGGCTGGTTGAGCCCAAGGCCCAGAAGGGCGGCGTGGCCTTCGTGCGCAGCCTGCCCCCCGGCGACCTGGGCAGCTTCGAGGCCGACGCAACCATGCTCAGCGCCGCCCTGGTCAACCTGCTGGAAAACGCCGTGGACGCCTGCCAGGACGACACCGCCAAGCCCCGGCACGCCGTGACCTTCGGCGTGCGCGCCGACGAAACGGCCCTGACCTTCACCGTGGCCGACAACGGCACGGGCATCGACCGCGAAACCCGCGAGCGCATGTTCACTCTGTTCTTCTCGTCCAAGGGCTGCAAGGGCACGGGCCTGGGCCTGTTCGTCTCCGACAAGACCATCCGCCAGCACGGCGGGGCCATCAGCGTGGATTCCGAGCCCGGCCAGGGCTCGACCTTCACCATCCGCCTGCCGCGCGTGCTGCCCGAGTCGGCCAAGACCTGCTCCGAGGGCTCCTAGGACGCGGCCTGCCCGCCGGGCCGACGCCCCCGCCCTCCCGGCGGCCCGGGCACAAAACCGAAGCGGCCGCGCCCCCCGGGGGGTGCGGCCGCTTCGGTCCGCGGGCGGGCGCAAGCCCGGAGGCCCCGGCGGCAGCGCCCCCGCACCCTTGCGAAACCGGCGCGCAAGGCGGCCGCGCGGCCTGCCCCGATGGGGCAGAACCAGCACCGGGGCGGGCGGCAGGGCGTCCGCGCGGGGCGCGGACAGCTAGCCCGGGGTTCCGGCGGCCTTGCGGATGGCGCTGTGCAGCGCCTGAACCTGGAAGGGCTTGTAGAGCACGGTCACGGGCAGGCCGCTCAGGTCGGGCTCCTGCTCGGGCGCGCGGCGGAAACCGCGCAGCATGAGCACGGGCGTGTCGCCCGCCCGGGCCACCACGCGTTCCAGGTCGCGGGCCGGGGCGTCCCAGCAGATCAGCCCCAGGCGGTAGCCCGCGAAATGGTCCCCGCCGTTCAGGGCGCGGGGATGCACGGGTTCGGGTTGCAGCCCGGCTTCGCTGAGCACCTCGGCCAGCACCTCGCGCATGGGCGAGGGCGGGCAGACCAGCAGGGCCCGGCCGCGCGGGCTTCCCGCAGGGGGCGCGCTCCGGGCCTGGGCCGGGGGCGTCCCGGGGCCCTGGGGTCGCGCTCCGGCGGGGGCGGCCGCCTCGGCCAGGGCGGCCAGGGCCGCGCGCATGCCGGGCAGAGTCTCGTCGCCAGGGTCGCGCCCGGGCGCGGGGGAATCCAGGCTCCGGGGCCGCCGGGGCGGCGCCGGGGGCACCGGTGCGGGCGCGCGGCCTTCCGGGCCGCAGGCGGCGCCGGGAGCCAGCAGGGCGCGCATGGCCGCCAGCTCGGCGCGCATGGCCGCCGCGAGCCGGGCCCGGTCGCCCTGGGGGCCCACGGCGTTCAGGCGCTCCAGGCGGTCGAGCCCCCGGCCCAGGCGGGCCAGCCCCTCCAGCAGCCGGGCCCGGTCGCGCACGTCGGGCCCCGCGCCGCCCCCGGAGGCACCGGCCGCCAGCTCGCGCTGGAAGCGCTCGGCGGTCCGGGCGATGCCCGCCAGGGCCCCGCGCTCCTGCTTCAGGCGCATGATGGAGCCGTCCAGGAAACGCAGCGGGCTCACGTCGCGCCGCCGCCCGGGGGTTTCGGCCTCGTCCAGGGCCTGGGCCAGGGCCGCCAGGTCGCGGGCGGCGCCCGAGCGCGGCGCGGCTTCGGCCACGGGCCGCCGCAGGCTGGCGGCCAGGGGCACGGCCTCGTCCTCCAGCAGGCAGCCCAGGTAGCGGCAGTTGAGCCCCAGGTGCCGCCCCGCCGTGGAGCGCAGCTTCTCGAACACCAGCCGGGCCTGCTGCCTGCCGCGCGCGCGGTTCACGCAGATGAACGGATTCCACCACAGCCCGGCGCGCGAAAGCACCTTGATCAGGGCGTAGGCGTCGGTGACGGCCGTCACGTCGGGCGTGGCCACCACCACCAGGTCGCGCGCCGACAGGCACAGCGACACCACCTGGGCGCTTATGCCCGGCGAGTTGTCCACCACGAGATAGTCGTAGCCGTCCAGGGCGGCGAACTCCGCCGCCAGGCGCATGCGCTCGGCGCGGGTCAGCTCGGCCAGCCGGGGCACGCCCGACGCGCCCGACACCAGGTCCACCCCCGGGGCCACGGAGACGATGGCCTCGGCCAGGGCCGTGCCGCCGAACAGCACGTCCTCCAGGGTCTTCTCGGGGTTGACCCCGAGCAGGATGTCCACATTGGCCAGGCCCAGGTCGGCGTCGAGCAGGCAGACGCGGTTGCCGCGCGCGGCCAGGGCGAAGGCCAGCCCCGTGGACAGGCTGGTCTTGCCCACGCCGCCCTTGCCGCTGGCCACGCAGACCACGCGGGTGGGCGGCTGCCCGGGGGAAAGGGGGACTATTCTCATGGTGCGTCTGCTCCGGGGTCGCGCCCGAGGGCGGCGGCGATGTCGTCCAGCAGGGCGTCGATCTGGAAGGGCTTGCGCACGCAGCGGAACACGCCCAGATGCAGGGCCTTGTCGATCTCCTCGGGCCCGGCCATGCCCGTGAGCACGATGACCGGGGTGGAGCCGATGCGCTCTCGCGCGCGCTCCAGCAGCGACAGCCCCCCGCGCAGGGGCATGCGCACGTCCACCAGCAGCAGGCTGAAGCGTTCGCGCTCCAGGAGCACCAGGGCCTGTTCGCCGTCCTCGGCGGTGCGCACGGCGTAGCCCCGGGCCTCCAGGGATTCGCGCAGGATATCGCGGATATGGCGCTCGTCGTCCACCACCAGTACGGTATCGCGCTCGGGCCGGGCCGCGGGCCCGGCGGGCGCGTGGCGCGGGGCCGGGCAGGACAGGGGCAGCAGCACCGTGACCTGGGTGCCCTTGCCGGGCACGCTGTGGAAGCGGATCTCCCCGCCGTGGGCCTGCATGATGCCGTAGGACGTGGACAGCCCCAGGCCCGTGCCCCGGCCCTGCTCCTTGGTGGTGAAGAAGGGGTCGAAGATCTTGTTCAGGTTCTCCGCCGGGATGCCCACCCCGTTGTCGGCGATGGTCAGGAAGGCATTTTGCCCCTGCACGCCGCTGGCCACGGCGATGTGCCCGCGCTCGCGGGGCCGGGGCCGGTCGGCCACGGCGTGCTCGGCGTTGATCAGCAGGTTGAGCACCACCTGTTCGAGCTGGGCGCTGTCGCCCGTGACGGCGGGCAGGTCGTCGTGCAGTTCGCAGACGAGGTCGAGCTCCTCGCGGCCCAGGGAGCTGGACACCAGGGCCACGGCCCGCCGGGCCACCTCGTTCAGGTCCACGGGGTCCATGCGCGGCGGGGCCGGGCGGGCGAAGTCCATCAGGCTGGTCAGGATGGTGGTGATGCGCTCGATCTGGGCCATCATCTGCCGGAAGTCCGCGCGGGTCTTCTCGTCGCAGGCGCGCAGCTCCAGCAGCTGGGCCCGGGCGTAGATGATTGCCAGGGGGTTGTTGATCTCGTGGGCGGCCCCGGCGGCCAGCTGGCCCACGGCGGCCAGCCGCTCGGCCTGGAGCAGCTTGTGATTCATGCGCCGCAGCCGCCCCAGTGCCGAGGACAGGCGCTCGGCCCGCTCCTCCAGGCGCTCGTGCAGCTCCAGGCGGTTCAGGGCCGCGCTGGCCAGGTCGGCCAGCTGGGCGAACCCGGCGCGCTCCTCGGCGGGCAGGCGCATGGAGCGCGCGTCGCCGGGCATGAAGCCGACCTCGCCCAGGAACCCGCCGTCGGCCAGCAGCGGCAGGGTCAGCCACGGCGGCACGGCCAGCAGGCGCGAGGCCTCGTCGGGCGCCTCGCCAGGGATGCGCGTGAGGTAGCCGGCCAGCAGCCCGCGCAGCTCCTGCGGGGGGGCGTCGGGCCCGGCGGCCAAGGCCGGGGCCAGGTCCTTGCCCAGCCCGCAGCGGAAGGGCTGCACGGCGCCGTCGGCCCAGGCCAGGCCCTCCAGGAATCCGGCCCCGGAGTCCACGCGGTAGGCGAAGCCGCGCGGGGCTCCCAGGCGCGCGGGGAACACCGCGGCCAGGGTATCGAGCACGGCCCGGGGGCTCTGGGCGCGGGCCATGTCCCGCCCGGCGGCGGTCACGGCGGCGAGCACGCGGTTGGCCCGGCGCAGGCGGCGGCGCTGGTCGTCCAGGTCGGCGTTGATGGCGCCCAGGCGGGTGTTGGCCCGTTGCAGGGCCTCGAAATAGAATTCCGCCGCGTCGCCGTCCAGGTCGAAGGCGGCGGCGCGCTGGGCGTAGGCTTCGCCGATGCGCGCCTTGACCTGCCCCAGGGCGGGCACGGGGATGCCCACCAGGGCGGCCAGGGCCGCCAGATCCGTTTCCGGGTCGCCCGGCGCATCGCACATGACCTCATGAGCCAGCAGGTCGGCCAGGGAGACCAGGGCGGGCAGGCGCCCGTCGGGGCCCAGCCCGGCCAGGGCCTCGGGGGACTGGTGGTGCAGCCAGGCCACGTCCACCAGGGTGCGCGGCATGTCCCAGCGCACCAGCAGCCATTTGCCCACCAGGGTGTGCTCCGGGCCGGGGGCCTCCAGGGCCAGCAGGGGCCCCTCGCCCGCGCGGCAGCGTTCCACCAGGGGCTCGTAGCGCTCCGGCTGGGCCGCAAGCAGGACCATCTGCCCGCAGTCGTGGACCAGCCCGGCGGTGAAGGCCGCGCCCCGGGCCTCGGGCATGGCCGCCTCGGCCAGCATCTGGGCGGCCACGGCGCAGGCCAGGGAATGCTTCCACAGGTGGGTCAGGAGCGGGTCGCCGCCACGGATGTCGCCGCCGAAAAGGCTGTCGCGGATGAGCACCGAGAGCAGCGCGTTGCGCAGGGTCTCGAAGCCCAGGGTGCGCACGGCCTGGTCCAGGTTCTCGATGCGGCCCCGGTAGCCGTAGGCCAGGCTGTTGGCCATGCGCAGAACCTTGAGGGTCAGGGAGGGGTCGGTCTCGATGAGCCGGGCCACGTCGTCGAAGTCGGCGTCCTGGCTGGCGATCAGGGCGAGTATCCTGCCCGCCACGGCGGGCGGCGCGGGCAGCTGCTCGATGTGCCGGACGATCTCTTTGGCCCCGGGGTGGGCCCCGGCGTCGGGTTCGGTATGCATCGCGCGTCCTTGCTTGATGGGATGAGAGTCCGCCGTTTGGGGCCTGCATACGCCACTTGGCCTCAAAAAGCAAAGCCTCTGGGGGGCGGGAACGTTTCCCGGGCCCCGGCTGGACAAGGCGCGCGGAAGTGGATTACACAACCCGGATGCGGCGCCCCTGGCCGCCGCGCGGCCCCGCCCCGCCGGGGCCCGCCCCGCACGCACGGACGCCGGAGACCCGATGCACGACAAGACCATCCTGCTCGTTGACGACGAGGCCGCGCTGCTCGAAGTCAACCGCGAGGCCCTGATGGGCCTTGGCTGCGCGGTGAAGACCGCGGGCAACGGCGCCCAGGCGCTGGATGTCCTGGACCAGGGCGGGGTGGACCTCGTGGTCACCGACCTGCGCATGCCCCGCCTGGGCGGCCAGGAGATGCTCGAAGAAATGCGCGCCCGGGGCTGCGACGCCGAGGTCATCTTCCTCACGGGCTACGGCTCGGTGGAAAGCGCCGTGCGCTGCATCCAGCTCGGCGCCGCCGACTACCTGCTCAAGCCCTTCGGCATCCGCGACCTGCAAGACAAGGTGGCCAAGGTCCTGCGCGAGCGCGAGATGCGCCACGCCGCCCGGGGAGCGTCCCCGCGCAAGCCCGCCACCCCCGACCCCCAGGGGCTGGACCTCGTCCTGGACTTCACCCAGGCCCTGCGCCGCCAGCGCGACGTGCGCTCGGTGGTCAAGGAATTCCTGGTCCAGCTGCGCGAGGCGTTCCACCCCGACGCCATGAGCCTGTTCTTCGCCGACGGCGCGCGCGCCGACCTGGGCCGCGACGTGCACTGGGGCCCCCTGCTGCGCGACAACCGCCGCGTGCGCGACTGGTTCTCCTCCGTGGCCACCCGGCTCATGGACCGGCGCAGCCCCCGGCTGTTCGAGTCCCTGCCCGTGCATGGCGAGGGCCAGGGCGCGGTGTCGGCCATGCTCGCCCCGGTCCTGGACGGCCAGCGCCTGCTGGGCATGGCCCTGGTACTGCGCGACCACGCCGCCGGGCCCTACTCCCTGCCCGCGTTGCAGCTCCTGTCCGTGTTCGCGGCCCACGCGGCCTCGGCCCTGGACAACGTTGCCGTGCAATGCCGCCTCCAGGACATGAACCTGGAGATCATCACCTCCCATGTGCGCTCGGTGGAGGCCAAGGACGTATACACCAAGGGCCATTCCGAACGCGTGGGCGCCTATGCGGCCATGCTCGGCCGCGAGGTGGGCCTCGGCCCCGCAGACCTGGAGCTGCTCTCCTTCGCCGGGGTGCTGCACGACGTGGGCAAGATCGGCGTGCCCGACCGCATCCTCAACAAGCCCGGCCCGCTGAGCGCGGCGGAGTTCGAGGTCATGAAGCAGCACCCCGTCCTGGGCCGCGACATCCTGGCCGACCTGCGCTCCCTGCAGGGCGTCCTGCCCATCGTCTACCACCACCACGAATGGTACAACGGCCAGGGCTACCCCGACGGGCTGGCCGGCGACGCCATTCCCTTCCTGGCGCGCATCGTCAGCGTGGTGGACGGCTACGAGGCCATGACCTCCAGCCGCGCCTACCAGGCCGCGCGCAGCCCCCAGGAGGCCGCGGCCATCCTGCGCCAGGGCGCGGGCCAGCAGTGGGACGGGCGGCTGGTGGACGTGTGGTGCCGCATCGTGGCCACCCGCGACCTGGCGCGCATCGGCGCCCAGGCGTCCCTGTCGGTGACCCTGCCCCTGGCCTGAGGGCGCGGCCCGCGCCATGCGCGAAGGGCCGGGAGGCGCATGCCTCCCGGCCCTTCGGCGTTCTTGGGACGGGCGGACCTAGTCGCGCGCGGTGGGTTCGTAGCGCTGCATGGTCTCGGCCAGCTCCCGGCAGAGGGAGGCCAGGGCGCCCACGGCGTTGATGGCCTCGGGGTCCGCAGCCAGCCTGCGCGCAACCCAGGCCGCGATGTCCAGCACATCGGCGTCGGCCAGACCCGACCCCCCGGCGGGGCGGGCGCCGCGCAGAAGCTCGCGGCGCAGGGCCTCGCGCTCGTTGATGGCCGATTTGATCTCCAGGGACAGGGCGTCCAGCTCCCCTTCCGCCGCCCCGGCGGCCTCCAGGTCCGCATAGCGGGCGTAGGAGGCGTTCACCGTGCGCATGACCTGGAAATAGCGGTCCATGAGCCGCACCAGGTCCTCGCGGCTGGCGAAGGCCTGGAAGGTCCGGCCCGTGTCGCGCACCTGCGCGGCATAGATGTCGAACATCTCGCGCAGCTGCGCCGGGGCCAGGGGCCGCTCCTGGCTGCCGCCGGGCACGGCGAAGACGCGGGTCTGGGCGGCCCCGGCCCGGGCCAGGGCGTCCAGCAGGTCCTGGGCCAGCAGGTCGTAGGCCAGGCGCAGCACGATGGGCGACATGAGGTGGTCCAGGGCCTGCCTGCGGCCCGCGGGCGGGTTGTCGCGGTCCACGTCCAGGCCGCGCAGCTCCACGCCGTAGCGCATGTTCAGCTTGCGGAAGGTGACCGTGGTCAGGCCCGAGGAGCCCTGGTTCCCGTCGCTGCCCCCGGGCTGGTAGGCCCCGGCGAGGTAGGCGGCCAGGTCCTCGATGAAGTCCAGGGTCAGGACCTTGTCGGTGCGCGGGGCGGCGGCCTGCATGGTCACCGAGGGCGTGGGCGCGGGGCCCGGGTCGGGCGGCACGGGCGCGGCGGCCTGGGGCGGCGCGGCGGGCAGGGGCTCGGGCGCCGAGGGCGGCAGCGCGGGTTCGGGCACGGCGGAGTGCTCCTCGAGCTGCTCCCCGGCGGGGGCGGGAGGCTGGGCGCCCTTGTCCTGGGCCAGGAAAAAGTAGGCCGCCAGGGCCGCCCCGGCCAGCACAAGCAGCACTGCCAGGGCCTTGGCGGCGCCGCCTCCGGGGGCTTTCGGGGTCGGGGTGTGGTGCGTGTTCACGGATTTCCTCCGGGCCGGGGCCGGGCCCCGGGTCGATGTCGTCGTGTATGGCTTCGGTCGTCTAGTCCCGCGCGTCCGGCGCCCCGTCCGGCGGGGCCGGGCCTGCGGCCGCGCGGCGGGCGAACTCGCGGCGCAGGCGGGCCAGCACCGTGTCGTAGCCCCCGGGCCGATGGGGCAGGGTGCAGCCGGTGCAGTCCTTCACGCCGCCGCGAAAGGCCGGGCTGCCGCCGCAATCCTCCAGCCAGTAGAGCGGGCAGAAGCAGAACAGGCAGTTGAAGTCCGCGTCGTCGTCCACCGCGTGGCAGGGGAAATAGGCGCAGGCGGCGTTGCGAAAGAAGCGGTGGCTGTTCTCAGGCATCGGCGCTTCCATCGCCGCGGTGCGCGGCCCGGGCCCCGGGGTGCGGGTCGGGGCAGGTGCCCTGCTCGGCGCAGTGCCGGGCGAAGTGGGCCAAGGTCATGTTGTGCGGGCTGCCCTGGGCGGCGCCGAGCAGCCCGCCGAAGACCGGCTCCAGCGCCTCCAGCCGGGGCGCCAGGGCCCGGGGGCCGGTGTCCTGCCGGTAGCGCGACAGGGCCGTCATCACGTCCACCATGCGCACGGAATCCGGCGGGCGGGCCAGGGTATAGGCCGCGTCCCCGGCGTCGGGGTCGGCCACGGGCACCACGATGCCCGCCCGGGCCAGCATGTGCATCACGTCGCCCACCAGGCGCACCGGGGCGTCCAGCAGGCGGGCCAGTTCCGCGTTGCCCAGGCGCGGGCCGCCCTCCATGAACACGCGGGTCACCAGGGCCAGGGCCAGGGCCGCCAGCTTCTGGCGGTCGTCGTGGCTGTAGCCGTCCAGGGTCGACTCGCGGCGGTAGGTGCCGCTGTTCTGCACGGCAAAGCTGATCTCCGCGCCCAGGAGCACGATGGCCCAGCTGACGAACAGCCAGATGAGCAGCAGCGGCACCTGGGCGAAGCTGCCGTAGATGGCGTTGTAGTTGCGAAAGGATGCCTGGTAGGTGATGTAGGCCCACTGCACGGCCTGCCACAGGCTGCCCGCCAGCACGGCCCCCGCCGCCGCCGAGCCCAGGCGCACGCGGGTATTGGGGATGAAGACGTACACGAACAGGAGCGCCAGCCAGGTGCTGACGTAGGGCAGGGCCTTGAGCACGCCCAGCCACAGGGCGTGCAGCACCGAGACCTCCAGCAGCGTGCGGACCACGGTGGAGCTCTCCAGCGAGGCCGTGGCGCTGATGGCGATGAGGATAAGCAGCGGGCAGACCAGGATGACCGTCAGGTAGTCCGAGAACTTGCGCCACGGGGTACGCTGGGACTTGATGCCCCAGATGTGGTTCAGGGATTTCTCCACGCTGCCCAGCAGGGAGATCACGGTGAGAAAGAGCAGGCCCACGCCCACGGCGCCCAGGGTGCCGACGTTGGTGTTGTTGATGTAGCCGACGATGGCGGCCACGGTCTCCTCGCGCCCGGCGGTGACCTGCATGAGCAGGTCGCGGATGAAGTCCGAGTTCTGGATGCCGAAGCCCTTGGAGATGGAAAAGGCCACGGCCAGCAGCGGCACCAGGGACAGGGCCGTGGTGAAGGCCAGGGCCGAGGCCCACAGCAGGCACTGGTCGGCCACAAAGCCGTGGCCGACCGTGGCCGCCCAGCTCGCGGCGCGCGGGGCCAGGCCGCGCAGGGCGGCCAGCCCCCGGGGGGCGGGTGTCGGCGTCATGGCGCGTCTCCGGCGGGCGGGCTCAGGCCAGCCCCGTTTCCCCGGCCACCTGGGCCACGGCCGGGATGGCCAGCAGGAAGAAGTCGTCCAGGGTCATGCCCAGGCGCTCGCACTCGCGGATGCGCTCGCGGTTGACCGCGGCGGCGAACGCCTTGTCCTTCATCTTCTTCTTCAGCCCCTTGGGCGCCATGCCCTCCATGCGCGTGGGCCGGACCAGGGCCGCGGCGCTGATGAGCCCGGTGGCCGTCTCCGCCGCGCGCAGGGCGAAGTCGAAGGGATTGGCCGCCGCCACGCCGGTATACTCCTCGTTATGGGCCGCGATGGCCTGCAGGGCGTCGTCGGGCATCCGCCCGGCCAGCATGGCCGCGCCCTCCAGGCCGTGGCGCGCGGGATTGTCCCGGGTGGCGGGGTAGTCCAGGTCGTGCAGCAGGCCGGTCACACCCCACAGCTCGGGGTCGTGGCCCAGGCGCAGGGCCAGGGCGCGCATGATGGCCTCGGTCTGTATGGCGTGGTTGATCAGGTGCGGCTCGGGGCCCTGAGCCTTGACCAGCTCCAGAGCCTCGTCACGGTTGAGCATCCGGGGTGACCTCCCTGGCTGGGGTTGCGGGTTGGGGCCAGTATAAGCAAGGCGGGAAAAAGGGCAAATGCTTTGCGTCGCGCGCCTTGCGGGCGGGGCACGCTTCTTGCTCGCCCCCCTGCGGCGCCCGGTTTCGTGTCGAAAACCCGACGCCGCAACCCTGGCGGAGACATGACGCACATGGCCGTGAACCCCCTGCTTTTCACCCAGCCCGTGACGGGCGCCCGCGACCTCCTGGAGCGCTCCGGCGCCAGGGGCGTCGGCCTCGGGCTGCCGGGCGCCGGAGCCCAGGCCCTGCCCGGCGCGGGCCTGCGTTTCGCCGGGGCCCTGCGCGAGGCGCTGGCCAGCGGCGGCACCCAGGCCCTGGACCAGATGTCCCGGGCGTCCATGGGTTCGCAGTTCATGGCCCTCATGGAGGGCGGCGACGGCGCGGCCGACGCCCAGGGCCTCTCCGAGATGCACGCCCTGCTGGACGCCCTGGACGGCGGCCAGGCCGACCCGGGATCGGGATTCTCGTTCCTGCCCGGGGCCGGGCTGCCGGGCGCAGGCGGCGTGCAGGGGCTGATCCGCGCCCTGGGCGCCGCGGGGCTTTCGCCCGTGGGCCAGGGGGCCGGGGCGGCCCAGGCGCCGGGGCCGTGGGGCGCGACCGACGCGAAGCCCCTCGACGGCCTGCGGCGGGCGGGAGCCTCCGCTCCGGGCGGGCCGGACGGGGCGGCTGCGGGCGTTCGCGTGGGCGGCCCGGCGGCCCCGGCCCCGCAGGACGCCGGGGCCACCGGCGCCGCGCAGGCGGCCCGGGCCCGCCAGGCTTACGGCAGGGCCGCCGCCCAGGGCGCCGGGAAGGCGTCCGGAGCATCGGGGGTGGACATCCTCGGGCTGCTCTCGGCGCGCTTCGAGTCCGGCGGGGAGGCGGGCGCGGTGGGCTACGACCGCGTGGGCGGCACCTCCTACGGCAGCTACCAGATATCCTCGCGCGCCGGGACGTTCGACCGCTTCCTGGACTACCTCGACCAGGCCGCGCCGGACATCGCCGGACGCCTGCGCCAGGCGGGCCCGGCCAACACCGGCGGACGCACCGGCGCCATGCCCGACGCCTGGAAGGCCGTGGCCGCAGAGGATTCCGAGCGCTTCGCCCGGCTCCAGCACGACTTCATCGCCAAGACGCACTACCTGCCCGCCCTGCGCAAGATCGCCGACCGGACCGGGGTGGACCTCTCGGCCCGGCACCAGGCCCTGGCCCAGGTGCTGTGGAGCACCGCCGTGCAGCACGGCGCCAGCGGATCGGCGCGCATCTTCTCCGCCGCGATGCAGGCCCTGGGCGGCATGGCCCAGGGGCCGGATTTCGAACGCGGGCTGATCCGCGAGGTCTACGCCCTGCGCGCGGACCGCTTCGGCTCGTCGAACACGCGCGTGCAGCAGGCCGTGCGCGACCGCTTCGCCCGCGAGATGGGCGCGGCCCTGTCCATGCTCGACGGCGCCTCCATGCTGGACCACAGCGCCTGAGCGTGGAGTTGCAAGACGTTGTTCACACTCCACCCCAGCCGGGACAGGGGTGGTTTGTCCTGTAACGCTGAGTTATTCCTGAAATAATTCAGGTCCGAGCGGACACTCTCCCATAACTCCGCACCTGCGCGTCCTGCCCCTCGGGCGGGAATGGCCTCGCGGGCCGCGCCGGAACCCCCGGCGCGGCCCGCGCGCCTTTGCGCAAGGGGAGGAGCGCAGCGCCACGCGCGCCGCCACAGGCCCGGCCTAGGGCTCGTAGATCTCGGGACGCAGGGGCAGGCGGATGCGAAAGAGCGTGCCCTGGCCGGGCTCGCTATGCACCTCGATGGTCCCGCGGTGGTTCTCGGTGATGATGAAGTAGGACACCGACAGCCCGAGCCCCGTGCCCACGCCCGGCGCCTTGGTGGTGAAGAAGGGCTCGAAGATGCGCCTGCGCGCGGCCTCGGGAATTCCCGGGCCGTTGTCGCCCAACTCGATCACCGCGTGCTCGGCCTCGCGGCGCAGGCGCAGGGTCAGGGTCGGGGGCCTGTCGCCCATGTCGGCGGCGCTCATGGCCTGGGCCGAATTACGCAGCAGGTTCAGAAGCACCTGCTCGATCTCCGAGCCCACGCAGGGCGCCGGGGGCACACCGGGCTCATAGTCGCGCACGATGCGTATCTTCTTGAAATCGTAACTTTTCGTCAGGTCGTACTCGTTGCCCGCCAACACGAGGCTGCGGTCCAGGGCACCGGCCAGGTCCACGGGGCGCCTGCTGCCCGCCGAGCCGCGCGAGAAGTCGAGCATGTTGCGGATGATCTCCGCCGCGCGTTGCCCGGCCTCGCGGATGGATTCGACGATCTTGTCGACCTTGCGCAGGTCGAGGTAGGCCCGAAGGCCCTCGGGCGGACAGCCCGCCCGGGCCAGGGCCTCGCGGTTCATCTCCAGGCCCGGGTCCAGGCGGCGCTGGAGGTTCTGGGTCCCGGTGAGCACCCCGGCCAGGGGGTTGTTCAGCTCATGGGCCATGCCCGCCGCCAGCCCGCCCACGGACATCATCTTCTCGGTCTGGACCATCAACTCCTCCATGCGCACCCGCGCGGTGACATCGTCCAGGCGGATCACCGCGCCCACGGCCCCGTCGCCCCGCAGGGGAAAGATGAGAATATCCTCCTGGAAGGGCTGGTTGTCCTGGCGGAAACCCTGCTTGTCCAACCGCCTCGGGCGTCCTTCGGTCATGGCGGCGCGCATGGCGTCCAGGTGGCGGCCCAGCCGGGGCAGGGCCTGATCCACCGGGAGGGACACGGCCTGGGCCGCCGTGATGCCGGTGGTTTCGGCGGCGGTGCGGTTCCAGTGGGTCACGCGGCATTGGCGGTCCACGCCGATGACCACCGAGGGCATGGAGTCGAGGATGGCCCCGAAGGCGTCGCGGGCCTTTTGCAGCTCGCGCTGGGCGCGCACCCGCTCGGCCACCTCGGCGCTCAGGCGCTCGTTGGCCGCGTGCAGGGACCCGGCGCGCTCCTCCAGCTCCCGGGTGGCGTCGCGCAGGCTGGCGGCCATGTCCGCGAAGCTGCGCTCCAGGTGCCCGAGTTCGTCGGACCGGGCCGAGGGCGGGGGCACGCTGTCCCACCTGCCCTCGCCCACGGCCCGCGCCGCCGCGGACAGCCGCAGGACCGGCCCGACCACCGAACGCGACAGGCGCACGAACACCAGCCAGCCCAGCAGGGAAGCCGCCAGAAAGATGCCCCCGGCGCGGACCAGAAAGGCGTTGCGCGTAGCGTACATCTCGTCATGGTCCACCGAGGCCAGCAGCAGCCAGCCCCACTGCGGCAGGGCCCTGAAATGGGCCACGCGGCGCCGCCCGTCGAGCAGGCACTCCTGCGAACCCTGGGCGTCTGCCAGCATCTTTTCCAGGCAGCCCGGGGCCAGGGGCGCCTGCCGGTCCGAGGCGTCGTGCAGCACGGCGCGGCCCTCCAGGGTCAGCACCGTCAGCTGCCCGAAGCGCGTGGGGGCCTCGGCGCGAAACTCGGCCACCAGGTCGGCCTTGGCGCGCTCCACATACTCGCGCACCCCGGCCAGTCCGGTGGCCTCCAGCACGGCCCTGGCCTGGTCCACCTGCCGGACGCAGGCCGTCAGCTCGGAGGCCAGCAGCCTGTGGTTCAGGTCCAGGGCCAGGCTGTCGATGGTCAGCACGGCCGCTGCGGTGGTGGCCAGGGCGATGGCCGCGGCCAGGGCCAGTCCGGCCAGGCGGACGCGGCTGCGCAGGGTCACGGGGCGTCCCGGCCCAGGACGGTCGCCGTGCGCAACAGGGACAGGGGCAGCACCAGCCCCGCCGCCCGGGCCAGCTCGAGGTTGACGATGAGGTTCACGCGGCGGTTCTCCGTCATGGGGATGTCCGCCGGGCTTTCGCCGTCGAGCAGGCGCAGGGCCGTGGCGGCCATCCAGCGGCCCTGTTCCTCGGGCACCTTGGAGAAGGTGAACACGCTGTACGGCGCGAGGTAGGCGTCCAGGCTGCCCGTGGGCACGGCGGTGTGGGCGGCCAGGAATTCCCTGGCCCGGGCGTCGTCCCAGTTCGCGATGCCGCCGTTGCCGCCCAGCAGGATCATGTCGGCCTGCTCCTGGGCCTGCCGGAAGGCGGCGGGGAACTCGGCGAAATCGTGCAGCAGGAAGGTCGCCCAGCCGCGCGCAAGGCCCCGGGCCGCGTAGACCTCCAGGTTGGAGCGCTCGCTCACGGTGTCGGCGGCGATGACGGCCACCCGGGGGCCCCTGGCGAAGGGGCGCATCACGTCGAGGGCCTCGCGCAGCAGGCCGACCTCGACCATGCCCGTGACGTTGGGCGCCGGATAGCCGTAGGGCGAGGCGTCCCAGTTCACGCCGCAGAAGACCACCGGCGTCCGGCCGCCCCGCAGGAAGGGCACCACGAAATGCCGCTGGGCGTTGTCGTCCGAGGCCATGACCACATGGGGGCCCAGGGCGTCCATCTCGGCCTTGGCGCGCAGCCCGGCCTGGCGGGCGAACTCGGGGGAGGTGTCGCGCTTGGTGTCCATGTGGACCACATGCAGGGTGACGCCCGTGCCGTCGAGGACCTCCCGCACGCCGCGCACGATGCCGTCGGTCCAGGCGAAGCCCGGGGCGTAGGAGTCGACCCACAGGATGCGTTTGCCCGCGTAGGGCTGGTCCCTGGCCGCCGCAGGAGTGGCAGCCGGCAGGACTGCGGCCAGCAGGGCCAGGGCAGCTGCCAGGGCGCGGCGCGCGCCCGCCCAAAACGCCGAAGGCCCGCGGAGCCGGGTCGTGGTATCGGCCATTGCGTCCCTCCTTTCCGGGGGTATACCGGATTTCATATAGTACCCCGGCGCGTGGTCCGACGCAAGCGCGGGCCCCGAAAAGACGCTCCGCCCCCGCGCCCAAGGCCGCCGGACCGCCGCGCGGTCAAGGGTACGCGAGGATGCCCGCCGCCCCGCACCCAAGGCCGCCGGGGGCAGGAATTTTCCCGCCCGGGCCGCCCGCCCCGCCCCCCCGCGCGGGGGTTCATTTCCGGGGCGGGCTCATGTACAACCGGACCCTGGCCGACGCCACGCATTCAACCAACCGGAGGACGGATGGACACCATGTACGGATTCACGCTGCTGCGCGAGCAGGAGATTCCCGAGGCGGGCTGCA
Source organism: Desulfocurvus sp. (assembly GCF_023230885.1). Classification (GTDB taxonomy): domain Bacteria; phylum Desulfobacterota; class Desulfovibrionia; order Desulfovibrionales; family Desulfovibrionaceae; genus Desulfocurvus. The sequence goes on along the minus strand of NZ_JALNWM010000010.1, from coordinate 3,863 downwards.
CGGCCCGCCTGTACCGCCACGACAAGACCGGCGCCCAGCTCGCGTCCGTGGCCTGCCCCGACGAGAACAAGGTCTTCGGCGTGACCCTGCGCACCCCGCCCGCCGACTCCACGGGCGTGGCCCATATCCTGGAGCACTCGGTGCTGTGCGGCTCGCGGCGCTATCCGGTGAAGGAGCCCTTCGTGGAGCTGCTCAAGGGCTCCCTGCAAACCTTCCTCAACGCCTTCACCTATCCGGACAAGACCTGCTACCCCGTGGCCAGCACCAACCTCGCGGACTTCCGCAACCTGGTGGACGTGTACCTGGACGCGGTCTTCCACCCCCTGATCACCGAGGACATCTTCCGCCAGGAGGGCTGGCACCACGAGCTGGACGACCCCCAGGGGCCGCTCACGCGCAAGGGCGTGGTCTACAACGAGATGAAGGGCGCCTACTCCTCGCCCGACGGCGTGCTGCACGAGGCCTGCCAGCAGGCCCTGTTCCCCGACACGCCCTACGGCCTGGACTCGGGCGGCGACCCCGAGGTCATCCCCGCGCTGACCTACGAGGCATTCAAGGCCTTCCACGAAACCTACTACCACCCGGCCAACGCCCGCTTCTGGTTCTACGGCGACGACCCCGAGGCCGAACGGCTGCGGGTGCTGGGCGCCTTCCTGGACGAGTTCGGCCCCCGGGAAGTGGACTCCCGGGTGCCCGCCCAGGCGCCCCTGGCGGCCCCGCGCCGGGTGGAGAAGCCCTTCGACGCCGGAGACGACCCCAGCGGCATGGTGGTGCTCAACTGGCTGCTGCCCGAGGTCACCGACCGGCCCCTGGCCCTGGCCCTGGAGGTACTCGAAGAGCTGCTCACCGGCCTGCCGTCGTCGCCCCTGCGCCGCGCGCTCATGGAGTCGGGCCTGGGCGAGGATCTCGCGGGCACGGGCCTGGAGACGGAACTGCGCCAGATGTACTTCTCCATCGGCCTGCGGGGCGTGGAGCTGCGCGACGAGGCCGCCGTGCAGGCCCTGGTGCTGGAAACCCTGGAACGCCTGGCCGCCGGGGGCCCCACCCGGGACATGGTCGAGGCCGCGCTGAACACCGTGGAGTTCGACCTGCGCGAGAACAACACCGGGCGCTTCCCGCGCGGGCTGTCCATGATGCTGTCCAGCCTGACCAACTGGCTCTACGACGCCGACCCCTTCGAGCCGCTGGCCTTCGAGGCGCCGCTGGCGGCCCTCAAGGCGCGCCTTGACGCGGGCGAGCCTGTGTTCCAGGAGCTCATCCGCACCCACCTGCTGGGCAACCCGCACCGGGTGACGGTGGTTCTGCGGCCCGACCCCGGGCTGGCGGCCGCCCGCGAGGCCGACGAGGCCGCCGGACTGGCGGCCGAACTGGCCGACATGGACGAGGCCGCCCGGGCCGGGGTCATGGCCCGGGCCCGCGAGCTGGCCCGGCTCCAGGAAACCCCCGACAGCCCCGAGGCCCTGGCCGCCATCCCGCGCCTGGAGCTGTCCGACATCCCCGCGCGCGGCGCGGTCATTCCCTCGCGCCCCGGGGCCACCGCCGCGGCCATGACCCGGCTGCACGACATCCCGGCCCGGGGCATCGTCTACCTCGACGCCGGGCTGGACCTGACCTGCGTGCCCCAGCGGCTGCTGCCCCTGGTGCCGCTCTTCGGGCGCGCGCTGTTCGAGATGGGCACCACGCGCGAGGACTTCGCCGAACTGTCCATGCGCATCGCGCGCAAGACCGGCGGCATGGGCTCGGAGGTCTTCACCTCCACGGCCCTGGACGCCGCCGCGCCCGTGGCCCGGCTGTTCCTGCACGGCAAGGCCACTGCGGCCAACGCTCCGGAGATGCTGGACATCCTGCGCGACGTGCTGCTGGACGCCCGCTTCGACGACCGCGAGCGCTTCCGGCTCATGGTCGGCGAGGAAAAGGCGCGCATGGAGCAGTCCCTGGTGCCCTCGGGGCACGCTGTGGTCCTCTCGCGGCTGCGGGCCCGGGCCAGCCTTGCGGGCTGGGCCGCCGAGCGCATGGGCGGGCTGGAGGCCCTGGGCGCCGTGCGCGCCCTGGCCGCGGAAATCGACGCCGACTGGCCCGGGGTGCTGGCGCGGCTGGAGGAACTGCGCGGGCTGCTGGCGCGCGCGGGCAACATGGTGCTCAACGTCACCGGCGACGCGGCGGACCTGGCGGCCATCGAGGGCCCCCTGGCGGACTTCGCCGCCGCCCTGCCCGCGGGGGCGGCCCCGGCGGCGGCCTGGAGCCCGGAGCCCCTGCCCGAACGCGAGGGCCTGGCCATCCCGGCGCGGGTGAACTATGTGGGCAAGATCGTGGACCTGCGGGGCACGGGCTGGAGCTTCCACGGCGCGGACCTCGCGGCGGTGAAGTACGCGCGCATGGGCTACCTGTGGGAGAAGGTCCGCGTGCGCGGCGGGGCCTACGGGGCCTTCTGCGTGCTGGACCGCTTCGCGGGGTCCCTGGCCTTCGCCTCATACCGCGACCCGGCCCTGGCGGGCACCCTGGCGGCCTTCGACGGCACGGGCGCCTTCTTCAAGGCCCTGGACCTGTCCGCCGACGAGCTGGCCAAGGCCGTCATCGGCGCCGTGGGCGACGTGGACGCCCACCTGCTGCCCGACGCCCAGGGCCTCACCGCCCTGCTGCGCGAACTGACGGGCGACACGGACGAGCGCCGCCAGGCCATGCGCGAGGAGCTGCTTGGCGCCAGCGCGGCGGATTTCCGGGCCCTGGGCGAGCGCATGGACGCGGCCCTGGCCGGAGGGCAGGTGGTGGTCCTGGGATCGGCAGAGGCCATCGAGGCTTCGGGCCTGGGCTTCAGCGTGACCCGGGTCCTCTAGCCAACCGGCCCGGCCGACGCGCGACGCGAGGCCCGCGCGCACAGGGTGCGCGCGGGCCTTTTCATCCGGCGGCCACGGCGCGGGCCGCGCCGCCGCGCAGGGCGCGCGTCAGCCCGCGGCCCCCTCCAGCAGCACGGCGCGCACGGGGCTGGCCTCCACCCCGGGCAGGCGCAGGGGCAGGCAGACCAGCAGGTGGCGCCCCAACGGCGCCAGGGCCAGGGCCAGGCTCTCGACGATGAGCACCCCCGCGCCCATGAGGAGCGTATGCGCGGGGACGGCGGCGCCGTACGGGTCCGCCGAGGGACCGTCGATACCGAGCAGGGAGGCCCCGGCGTCCACGACGGCCCGGGCGGCCCCGGGGGACAGGGCCGTGAAGTCGGTGCGCATGGCCCCCGAGGCGTCGGCCAGGCCGCGCGCGGAGTTGTCCGTGCGCAGCAGCAGGGCCTCGCCGGGGCGGACGCCGCTGCGGCGCACCGCGTCCGCCCCCACCAGGGGGCCCGGCCCCGCTTCCGCCACCACCGCAGGCAGGACGAAGCGCTCCAGGCCGAAGGCGTCCAGCCGGGCGCCGTCGGGCAGCATGTGCCCCGGGGCGTCCACATGGGTGCCCGTGTGGGCGCTCAGGGTCAGGACGGAGGTATGCCAGCCCGAGGAGGCGAAGGTGTGCGCCGCGCCCACGGTCAGGCCCGGATCGCCGGGCCAGGGCGGGGTCGCCGGGCCGATGGGCAGGGTGATGTCGATGATGCGGGGCAAAGGGGACATGATGCCTCCCGGGGGGTTCACCTTGACAGAATGGCGCGGGACTGAATAAATGCCAAAAACTGCCAAAAACGTCACGCCAGCAAGAGAGGGGCCATGAAGGAGCCACAGGCCGTTTTCACCGACTTCCTGACCAGGAAGAACCTCAAGATGACGCCCCAGCGGCGGCTCATCCTGGATGTGTTCCTGGCCGAGGACGGCCATCTTGCGTCCGAGGACCTTTACAACAAGGTCAAGGCGCAGGACAAGTCCATCGGCCAGGCCACCGTGTAC
>NZ_JALNWM010000009.1 GCF_023230885.1 Desulfocurvus sp. | reverse complement strand
TGGCCCGCGCGGTGCTGGTCATCGACCGGACCGGCGTGGTGGCCTACCAGCAGATCGTGCCCGAGGTGGCCGACGAGCCCGACTACGCGGCGGCCCTGGCCGCGGCCAAGGCGGCCCTGTAGCCTCCGCCCGGCGCGGCGACGCGGCGGCCCCCTCCGGGGCCGCCGTTTTTTTTGCCCCGGGGCCGCGCCCATCCGGGGTCGCAGTCCATCCGGATTCGCGCCCATCCGGGGTCGCAGCCGGATGCGCCTTCGAAACCTCCAGCGCCGCCCCCGTCCGGGGGTGCAGCCACCCGGGGTGCGACCGCTTCGGGGCCGCGCCCGTCCCGGCCGCGCCCCGCTCCGGGGAGGCGGCCGCGTACTGCCTTTCGGCGTCCAATGCGTTGACAAAACGTAAACGTTTTGTAATCGCATGACCGAGGAGGAGCCGCCATGCCCCGCAAAGTCCGCTCCGTCCGGGTGCCCGAGCCCCTGGCCACCCTGGACCTGTCCGCCGTGATCCACGAATGCGAACGCTACCTGCGCGACCTGGAGTCGGCCACGCTCCTGCGCCTTGAGGGCAACAAGGAAGCCGCCGACGCGCTCATCCGGTCGCGCCAGGCCGACCTGGGCCGCAAGATCGGCATGAAGGTCTGGGAAGCCCGCGTGGCCTACGGCCGCAAGGACCGGCCCCTGGAGGACGAGCAGTGAGGCGGCGCACGCGCGGGGCGGCCCGGCGCGCCGCCGGGGGGGCGCCATGCTCCCGGTCCTGATCCGCGAGGGCACCTCGGGCATCGTCGAGGTCAGGGGCCCCGGGGCAACGCGCACATGGCACCCGCGCAACGACCTGGACGAGGCCCTGGAGCTGCTCTTCCTGCTGTACGAGGCCAGGACTCCGGAGGGCACGCGCTTTCTGGACAACTACCGCCGCGACGGCTTCAACTGGCTGTCGACCCAGGTGGGCAACCTCTACTGGCGCTGGCTGTTCCGGCTGGTGCAGTACGGCCCGCTGCTGGACGATCTCGCCCGGCGGCGGCGCATCCCGTATTTCCTGAACCGCCTGAATTTCGCGCGCATCTGGGAAGTGCTGCACCCGCGCCGCTGCAACCCCGGGGCGCGCTGGGCGGCGTGGCGGCTCTACCGCCGGACCCTGCCCGCCCACAACCGCGCGGTGGCCGCGCGACCCGGGGGCGACCTGCTCTTCTACCGCTACGGCCCCCGCGACTTCCGCACCCGCGAGATGCTCGAATTCTTCGAGGCCGAGGGCGTGCCCTTCCATTTCGTCTACTCGCCCTCGCGGCCCCTGCTCGACCGGCGCGACGCCCAGGACCACCCGGTCTATTTCCTGCACCGCCGCTGGGCCGCGCCGCAGGTCTTCTGCAACACCTACGACCTGTCGGCCTTCGCCCCGGCCCTGCGCCCGGCCGTGGCCGCCGTGATCCGCCGCGCCGAGGAGCACATGTCCTTCGCGGTCTGGGAATACCGCCGCCACCTGGAGGCCCTGCGCCCGCGCCCGCCCCGGCTGCTCTTCGGCTTGGAGGACCACCAGGAGATCTACCCGCTGCTGTATGCCTGCCAGTCCCTGGGGGTGCCCACCGTGGGCTACCAGTTCAGCATGTACGCGAGGCGCCAGGCGGCCTACACCTTCGAGCGCTGGGCCCCGGGAAGCTACAACGGCTTCGACAACGTGATCACCTGGGGGCCCTATTGGGAAAAGGTCCTGCGCCGCTGGAGCCGGGTCTACCCCCCGGGATTCCACCTGCCCGGGGCCAACAAGCTGTCCTACGGCTACCGCCGCCTGGATTCGCCGAAGTTTTCCCCGCGCAACGTGCTGGTGCCCTATGAATTCTGGGGCAACACCCTGCGCATCGGCCAGTGCATGCGCAAGCTCATGGACCTGGGCTGGACGGTGTACTTCAAGTTCAAGCCCGACGAGAACCCCGACCGCCAGCTCGACTGCTACGGCCTGCCCCAGGGCCACCGCGAGCGCATCGTGGGCGTGCGCGACATCACCGACGAGGTCATGGCCGAGGTCAACGTGGTGGCCGGCGGCATGAGCACCCTGCTCTACGACCTGCTGCCCTACGGCAAGCACACCTGGGTCTTCGAGACGGAGTTCCGCCTGCTGGACGACATGGTGGAGGACGGCCTGGCCGTGAAGGTCCGCTACGAGGACCTGGACACGCTGCCTGAGCCGCCCCGGGCCGACCTCGCCGTGGACCGCGACCAGCTCTTCAACCCCGCCCCCCTGGCCGAGGTGCTGCGCGCCCACGTCCTGTCGCGCCTGTAGCCGGGCCGGGGCGTCCCCGCCCCCGGCGGAGCCCCCACGCCGCCCGGCAACCCCGGAGCGGGACGACCCAGACGCCCCCGGGCCACCAAAGAAAAAGGGATTCAGGCGGCTGCCTGAATCCCTTGATCTTTCATGGTGGAGCTGGACAGAATTGAACTGACGGCCTCTTGAATGCCATTCAAGCGCTCTCCCAACTGAGCTACAGCCCCACATGGGCCGGAACGCGTCCGGGAGGTCGAAAGTATCGATTCCGGCCGAATTGTCAAGACCGGATGCGCGGGCGACGGAAATTACCCGGGCCGCCCGGCAAAGGGCCGGGCACGGCCGCCCCGGCGCGGCGCGGCGCGGCCGCGAGGCCCGGCACCCCGGTCAGCCGCGGCGGCTACTTGAGGATGGTGCCGCAGAATTCCTTGGCAAACGCGGCCTGGGTCATGGCGCTTTTCTTGTTCGCCCCATCCTCGCAGCCGCGCTTGCACATGCCTACGCTAAGCGCCGCGGAAAAGCCCGTCAGGCCGTCCTCGCTCATCAGCCGGGGCCCCAGGGCCTCCACCACATACTGGCAGCCCTGAAGGTCCATCTGCCGCCCGCCGTCGTAGCAGGCCTGATAGATCTGGTACACTTCCTTGCAGGAGGCCTGCTTGTCGGCGGCGGCCGCAGGCAGGGCCAGGGCCAGCAGCAGGGCGGCGGTCATGACCATGCGCATGGTGCGTCCCTCGGTGGTTGCGGTTGGCGCCGCCCGGCGGCGGCGAGCACGAGAATAGCAGAAACCGCCCGCGCGCGTCACGGAAATCCGCGTCCCCGCCCCCCCGGGCGCCTGCCCGGGCGAAGGGCCGGGGGCGGGACGCCCCGGCCGGGCCCGGCCAAGGGGAAAAGCGGCGGGCGGCCCGGGGCCGGGTCGGAACCGGGGTGGCCGCGCGGGGCTCCTGCGCCCCGGGGCCGTGCAGCCGCGCGGGACCTGGCCGGGCGAAGGGCCGAAGCTGCCGGGAAGCCGGACGGGCGCCCGGCGCCGGGGCCGCCCCGGCGCCCCCGGGTGCGGCGCGGCACGCGCTGGCCAAGCAGCTGTTCTCGTGGCTTGTGGTGGGTGCAGCCCTGCGGCGCGCCCCGCGCGCTGGCGGAGCACGCCCCGGCCTGCACTCGCCCGGCCCCGGGCGCAAGGGGCGCCGCCCGCGCTATAAAAAGGCTATCCGGCCTTGTCAGCAGTGGGTTCCCAGGAATTCCACCGTCCGGTTTTCGGCATAGGTCGCCGCGCTCCGGGCGGCGGCGAAGCCCACATGCCCCCCGGTGGCGGGGGTCTCCAGGTGCAGGACGGCGCTGGCCCGGGCCAGGGCGCGCGGATAGCACTCCGGCCCCAGGAACGGGTCGTCGGCGGCGCACAGCACCAGAAGCGGCAGCCCCACCCCTTCGAGCACGCGCACGGCCCCGTTTCGCGCATAGTAGTCCCGGGCGTCGGCAAAACCGTTCAGGGGCGCGGTGTAGGCGTCGTCGAACTCGCGGAAGGTGCGCATGGCGTCCAGCCCGGGGCCCTGGGGCAGCCCGGCCAGGGCCCCGGGCTGGGCTGCGGCCTTGGCGCGCATCTTCTCCTTCAGGCTGCGCATGAGGTAGGCCTGATAGACCCGCGCCGGGCCGCGCTCCAGGGCGCGCACCGAGGCCGCGAGGTCCAGGGGCGCGGACACGGCCACCCCGGCGCGCACCTGGGGCGGCACGCGCCCGGGCTCCTCGCCAAGGTATTTGGCCACCTGGTTGCCGCCCATGCTGAAGCCCACCAGGGCGGCGCTGGCGTAGCCCCCCGCGCCCAGGGCCCGGACCAGGGCCGCGTGCAGGTCGCCGGTCTCGCCGCTGTGGTAGGTGCGTGCCAGGCGGTTGGGTTCGCCCGAGCAGCCCCGGTGGTTCATGGCGCACACGTCCCAGCCTGCGGCGTTCAGGGCGCGGACCATGCCGCGAACGTACTTGCGCCGCGAATGGCCCTCCAGGCCGTGGACCACCAGGGCCACGCGCGCGGCGCGGGCTCCGCCGGGCCCGGCGGCCAGGCTCCAGTCCAGGTCCACGAAGTCCGAGTCGGGCAGCTCCAGGCGTTCGCGGCGGTAGTCCACGGGCACGGGAGCCCGCAGCAGGAAGGGGTACAGGGTCTGGACATGGCCGCCGCGCAGATAGAAGGGCGGACAAAAGGCGGAGGGAACCAGGGGCACGGGCGATCTCCTTGCTTGCGGGGCCAAGGCTACCCCCACCCGGCCCGGGCCGCAACCGCCTTGCATCCGGACGGCAATTGCGGCTACATGGCAGCCATGAGCGCCATAACCACCTCGGTCTTCGACCTCTTCAACATCGGCCCCGGCCCGTCGAGCTCGCACACCATCGGCCCCATGCGCGCGGCCTTCGACTTCCTGGAGCGTGTGCGCGCCCTGCCCGGGGATGTGCTGGCCCGGGCCGACGGGCTGCGCTGCCATCTCTACGGCTCCCTGTCGGCCACGGGCGACGGCCACGGCACGGACAAGGCCGTGCTGGCGGGCCTGCTGGGCTACAGCCCGGAAACCGTGCCCCAGGCCCTGCTGGACGAGCTGCTGGAGCACCCCGCCCGGCGCCACCCGCTGCCCGTGGAGGGCGCCGCCCTGGACCTCGGGCCGGGCACGGTGGTCTTCGACGCCGTGGAGCACGGCTTCGCCTGCAGCAACACCCTGGTCCTGCGGCTGCTGGAGGGCGGGGGCACGCTGCTGGAGATGGAATACCACTCCGTGGGCGGCGGGTTCATCCAGTGGCGCGGCTGGCAGGAGCCGGACCTGGGCCGCCCGCCGCACCCCTACACGACCATGGCCGAACTGCGCGCCCAGCTCGCGCGCACGGGCCTGGCCCTGCACGAGCTGATCCTGGCCAACGAAAAGGCCCTGCACGGGCGCAGCGCCCGCGAGATCGAGGAGCAGCTCGACCGCGTGATGCGGCACATGGAAAACGCCGTGCGCCGGGGCTGCGAAACCGAAGGGGTGCTGCCGGGCTGCATCGGCCTGCGGCGCAAGGCGCCGATCCTGGTCCGCCGCGCGGGCGAGTCGCGCCACAGCTCCGACCGCTTCCTGATGCTCATCAACGCCTACGCCATGGCCGCCGCCGAGGAAAACGCCGCCGGGCACCTGGTGGTCACGGCGCCGACCTCGGGTTCCTCGGGAGTCATCCCCAGCCTGCTCTATGTCCTGCACAACCACATGAAATTGCCGCGCGAGGCCGTGCGCCGGGGCCTGCTGGCCGCCGCCGCCGTGGGCTTCCTGGTCAAGCGCAACGCCTCCCTGGCCGGTGCCGAAGTCGGCTGCCAGGGCGAGATCGGCACGGCCTCGGCCATGGCCGCCGCCATGCTGGCCTACGCCAAGGGCCACCCGCTCCAGGTCGCCGAGAACGCTGCGGAAATCGCCCTGGAGCACCACCTGGGCCTGACCTGCGACCCCGTGGGCGGCTATGTCCAGATCCCCTGCATCGAGCGCAACGCCATGGGCGCGGTCAAGGCCTACAACGCCTACCTCATGGCCACCCTGGGCGACCCCGCCACCCAGGTCATCGACCTGGACAAGGCCATCTGGACCATGAACCAGACCGGGCGCGACATGCACTGCAAGTACAAGGAAACCTCCCTTGGCGGGCTGGCGCTGCATATGCCCAGGTGCTAGAGCTGGCGCGGCCTGATAAGCAACCGAAACGCAAGCCGGGCCCCCGGGGCGGCCAAGGGTCGACAAGCGGAGCCGCGCCGGAACGGAGCACCCCGGCGGCGGCAGGCGGCACGGCGCCGACGGCGAGACCAAGGGGCGCCGACGCGGCGGCTAGTCCTCCCCGCCGCCCACGCGGCCCCGGCCCTGCTTGACGGCGCCGCGCCGTTTTTTGGCTTCCAGGCGCCGCTGGCGCGAGGCGCGGGTGGGCCGGGTGGGGCGGCGGGGCTTGGGCCGGGCCAGGGCCGCACGCAGCAGGGCCGTCAGGCGCTCCACGGCCAGCTCCTTGTTGGCGGCCTGGGAGCGCGTGTCCTGCACGCTGACGCGCAGGACGCCCTCGCGGGTCAGGCGCGGGGCCAGGCGTTCCAGCAGGCGCGCCCGCGCCGCCTCGGGCAGGCAGGGCGCCCCGGCCACGTCGAAGCTCACGGTCACGCAGGTGCTGACCTTGTTGACGTGCTGGCCGCCGGGCCCGGAGCTGCGCGTGGCGGAAAACTCCAGCTCCGCATCGGGAATGACTATGGAATCCAGGACGATAGGCATAGGGTAAAAAAGAGTGCCCCAGGGCGGTTGCTGTGCGGGACGGAAGGCTTATACTCCTCCCGGCCAGGGTGCCAGACGCGGCGCCCGGCGTAAAGCCGCAGGAGAACGCATGAAGATCGCCATCCCCAGCAAGGAACAGGACGGAGCCCATGTGGTGGACGCCCATTTCGGCCACTGCCAGTTCTTCACCATCCTGACCGTCAACGACCAGACCCGCCAGATCGAGGTGGAGGAACACATGGTGCCGCCGCGCGAGTGCGGCTGCAAGTCCAACCTGGCCCCGACCCTGGCCGAAAACGGCGTAAGCGTGCTGCTGGCGGGCAACATGGGCCAGGGCGCGGTGGACACCCTGGCGCGCGCGGGCATCCAGGCCCTGCGCGGCTACGAGGGCCAGGTGCGCCAGGTGGCCGAGCACTGGCTGGCCGGAGGCGCCGTGCCGCCCTCGCCCATCTGCGACCACCACGGGCACGAGGACGGCTCGTGCGGACACCAGCACTGATCGCCTGATCGCCAGACACCATCATCCCGCCGCAGGCCGTGCGCACGCCGCCCTGCGCGCCTGCCCGGCCCCCCCGGCGCGGCGCGCGGCGCGCCCCCGGCCCGCGCGCCAAACGGCGCCACGCGCCACGGAGCCTTCGTGACCGAAACAACCCCTTGCCCCTGCGGATCGGGGCAGACCTTCGAGGCCTGCTGCGGGCCGATCATCTCCGGAGCCGTCCCGGCGCCCACCGCCGAGGCCCTCATGCGCTCGCGCTACAGCGCCTACGCCACCGGCGCCATCGAGCACGTCCGGCGCACCCTGTGCGCGGCCCAGCGCGACGACTTCGACCACGAGGCCGCCACGGCCTGGTCCAGGAACTCCCAGTGGCTCGGCCTGGACATCCGCGCCACCGAGGCCGGCGGCGAGGCCGACCAGCGGGGCATGGTCGATTTCACCGCCTCCTTCGCCCTGGACGGCGTGCCCCAGCAGCACAGCGAAAAAGCCGAGTTCCGCCGCGAGGACGGCGCCTGGGTCTATGTGGACGGACAGGTGCGCGGCAACCCCACCGTGCGCCGCGAGGCGCCCAAGACCGGCCGCAACGACCCCTGCCCCTGCGGCAGCGGCAAGAAGTTCAAGAAGTGCTGCGGCCGCTAGGCCCCGGCGCCCGGGGGCGCGCGGCGTGACGCCGCCCCCGGGCGCCCTGCCGCCCTACACCGTGCGCGAGAGCCCCCGCGCCCGGCGGGTGACCCTGCGCGTTTCGCCGCGCGTGGGCCTGGAGGTGGTCGTGCCCCGGGGCTTCGACCGCGCCCAGGTTCCGGCCATTGTCCGCGACCGGGCCCAATGGGCCGCGCGGCACCTGGAGCGCATCGCCGCCCTGGGCTGGAAGCCCGGGACCGCCCCGGCCCCGCCCCCGGCCCTGCCCCTGCGCGCCGTGGGCCGCGAGGTGGCCCTGCGCACGGCCCACGACCCGCGCAAGGCCCCGGCCCTGCGCCAGCCCGGCCCCGACACCCTGCTCCTTGCGGGCGACACGGGAAACGACGACGCCTGCCGGGCCCTGGTCCGCGCCTGGCTCAAGGCCCAGGCCCGCGAGGTCTTCGGCCCCCGGCTGCGCGCCCTCTCCTCCGCCCTGGGCCTGCCCTATTGCGCCCTGCGCGTGCGCGCCCAAAAAACGCGCTGGGGTAGCTGCTCGGCCTCGGGCACCATCAGCCTCAACTGCACCCTGCTCCTGCTGCCCCCGGAGCTGGCCGACTACGTTCTGTATCACGAACTGTGTCACACACGGTATCTCAACCACTCCCCCGACTACTGGAAGCTGCTGGAATCACTGCTGCCCGGGGCCCGGACCCTGGACGCCGCCCTGGACGCCTCGGCCCACGTCCCCATCTGGCTGCGGCTGTAGGCGGGGCCCGGGGCCGCCGCGCCCGCGCCCCCGGCCCGGACCGGGCCGGATTTTTCCGGGCTCCGGGCGGTTTTCCGGCGCGGAATTTGATGATACCACCGCCCCATGCAAGCCATACGACTCAAGAAGGGCCGGGAAAAATCCCTGGTCCGCCGCCACCCCTGGATATTCTCCGGCGCCGTGGACGACGTGGAGGGCTCCCCCCGCCCGGGGGACACCGTGGACGTGCTCGCCGCCGACGGCCGCTGGCTGGCCAGCGCGGGCTATTCGCCGAAATCGCAGATCGTGGCCCGCGCCTGGAGCTTCGAGCGCGCGGACGCCGTGGGGCCCGAGTTCTTCCGGGCCCGGGTGCGCGCCGCCGTGGGCGCCCGGGCGGCCCTGGGCCCGGCGGTGCCCCCGCGCGCCTGCCGCCTGGTCCACGCCGAATCCGACGGGCTGCCCGGCGTGGTGGCCGACCGCTACGACGATTGGATTTCCTGCGAATTCCTGACCATGCCCGCCGAGCGCCACAAGCGCGACATCGCCCTGGCCCTCCTGGAGGCCACCGGCGCCCGGGGCGTCTGGGAGCGCTCGGACTCCGACGTGCGCGCCAAGGAGGGGCTCATCCCCCTGGCCGGGCATCTGGCGGGCGACGAGCCGCCCGACCCCGTGGTCATCGAGGAGGGCCCCGCCCGGCTGCTGGTGGACATCCGCACCGGGCACAAGACCGGCTACTACCTCGACCAGCGCGACAGCCGCCGCGCCGTCATGGAACTGTGCGCCGGGCGCGACGTGCTCAACTGCTTCAGCTATACCGGCGGGTTCGGCGTCATGGCCCTGCTCGGCGGCGCCGCGCGCTGCACCAACATCGACACCAGCGCCCCGGCCCTGGACCTGGCCCGGGCCAACATGGACCTGAACGCCCTGCCCCGCGAGCGCGCCGAGTTCCTCTGCGACGACGTGTTCGCCGCCCTGCGCCGCCTGCGCGACCAGGGCCGGACCTTCGGCGCCATCGTCCTCGACCCGCCGCGCTTCGTGGACTCGCGGGCCAACGTCCAGCGCGGCTGCCGGGGCTACAAGGACATCAACCTCCTGGCCCTGCGCCTGCTGGAGCCCGGCGGCCTGCTGTTCACCTTCTCCTGCTCCGGGCTCATGGACGAGAACCTCTTCCAGAAGGTCGTGGCCGGGGCCGCTCTGGACTCGGGCCGCGACGCGCGCATCGTGCGCCGCTTCGCCCAGGCTCCGGACCATCCCGTGGCCCTGAACTTCCCCGAGGGGCAGTACCTGAAGGGCTTCCTGGTCCAGGCGGTATAGGCAGACGCCCGGCAGGACGCGCGGGCGGCCCCCCCGCCCCCGCAGCCCCGCGCCCGCCCCCACGGCCGCATCCCGTATCCGAACCCCGAACACCGGAGACACCATGAGCGCGACCCAGGAACCGGAAGGCTACGTCCGCAGCATCGCGGCGGACATCTTCAGCATGCTCCAGAGCGCCGCGGAACAGGGCGTGGACCTGGACCAGGGCTTCCACAACCAGCCCCTGAGCACAGGGCGGTGCGCCCTGCGCTACCTGTTCTTCAGCAAGAGCCAGATGCTGCGCATCCCCGGCACGCCCTCGGCCCTCAAGCGCCGCCTGGGCCGGGCCAACGTGCTGGCGGCGGTGATGCTCGACGGGCGCATGGCCGGGCTGCACCTCCTGTGCGTCTTCGCCAAGCCCTTCTCCGCCGTGGGCGGGGAGGAGGAGGTCCTGGAGGCCATCGACCCGCGCGCCCTGGACGCCTACGCCGAGCAGGTGCGCGCCATGCTGGCCGACGACCTCGACCGCGCCCTGGACCGCGCCGCCCCGCCCTCCGAGGCCGCCAACTGACGGCCCGGGCTGGACAGGGGCGCCCTCGGGATGTATGCAGGCCGCTCCGCGCGGCAGGCAAGGCGCGCGGGGCAAGGCAAAATCCATAATCGAGGGTTCTTTCATGACGCAACGCGAACAATGGGGTTCGCGCCTGGGCTTCATCCTGGCCGCCGTGGGTTCGGCCATCGGGCTGGGCAACATCTGGCGCTTCCCCTACATGGCCTATGAAAACGGCGGCGGCGCCTTCCTCATCCCCTACCTCTTCGCCATGCTCACCGCGGGCATCCCCTTCATGATCCTGGAATTCACCCTGGGGCACCGCTTCCGGGGCTCGGCGCCCAAGGCCCTGGCCAGCATCGGCCGCCGCTGGGAGTGGCTGGGCTGGATCCAGGTCATGGTCGCCACCACCATCGCCGTCTACTATGTGGCCGTGGTCGGCTGGACCATCAGCTACACGGGCTTCGCCCTGTCCGGCGCCTGGGGCGAAGACCCCAAGGCCTTTTTCTTCGGCGAGTTCCTGGGCCTGACCTCCGGGGCCCTGGAGCTGGGCAGCCTGCGCCCGACCATTCTCGGCGCGGTGGCCCTGGCCTGGGCCGTGACCTGGCTGGCCTGCGTGTCGGGCGTTCGCGCCGGCATCGAGCGCGCGGGCAAGGTGCTCATGCCCGTGCTGTTCCTGCTGGTGCTGGTCTTCACCCTGCGGGTCGTCTGGCTCGACGGCGCGGCCCAAGGCGTGAACTGGCTGTTCACCCCCGACTTCTCGCGCCTGACGGACTACCGGGTCTGGGTCGCCGCCTACGGGCAGATCTTCTTCACCCTCTCGGTGGGCTTCGCCATCATGATCGCCTATTCCAGCTACCTGCCCGCCCGCTCGGACATCAACAACAACGCCTTCATGACCGTGTTCATCAACTGCGGCTTCTCCATGCTCGCGGGCGTGATGATCTTTTCCGTGCTGGGCTACATGGCCGCCCGGCAGGGCGTGCCGCTCTCCGAGGTCGCCGGCGGCGGCGTGGGCCTGGCCTTCGTGACCATCCCCACGGCCATCAACCTCATGCCCATGCCCGTGTTCTTCGGCACCCTGTTCTTCCTGTCCCTGACCATGGCCGGGATGAGCTCGCACATCTCCATCGTCGAGGCCTGCATCAGCGCGTTCATGGACAAGTTCGGCTGGAGCCGCAAGACCACCGCCACCTCCCTGTGCCTGGCCGGGTTCGTCATCTCCTCGGTCTTCTGCCTGGGCGGCGGGCTCTACGTCCTGGACATCGTGGACCACTTCGCCAACAACCTGGGCATCCTCGGCGTGGCCCTGGCCGAGATATTCCTGCTCTCCTGGCTGTGCCGCCTGGAGGTCGTGCGCGAACACGCCAACTCCGTGTCCGAGTTCGCCGTGGGCGCGTGGTGGACCATCTGCCTGCGCTACCTGTCGGTGGGCATCCTGGCCCTGCTGGTGGTGCTCAACCTCTACGGCGACCTGACCGCCCCCTACGGCGGCTACGGCTCCACCGAGCTGCTGGCCTACGGATGGACCGTCATCGCGGCCTGCGTCCTGCTGGGCCTGGCCCTGCGGGCGACCTCCGGCCGCCCCGGTTTCGCCGTCAAACACGACGCATCCCTGCGAGGTGAATCATGAGCGCCAGCGCCATCATCATGATGTGCGTCGGCTTCGGCATCACCTGGGGCGGCGCGGCCCTTTGCCTGCGCATCGCCCTGGGCGCCCGGGGCTGACCTCCCGCCCACGTTGCACGGGCCCCCGGAACCGGATATCCTCCGGCCGGGGGCCCGCGCCGTTCGCAATCCAGGCCCCACCAATGGAGCCCGCATGACACAGATGCACACCATCTCCGCCCTGGCCCGGAACAACCCCGGCGTCCTGGCCGACATGGCCCAGGCCATCCGCAAGTACAACGTCAACATCCGCAGCCTCTCCGCCGGAGAGACCGAGGACCCCGGCGTCTCGCGCCTGACCATCGGCCTGGACGGCTCCGAGGACGACATCGCGCGCATCACCGCGGAAATGCAGCACATGGGCTGCATCATCAGCGTCGACGACCTGCGCCGCCGCGATTTCGTGGACCGCGAACTGGTCCTGGTCAAGCTGGCCATGGAGCCCGCCGCGACCACGCAGATCATGCAGATATTCGAGGTCTTCCGCGCCAACGTCGTCGGCATGGGCCAAAAAAGCATCACCGCCGAGATGAGCGGCGACAGCGGCAAGGTCGACGCTTTCATCGGCATGCTGAAGCCCCACGGCATCAAGAGCCTGTGCCGCTCGGGGATGATCGCCCTCAAGCGCGGCGACGAATAGGAGGCCGCCATGCCCGCCGCGCCGCCCGCCCCCGTGCCCGGCCTCCAGGCCCTGCTGCGCGAGGCCCTGCCCCAGGGCCCGCCGCCGCGCGTGGCCATCGCCCGCTCGGCCAACGGCTTCGTGCTCGAGGCCGCCGTGGGCGCCTGGCAGGCCGGGCTGGCCGAGCCCATCCTCATCGGCGACATGGCCGCCACCCGGCGCGTGGCCGCCGAGCGCGGCCTGGACATCGGCCCCTTCGAGGGGATCGAAACCCCCGACGACGAGGCCGCCGTGCGCCAGGCCGTGGCCCTCTTCCGCCAGGGCCGCGCCGCGCTGATCATGAAGGGCCTGGTGCCCACGGCGACCCTGCTGCGCGCCGTGCTGGACAGGGAGCACGGCGCCGCGCCCAAGGGCATCCTCTCCCACGTCACCCTCTTCGAGGAGCCGGGCTCGGGCCGCCTCATGCTGCTCACCGATCCCGCAGTGAACATCCGCCCCAACCTCCAGCGCAAGGTCGAGATCGTGCGCAACGCCGTGGCCGTGGCCCGGCGCCTGGGCATGGCCAGGCCCCGGGTGGCCATGCTCGCCGCCACCGAGAAGGTCAACTTCCCGGCCATGCCCGCCACCCTCGACGCCGACCTGCTGGCCAAGATGGGCGCCCAGGGCGAGTTCGGCGACGCCCGCGTGGCCGGACCCATGGCCCTGGACGTGGCCCTCTCGGCCCAGGCGGCGGCCTTCAAGGGCGTGGACAACGACGTGGCCGGGCATGCCGACATCCTCGTCGCCCCGGACATCGAAAGCGGCAACGTGCTCTACAAGAGCCTGAGCACCCTGCTCGGGCTGGACATGGCCGGGGTGGTGGTCGGCAGCCGCGTGCCCGTGGTGGTGCCCTCGCGCGGCGACTCCCCGCGCACCAAGCTGCTGTCCCTCGCCCTGGCGGCCTTCCTGGCCCGGGAGGACCGCGCGTGACCCGCCGGATCCTGACCGTCAACCCCGGGTCCACCACCACCAAGATCGTCCTGCTCGACGGCGACGAGGCCCTGCTCGACCGCGAGCTGGAGCATCCGCGCGCCGAGCTGCGCGGCCTGCCCGATGTCTGGGCCCAGCTGCCCCTGCGCCGCCGCGCCGTCCACGCCGCCCTCGACCAGGCCCGCCACCTGCTGCCCGGCCTGCACGCCGTGGTCGGACGCGGCGGGCTCCTGGCGCCCCTGCCCGGGGGCACCTACGCCATCGGCCCGGCCATGCTCGACGACCTGCGCGCCGCGCGCCACGGCGAACACGCCTGCAACCTCGGCGCGCCCCTGGCCGCCGAGCTGGCCGACGAACTGGGGCTGCCCGCCTTCGTGGTCGATCCCGTGGTCACCGACGAGTTGCTGCCCGAGGCCCGGCCCACGGGCCTGCCCCAGGTCCGCCGCCGCAGCACCTTCCACGCGCTGTCCCAGCGCGGCGCCGCCCGCGAGGCCGCCGCGCGCCACGGCCTGGACTACGACGCGGCCAAGCTCCTGGTCGCCCACCTCGGCGGCGGCATCAGCGTCGGCGCCCACCTGCGCGGCCGCGTGGTGGACGTGACCAACGCCCTGGACGGCGAGGGCCCCTTTTCCCCCGAACGCACCGGCACCCTGCCCGTGCTCGAGGTCCTGCGCCTGCTGGAATCCGGGAGCTACGACATCCCCGCCCTGCGCCAGGCCGTACTGCGCCGGGGCGGGCTCTTCGCCCTGCTGGGCACCAACGATTTCCGCGAAATCCAGGCCCGCGCCCAGTCCGGCGACCACGCCGCCCGCGACGCCGTGGCCGCCCTGGCCTACAACGTGGCCAAGCACGCCGCCGGGCTGCTGCCCGCCCTGACCACCGCCGACGATCCCGCGCCCCCGGACCTGGTGGTCCTCACCGGCGGGCTGGCCCGCAGCCCGCTGCTCACGGCCGAGCTCGCCCGCCGCCTGACCCCCCTGGCCCCGGTGGAAATCGTCCTCGGCCTCACCGAGGCCCTGGTCATGGCCCGAGGCGCCGCCGCCGTCCTGGACGGCCTGCGGCCGGTGCTGCACTACCAGGGCCGCGGCGCGGCGTAGCGCCGCCCGCCGGGCCCCGGGCCGCCCCCGGATTCCGCGCGCGGCGCGCCCCGCCCGCGCGAAGGCCCGGTTGGACGACACACGACACGTTGTGGGCAATCGGCCTCACCACGCCCCCGCGAAGGCCCCGCGTGGGAGATGACGTTCCCCGGGGCAAACCCCGCACGCCCCCGCCCGGGGCCCTATCATGCTCGGCGTCCAGGCACAGCGCTCCCCCGCCTGCGCGAGGGCCCCGCTCGGCGTCCGCCCCCTCGCCGGTGGCCGTGGTGCGCTCCCCCGCCCGCGCGGGGGCCCCGCGCGTGGACTGATCTTGTTCGGGCGCACATTGTGGGCGCCCCCCGCCCGCGCGGGGGCCCCGCGGTCCGCGTCTCCGTTTTGCCGTTTCTGTTGCAGGGCTCTGCGCCCGGGCGAGGGCCCCGCTGTTTGCGGCGTCCCCGTGCGGCTGTGCCGCCCCCCCGCCCGCGCGGCGGCCCGCGTCAGCGCCCGGCCCACAGGGCCCGGGAGCCCTTGACCGCAAGGCGGCACACGGGTCGGCCCTGGAAGTGCAGCACGGCGAAGGGCGCCCGGGGCGCGGGCAGGGCCTGCCCGGTCAGCAGGCGGGCGATGTCCTGCGCGGAGTCGGCATGGACGGCACAGGCGGGATCGGCGGGCAGGATGGCCCGCAGGCGCGGGTTGGGGCGAAAGCGCCCGGCCTGGAAGCGCCCCAGGGGCAGCCCCTGCCAGGGCAGGCCCGGCGGCAGCAGGCCCCGGGCCCGGCGGTGCACGAGGAACAGCGCGTCGCCGAAGCGGCGGAGCTCGCCGGGAGGCAGGCGCGTGAACTCCGCCCCGGCCTCGGCGCAGGCGGCGGTTTCGGCGGCGTCCAGGAGGCGGCCCCGGGGCGGCGGCGCGGCGCAGGCTTCGGCTTCGGCGTCCGCAGCGCCAGCGGCGTCAGCGGCGCCAGCGGCGTCAGCGGGGCCCGGGTCGGCCCCCGCCCCGGGGCGGCGCAGCCGGGCGAGGTAGAACCCCTGGGCGCCGGAGGCGTCGCCGTCCACGGGCAGCACGCCGTCCAGCCCGGGCAGGGCCGGGGGGCGGGCCACAAAGCCGGGGGGCGGGGCCAGGGGCTCCAGCTCCAGGCCCAGGGCGTCCAGGGCCCAGGCGGTCTGGGCCTCGTTCTCCGCAGGGCTGGTGGTGCAGGTGGAGTAGAGCAGGACGCCCCCGGGGGCCAGCAGGGCCGAGGCCCGGGCCAGCAGGTCGCGTTGCAGGCGCTCCAGGGGTTGGGCCCGCGCGCCCTGCCAGCGCCGGGCCTCGGGGTGCTTGTCCAGGGTTCCCAGGCCCGAGCAGGGCGGGTCGAGCAGGATGAACGGCCAGCGGCCCCCGGCCAGGGGCGCCTCCTGCCCGGGGAAGGAGCAGGTCGCGCAGGGCAGGGCGTTGACCCGCTCCAGGGTCCGGCGCAGGGTCTCCAGCCGCGCGCCGCCGGGCTCGTTGCCCAAGACGAAGCCTTCCGGCCCCACAAGCTGGGCCAGCTGCCCGGTCTTGCTGCCGGGGCTGGCGCACAGGTCCAGCACGGCCGCGCCCCGGGCCGGGGCCAGCAGCAGCGGGGGCAGCATGGACGACTTGTCCTGCACATGGATGAACCCGAAGAAATTGGCCACGCTGGAGCCAAGGGGCCGGGGCTCGGCGGTGAGCCGGGCGGCCAGGGGCCAGAAGGGCTCCGGCTCGAAGGCGTAGCCCTGCCCGGCCAGCAGGGCCAGGGCCAGGGGCATGTCCTGCGGGGGGCAGGCGAAACGGAAGGTGCGCCCCGGGGGCTGGCTGGAATCGATCATGAATCCTCGCTATGGCGCGGCGGCGCGGGCCGCTGCCGTCTTTCCGCCGGGCGCGCCGGGGGCAGCATAGCCCGCCAGGGCGCGCGGCACAATGCCCGGGCCCTCCCGTCGGCCATGAACCTTTTGCGTCCTGGAAAAGAAGGTGCTACAGGGAGGTTTCCCAAACGCCTGCGCGGCGCGGGCTCCACCCCGCGCAGCGGGCCGAAGCGAGCAACCTCCCCGGGCCGCGGCCCGGAAAAAGACCTTTCCAAGGAGCGCACAGATGGGTTCTTTCCGCATCCTGGCGGCCTGCGTCCTGGCCCTGTCCCTCCTGCTGCCCGGCTTCGCCGGGGCCCAGGAGCCCGCCAAGACCTTCGCCGTGCTGCCCTTCACCATCAATGGCCCCGACAAGTACCAGTACCTCTCCCGGGGCATCCAGGACATGCTCGTCTCCCGCCTGAGCTGGCCCGACAAGCTCGTGGCCCTGGACAAGGACAAGGTGGCCGCGGTCGCCCCGGCGGCGCCCGCGGGCGAAGCCGAGGCCGCGGCCCTGCTGCCGGCCCTTGGCGCGGACTATGTGGTCTGGGGCAGCGTGACCATGCTCGGCGAGCAGTGCAGCGTCGACGTGCGCACCACAGGCGCCCAGGGCACGGCGCCCGAAAGCGCCCAGGCCGAACTGGGCGGCCTGATCCCCGCCCTGGAGGACATCGCCAAGCGCGTCAACGCCAGCGTGTTCCAGCGCGAGGCCCCCGCAGTCCAGGCCCAGGCCAAAAAACGCGTCAACGCCCTGAACCCCGACCTCGTGCACAACCAGCGCGACGCGGCCGTGCAGGAATACTACATCAACCCCGAATTCCGCTACCAGGGCTCCGAAGACACCCCGGGCCGCTGGCGCAGCCCCTCCCTGCCCTTCATCTCCGTGGGCATGATCTGCGGCGACGCCGACGGCGACGGCAAGACGGAGATGTTCTTCCTGGGCGAGACCAAGATCCACGCCTACCGCCTGGAAGGCGACAAGTTCCAGCCCCTGGGCGAAATCTCCCCCGGCGGCCGGACCGAGATGCTCAACATCAACCTGATCGACCTGAACAACGACGGGCTTCAGGAAATCGTGGTCTCCGGCTTCTTCCGGGACGAGCCCAACTCCTTCATCTACAATTTCAAGGACGGCCAGTTCATCCCCGTGGCCGAGCGCATCAAGCTGTTCCTCAACGTGGCCAAGATGCCGCCCACCTACCAGCCCGTCCTGGTGGGCCAGCGCCCGGGCCGCAACAACGTGCTCAACGAGACCCCCGTGCACGAGGTGGTCAAGCTCGACGGCAAGTTCGCCCTGGGCAAGCGCATCCCCCTGCCCACCAAGGCCAACGTCTTCAACTTCGCCTACCTGCCCCAGCAGGGCACCGACTACAAGATCCTGATCATCGACAGCGAGGACCGCATCAACGTCTACACCCCGCGCTTCGACCTGCTGGCCACCACCATGGAGCAGTACGGCGGCTCCGCCCTGGGCTTCGAAGTGCCCGACACCATGCCCGGCTTCGCCACCTACCGCGACCAGTATGTGAACATCTACTACCTGCCCCTGCGCATGCTCATCACCGACCTGAACAGCGACGGCCAGTTCGAGGTCCTGGTCAACAAGGACATCTCCGTCGCCGCCCAGTTCTTCCAGCGCTACCGCTTCTTCCCCAACGGCGAGCTCCACTCCATGTTCTGGGACGGCGTGGGCATGTCCCTGTCCTGGAAGACCCGGCGCATCAAGGGCACCGTCACGGACTACGGCCTGGCCGACCTGAACAACGACGGCGTCATGGACCTCTACGTCTGCCTGAACACCTACCCCGGCGCCGCGGGCATCGCCCAGCGCAAGACCGTGATCTTCTCCTACTCCCTGGATCTGGAAAAGACCGACGGCCCTCTGGACAGGCAGGCCGAATAGCGGCGCGACACGAGCATTCCCCGCCCCGGGTCGGCCGGGGCGGCACCGCAGCCCCAGGAGACACGCAGATGAACGCCCGTTTCCTCCCGGCCGCCCCCGCGGGCAAAGCCGCCCTGGCCCTGGCCGCGGCCCTGCTGGCCGTGGCCTGCCTGCTGCCCGGCGCCGCCCGGGCCCAGGCCCTCACCCTGTCCTACGCCAACTTCCCGCCCGCGCCCACCTTCCCCTGCGTGCAGATGGAACGCTGGGCCCAGGAGGTGCGCGCCCGCACCCAGGGCAAGGTGGAAATCCAGACCTACCCCGGCTCCACCCTGCTGGGCGCCAAGAACATGTGGAGCGGCGTCATCCAGGGCCAGGCCGACATCGGCTGCATCTCCATGGCCTACCAGCCCGGCGTGTTCCCCATGATGAGCGTCTTCGAGCAGCCCCTGGGCTTCTCCAGCGCCACCGCCGCCAGCATGGCCCTGTGGGAGCTCTACGCCGCGCGCAGGCCCGAGGAGTTCGCCCGGGTCAAGGTGCTGACCCTGTTCGCCAGCGCGCCGTCGAACATCATGTGCAAGGAGCCCGTGACCAGCCTCGCCCAGCTCAAGGGCATGGAGCTGCGCGCCTCGGGCGGGGCCTCCCTGGCCCTGGAGATCCTGGGCGCGACCCCGGTGTCCATGCCCGCCTCCGAAACCCCCGAGGCATTGCAGAAGGGGCTCATCAAGGGCGTGCTCTCCTCCTTCGACTGGCTCAAGGACTTCAACTTCGCCGAGCACCTCAAGTACCAGACCGTGACCAACCTCGTGGTCTACCCCTTCGCGGTGATCATGAACCTGGACAAGTGGAACGCCCTGCCCGACGACGTGAAGGCCGTGTTCGACGGCCTGTCCGCCGAGCAGGCCGAATGGACCGGGCGCTACCTCGACGCCCACGTCCGGGAGTCCCTGGACTGGGCGCGCGAGAAGCACGGCATCGAGGTCATCGAACTGCCCCGGGCCGAACTGGACAAGGCCGAGGCCGAACTGGCCGTCATGATCGACGCCTGGAAGGAACGGGCCGAGGCCAAGGGCGTGCCCGCCGACGCGGTCCTGGCCGAGGTCAGGGCCCTGCGCCAGAAGCACGACAAGTAACCGCACCAGATCATCCGGACGCCGGGGGGCCTCCGCTCCCCGGCTCCTTTTTGCCATGTGCCGACCCTGCCCATGAAAGTCATCGACCTGCTCGACTCCCTCTGCCAGCGCCTGTCGGGCGCGCTGCTCGCCCTGGGCGGGCTGTTCCTCGTGGGCATGATCGCCCTGGCCTGCGCCAACATGTTCATGCGCGGGGCCCTCAACGCACCCATTCGCGGCACCTACGAGATGATGGGCTTCCTGGGGGCCCTGGTCTGCGCCCTGGCCCTGGCGCCCACGCAGCTGCGCGGCGGGCACATCGCCCTGACCATGCTCCAGGGCATGCTGCCCCGGCGCGTGGAGCGGCTGGTGGACGCCTTCGCCCACCTGGCCTGCGGGCTGTTCTTCCTGCTGGCCGCCTGGCGCGTCGGCGTCTTCGGCTGCTCGCTCATCGAGTTCGGCGAGCTCTCCGAGGACCTGCACATCGTCTACCATCCCTTCGTCTTCGCCGTGGCCCTGGGCTGCGCCACCCTGGCCCTGACCCTGCTGCGCGACCTGTTGCGCGCCCTGGCGGGCGAAAGGAGGCGCCCGTGAGCCTGGCCGCCGTCGGCATCCTGGGCATCGCGGTCCTCATGGCCGTGCTCTTCCTCCTGCGCATGCCCGTGGGCTTCGCCATGGCCATCGTCGGCTTCCTGGGCTTCGCCCACGTCATCAGCCTGAACGCCGCCCTGGGCATGCTGGGCAGCGAAATCTGGGGCGTCTTCTCCTCCTACGGTCTGACCGTCATCCCCCTGTTCATCTTCATGGGCCAGGTCTGCTTCCACTGCGGGGTCAACAAGCGCCTGTACACAGCAGCCTACACCTGGACCGGGCAGGTGCGCGGCGGGCTGGCCATGTCCACCATCCTGGCCTGCGCCGGATTTTCGGCCATCTCCGGCTCCAACACCGCCACCGCCGCCACCATGAGCACCGTGGCCCTGCCGGAGATGAAAAAATACGGCTACAATCCCATCCTCTCCACCGGCGCCGTGGCCGTGGGCTCGACCCTCGGCGTGGTCATCCCGCCCTCGGTGGTGCTGATCATCATCGGCCTGCAAACCGGGCAGTCCATCGCCCGGCTCTTCTGGGCCAGCCTTGTGCCCGGGGTGCTGCTCACCACCCTGTTCCTGCTCACGGTCTGGCTCGTCTGCCTGCGCCACCCCGCCTGGGCGCCCGCCGGGCCGCCCACCACCTGGGGCCAGAAGCTGCGCTCCCTGCCCGGGTCCGTGGAGATGCTCGTGCTCTTCGCCCTGGTCATGGGCGGGCTCTTCGCCGGGCTGTTCACCCCCAGCGAAGCCGGGGCCGCCGGTTCGGCCATCGCCCTGGGCATCAGCCTGCTGGGCCGCCAGCTGACCTGGAAGCGCTTCACCGCCGCCTGCGCCGACACCCTGCGCGTGTCGTGCATGATCTTCATGATCGTCACCGGCGCGGTGCTCTTCGGGCGTTTTCTGGCCGTCACCCGCCTGCCCTTCGAAACCGCCCAATGGGTCGCCTCCCTGGACGTTCCCCACTGGGTGGTCATCTGCATCATCTGCGGCATCTACGTCATCGGCGGCGCCATCATGGACGCCCTGGCGCTGCTGCTGATCACCATCCCCATCTTCTTCCCCGTGGCCGAGGCCATGGGCTACGACCCGACCTGGTTCGCGGTGATCGTCACCGTGGTCACCACCCTCGGGGCCGTGACCCCGCCCGTGGGCGTGTCCGCCTTCATCGTTTCGAGCATGGCCTCCGGCGTGCCCGCCGCGAGCATCTTCCGGGGCATCTCCTACTTCCTGGCGGCCTACGCCCTGTGCATCGCCCTGCTCATGCTGTTCCCCGACCTGGCCCTGTTCCTTCCGGGCCTGATCCGCTAGGCCGATGCCCCCCGACAACGCCGACGACGCCCGGCACACCGGCGTCCGCCACCTGGAGGTCAGCCCCGAGGAGGACGGGCAGAAGCTCCTGCAATTCCTTTCCCGGCGCCTGGGCCCCGACGTGCCCGGCTCCCTGCTCCTGCGCCTGATCCGCAGCGGCCAGGTGCGCGTGGACTCCGCGCGCAAAAAGCCCTTCGACCGCCTGCACGCGGGCCAGACCGTGCGCCTGCCCCCCCTGCGCGTGGCCGCCCCGGCTCCGGAGCCGGGCCCCGGAGCCCCGGCCCTGGCCGTCCTGGCCCAGGGCCCGGGCTGGATCGCCGTGGCCAAGCCCGCCGGACTGCCCTCCCAGCCGGGCACCGGCCATGCCGACGCCGCCAGCACCCGCCTGGCCGCCATGTTCCCCCAGGCCACCTTCACCCCCACCCCGGCCCACCGCCTGGACCGCGACACCTCCGGCATCCTGCTGGCAGGAACGTCCTACCAGGGCCTGCGCGCCCTGCAACAGGCCCTGGCCGCCCACACCCTGCGAAAGCTCTACCTGGCCCGCGTCCACGGCGGCCTCGCCCCGGGCCAGGCCCTGACCCTGCGCGACACCCTGGCCAAGGCCGGGCCGGAAAACCGCAGGCGAGTGGCCGTAACCGCCCAGGGCAAGCCCGCGCTGGCCCTGGCCCGCTGCCTGGAATCCGACTCGCGGACCTCGCTGCTGGAAATCGACCTGCGCACCGGGCGCACCCACCAGCTGCGCGTGCAGCTGGCCAGCCGCTCCCTGCCCATCGTCGGCGACCGCAAATACGGCCGCCCCGACGACGCCCCGCGCATGATGCTCCACGCCTGGCAGATCGTCCTGCCAGACGGTACGTCCATCCGCCTGGAACCCGACTGGTAGAACGCCGGGGGCCCCGGCGGACGCACAGCGCCCCCCGGGGCATGGCTGGCGGCGCCGCTGCCGGGCCGCCCGGGGACCGACGCGCGGCGGCGGCGGGCATGCGCGCCGGGGGGCGGGAAAACGGAACGAAAGAGCGGGCAGGGCGAGGGAGCGGGCCAGGAAGGGGTGACCACCGTGCCCGGGGCCGGGCCGAAGACGGACGGGCGCGCGGCGGCGATCCGACCCCGGGGGCAAGGGCGCTGGGCCGTGGCTGCCCGGGGGTTCGCGCGGCGAGGCGGGACGAAACGGTCCGCCAGCGGCCGGATGTCCGCCGCGCACACGGTTCACGCGGCAGGGCGCGGGGCGGCGCGGCGGCGCGCACGCGCCCACCGGGACGCAGGCGCCCCAGGACGCGGGCAGGAAGCGCGCTCCGGGGCGGAATCGCCGCCCTGCGGCAGGCGCCCGGGGCCGGGGGGCGGAGCCCTGCGGGCGGTCGTGTGCCGCGCGCCCGGCGCGCCGTCAGCCCCCCCAGCGCCGGATATACGCGGCCACGTCGAACTTGCGGCGGCAGCCGGACTCGGTCATGGCGCGGATGGTGCCGATGACGGGACGCCGGGCCCAGGGGCGGTCGTGGAGCCCGGCCACGGACCACAGGATGCCGGTGTAGCCGTTGGGGTCGCGGCCATCGAGCAGGTGGCGGTCGTTGAGGGCGATGGCCGTGGCCAGGGCGCTTTCCGGGTCCGGCGACCACTCCAGTATCTTCTTGGCCCAGTACATGCGCAGGTAGCCGTGCATGGCGCCGCTGGCGCGCATCTGATTCTGAGCGGCATTCCACAGGCGGTCGTGGGTGGCCCCGGCCTCGAATGCCTCGCGGGAATAGATGTGCGGGCGCGGGTCGGCGCGGTGCTCGTCCAGGGTCCGCCGGGCCCAGTCGGGGGCGGCGTCCAGGGTGTCGTAGCCCGGGCTGTGCAGGCAGAAGTTGTCGGCCAGCTCGCGGCGCACGACAAGTTCCTCCAGAAAGGCGGCCTGGTTCTCGCCGCCGCCCGAGGCGGCCACGTCCAGGGCCGCGCGCTGCGGCGCGAGCTGCCCGAAATTCCGGTAGGGCGACAGCCTCGAGGTGGCCCCGGCATTGGGATCGTTGCGCCCGGCGGCGTAACGCGGCAGGACGGCCGAAACGAAGGCCGCCAGGGCCGCCAGGGCCGCCGTCTCGCCGCTTGGCGTGGGCACGGGCGCCACCCCGGGGTCGGCGCGCAGGCCCTGGCGGACCCGGGCCCAGTCCGGCGCGGGCAGCTCCGGCACGGGAGCCTGCTGGGGCTCAAGAGTGGGAAATTCCTCTAGAAACTCCGGGAGCAGCTTGTGAATGCGCGGGCGGATGGTCCGCGCTGCGTATTCCTTTTTGTATGACGCAATACGACACGGAACGACATTGTGCCCGTCAACTTCGAGCAGCGGCGCATCCAGGGCCCGGGCGGCCCGGGTCTGCCAGTCGCGCTTGATGCGCAGGGGGTCGAAGTCCGTGACCACCACACCGGCGCGCAGGCGGGCCGCCAGGCGGGGAATCTCGCCCCCCGGGTCGCCCTCCAGCAGCACCAGGGGGATGCCCAGTCCGGCCAGGGTCCGGGCCGTCTGCTCCAGGCCGGCGAGCATGAAATCGTACTGGCGCAGGGCCGCCCCGGCAAACCGCGCCGCCAGGCAGAAGGCCGCCACCAGGGGCCTGCGCGCCCCGGCCAGCTCGCGGGCATGGAGCAGGCCCCAGTTGTCGTGGGCGCGCTGTTCGCGGCTCATCCAGTAGAGCACGGGCCCGCCGCCGTCGGGGGCGTGGCGCAGGGCATGGACGCGCCTGGGGTTGACGGGCATGGGGCCTCCGGATTGGATGCGCCCGGCCGCTGGCCGGGGCCGGGGTTGCGGACTCAGGCCCCGCCGGAGGGCCGCCCGGGCTCCTGGGCGCGGCACAGCCCGCGCTCCAGGGCCGGGCACGCGGCGCCCTCGCCCGGGGCATGGCAGGCCGGGGCCCGCCCGGGCACGGCCCGGGGCCCGGCGAGCACGGCGCAGCTCGTACGCGCGGCCAGGCTCCGGGCCATGGCCTTGAACACCAGGGCGTGGAAGGGATACACCGCCCACCAGTAGAGCAGCCCGCCCAGCCCGCGCGGCAGGAAGCGCGCGGTCAGGGTCAGGTCCGTATCGCCGCAGGGCAGCTGTTCGAGGTTGAACTCCAGCAGCGCCTCGCCGGGCAGCTTCATCTCCGCCAGCAGAACCAGCCGCTCGGGGGGCTGCACGTCGAGCACGCGCCAGAAGTCCAGGGCGTCGCCCACGGCCAGGCGCGTGGGGTGCCTGCGCCCGCGCCGCAGGCCCACCCCGCCCGCCAGCTTGTCCATGAAGCCGCGCAGGGCCCAGAGCAGGTCGTGGCCGTACCAGCCCCGGTCGCCGCCGATGGCCGTCACCCCGTCCCACAGCTCCTCGGGGCAGCCCGCCAGGCGGATGCCGTAGGCGCTGCGAAACACGGTGCCGCCCGCATAGGGCGCGTCGCCCGGAGCGGCCCATTCCGGGGTGCGCAGGCTCCCGGCGTCGGACCAGCTCGTGTCCACGGTGCTGTGCTGGATGCGCTCCAGGGCCAGGCGGATGGCCGCGCGGCAGTCGGTCAGCTCCCGGGGCATGATTTCCCGGATGGCGTGCTCGTGGCAGACCACGCGGTTGCGCAGGCCAAGGACCAGGGGCCGCGCCAGGGCCGTGGGGATGGGCGACACCAGCCCCAGCCACAGCGACGACAGCCGGGGCGAGAGCAGCGGCACCGGCACGATGAGCCGCCGGGGCAGCCCGGCCTCCTGCTGGTACATGCGGAACAGCCGCTCGTAGGTTTCGATGTAGGGCCCGCCGATGTCGAAGGTCCGGCCCGTGGTCCGGGGGTGCTCCAGGCAGCCCGCGAGGTAGAAGAGCACGTCGCGGATGGCGATGGGCTGCGATTCGGTGCGCACCCAGCGCGGGGCGAGCATCACGGGCAGCCGGTCCACCACATAGCGCAGGATCTCGAAGGACGCGCTGCCCGAGCCGAGGATGATGCCCGCGCGCAGCACCGTCGCGGGCACGGGCCCGGCCGCGAGGATGGCCCCGACCTCGGCCCGCGAGCGCAGGTGGCGGCTCAGGTGCGGGTCGTCGGGCACGAGCCCCCCGAGATAGATGATCCGCCCGACCCCGGCGGCGGCCGCCGCGCGGGCCGTTGCCCGGGCGGCGAGGCGGTCCTTCTCGGCATAGTCCCCGGCCTCGGTCTCCATGGAATGGACCAGGTAGTAGAGCGCGTGGCAGCCCGCCAGGGCGCGCTCCAGGGCCTGCTGGTCCAGGGCGTCGGCCTCGGCCAGCTCGCAGCGCGGATGCCCGGCGAAGGCCCGGCAGCGCAGCTTGCCCGCCGAGCGACCCACGGCGCGCACCCGCCAGCCCGCGGCCAGCAGCTCGGGCACCAGCCGCCCGCCCACATAGCCCGTGGCGCCCAGCACGGCCACGGTCGTGTCGGCGCGCGCGCCGGGAGCGGGCCCGGGGTCAGACATGGTTCCTCAGCATCAGCTCGGCGGGATACGGGTTCAGGTAGACCTGCGCGGCGAGATAGTCCTGGCCGTACTTGCGCACATAGTGGTTGAGCAGCGTCACGGGAACCACCAGCGGCACCAGCCCGGCGTGGTAGCGGCCCACCAGCTCCGTCAGCTCCTGGCGCTCGTCGGCGCTCAGCACGCGCTTGAAATAGCCCTGCACATGGGAGAGCACGTTGGTGTGCTTGCGCGTCGTGGGCAGGAGGGACAGGGCCTTTTGCAGCAGGGGGAAGTAGCGCCCGGGCAGGGTCCGGGCGTCGGGTCCGCCCGCCTCGGCCACCAGCCGGCCCAGCTCGCGGTACAACTCCACGCTGTGGGCCATGAGCAGCAGCTTGTGGCGGGTGTGGAAGTCCACCAGGGCCCGGGGCGAGGGGCCGTCGGCCATGGCCTGGCGCCAGCGCATGAGCGTGAACACGCGGGTGATGAAATTCTCGCGGATGGCCGGGTCGTGCAGGCGCCCGTCGTCCTCGAAGGGCAGCTCCGGAAAGCGGGCCATGACCATGCCCGCCCACAGGCCGACGCCGTCCCGGCGGGCGGGGCCGCCGGCCTCGGGGTAGACCTTGACCCGGCTCATGCCGCTGGAGGGCGAGCCGTAGCGGAACACATAGCCGCACAGCCCTTCGTCCGCCAGGGCCTCCAGGCGCCGCTGGCCCCAGGCGCGCATCTGCCCGGTGAAGTCCGTGCCCGAGTTGCGGCCCAGGAGCCGGGGCGCGGCCGGATCGCCCACCAGCCGGACGGCCTCGCGCGGCACGGGCATGCCGCACTCCACCTCCGGACACACCGCGACCCATTCCACGAACCGCCCGAGCACGTCGCGCAGGGTGCGGTCGAGCTTGTGCGTGCCGTCGTAGCGCACGGGGTCGCCCAGCAGGCAGCGCGCGATGCCCAGCCGGATGCGGCCTTCATCGGTCATGACGATTCCTCCTTTGGCCCGGAACGGACGCCCGGAGCGGACGCCCTGACAGAGCCTAGCACAAGACGGCGGCCAGGCGCCACCGCAACCCCGCGAGGCCGGGCCCCGGGGATCAGGCGGCCTCGGGGTCCGGCTCGCCGTGGACCAGGGCGCACATCTCGGCCAGGGCGCCCAGGGGGTCCTTGTGCTGGAAGATGCCGCGCCCGATGACCGCCCCGGCGGCCCCGGCGGCCAGCCCGTCGGCCACCATGCGCTTGAAGGCCTCCCAGCTCGGCTGCCCCGGGCCGCCCGCCAGCAGGACCGGCACCGGACACGCCGCAACGGCCAGGGAAAAGCGCTCGGCGTCGCCGGAATAGGGCACGCAGACCATGTCCGCCCCCAGCTCGCCGCCCAGGCGGATGCAATGGCCGATGAGCGCGGGGTCGAGCTCGTTGACGATCTGCCCGCCGCGCGCGTAGACCACGGCCATTACCGGAACGCCCAGGCCGTGGGCCTCGTCGGTGACCATGCCGAAGTCCGAGAGCATGCGGTCCTCCAGGTCGTTGCCGATGTTCACATGCACGGACACGGCATCCGCCCCCAGGCGCAGGGCCTCGGACAGCGAGCAGACCAGGCTCTGGTTGTAGGTCGGCACGCCGTGGCGGGTGCCGGCCGAAAGCTGGATCACGATGCGCTTGTTCAGGTCGATGGCCGGAACGCTGGCCCGGGCCAGGCCCTTGTTGAGGACCACGCCCTGCACGGGCAGCCGCGCGCTGCCCGCAAGCAGCGCCGGGAACTCCGTCAGCCCCGGGACCATGCCCTCGCTGGCGCCGTGGTCCAGGGCGAGGATCAGGGATTTCGCGCTTTTTGGGTCGAACAGGCGGCCGAGCCGCCGCATGGTTCCGATCATGGCCGGTCCTTGCTGGGTTGGGGTGTTGGCTGCGGGCGCCCCGCGCGGGGCGCAGGGACGCACCGGACATGATGACCGCAAATCTTCCGGCAGGTCAAGCCGCTCCGCCCGCCCTTGCCCCCGAAGCGCCGCCGGGCTATGCACCGCCCAGGCACGCCCGCCCGACGCACCCCAACCCGGAGCCCCCGTGTTCGACTTCCACCGCAAGAGCTTTGTTTTCGTCACCTGCGCCGGAGGCGCGCAACCCATGCTGGAGCGCGAAATCCGCGCCCTGGGCCTGCGCCCCGAGGCCGCCCGGCCCCTGGGGGTGGCCCTGCGGGCCAGCCTGGACGACTGCCTGCGCCTGAACCTGCACCTGCGCACCGCCCACCGCGTGCTGTGGGAGGTGCTGCGCACCAAGGCCGAAAACGCCGACCAGCTCTACGAGGCCGTCACGGCCCTGCCCTGGGAGCAGGCCATGCCCGCCGACGGCTACCTGACCGTGGTCTCCAGCGTGGACAATCCGACCATCCGCGACGCGCGTTTCGCCAACCAGCGCGTGAAGGACGCCGTGGTTGACCGCATCCTGGCGGCCCGGGGGCGGCGCCCCGACTCCGGGCCCGACCGGCGCGGCACCGTCCTGTCGCTGCACTGGCAGGGCCGCAGCGTATCCCTCAGCCTGGACACCAGCGGCGAGCCCCTCTCCAACCGCGGCTACCGCACCATGCCCCACAGCGCGCCCATGCGCGAGACCCTGGCCGCAGCCTGCCTGCTGGCCGCCGGATACGACGGACGCGGGCACCTGGTGAACCCCATGTGCGGCAGCGGCACCCTGGCCCTGGAGGCGGCCCTGCTGGCCACGGGCACCGCCCCGGGGCTGCTGCGCGAGAACTTCGCCTTCCTCCACCTGCCGGGCTTCGACCCCGCCCGCTGGCAGGCCCTGCGCGACGAGGCCCGGGGCCGGGCCCGGCCCACCGCCCGGGGCCGCATCGTCGCCACCGACCACGACCCCCAGGCCCTGGCCGCCGCGCGCCACAACGCGGCCGCCGCCGGGCTGGAGGCCCTGGTGGAGCTGGACACCTGCGACTTCCGCGAAACCGCCGTGCCCGAAGCCCTGCGCCGCGCCGCCAACGTGCTGATCGTCAACCCCGAATACGGCCTGCGCCTGGGCGACGAGGAGGCCCTGAAGCCCCTGCACGCCGCCCTGGGGGATTTCCTCAAGCAGCGCTGCCAGGGCTATGTCGGGGCAGTGTTCACCGGCAACCCGCGCCTGGCCGCCCACATCGGCCTGCGCACCCGCGCCCGCCTGGCGCTCATGAACGGCCCCATCGAATGCCGCCTGCTGCTTTACGACCTCTACGCCGGCAGCCGCAGGCACCAGGACGAATAGCCGCCGCCCCACCGGGCGCCACTGCCGGACGCCACTGCCGGACGCCACTGCCGGACGCCACTGCCGGACGCCACTGCCGGACGCCACTGCCGGACGCCACTGCCGGACGCCACTGCCGGA
>NZ_JALNWM010000008.1 GCF_023230885.1 Desulfocurvus sp. | reverse complement strand
TGGCCATAAGCGGGATGCACTGCGCGGCGTGCTCGGCGCGCATCGAGCGCGTGGTCGGCGCCATGGACGGCGTGCTCGGCGCCGAGGTCAGCCTTGCGGGCGAGACGGGCAGCTTCCGTTTCGACCCCGCCCGCGTTTCGCGGCGCGACATCCGCGCCAGGATCCGCGAGCTGGGCTTCGAGTCGCGCCCCGCGTCGTCGGGGCCGGACCTGTTCGAGGAACGCCGCCGCGAGGCCCTGGCCCGGCTGGAGGCCGCCCGGCGGCGCCTGATCCCGGCCTTCGCCTTCGCCGCGCCGCTGCTTGTGCTCTCCATGGGCCACATGGCCGGGCTGCCCCTGCCCGCGTGGCTGGACCCCATGCACAGCCCCCTGGCCTTTGCCCTGGCCCAGCTGGCCCTGACCCTGCCCGTGGTCTGGTCGGGGCGCCATTTCTACCTGCGCGGGCTGCCGAACCTCTGGCGCCGTCAGCCGGATATGGACTCCCTGGTGGCCGTGGGCACCGGCGCGGCCCTGGTCCACAGCCTGTGGGCCACCGTGCTGGTGGCCCTGGGGGTGGACCCGCAGGCTCACGCCATGGACCTCTACTACGAGTCCGCGGCGGTGCTCATCGCCATGATTTCCCTGGGCAAGTATTTCGAGGCCCGCTCGCGCCTGCGCACCTCCGACGCCATCCGTGCGCTGATGCGCCTGGCGCCGGACACGGCGACCCTGGTCGGCGCGGACGGCGGGCACACCACCGTGGCCCTGGACGAGGTGGAGCCCGGTGACGTGGTGCTGGTTCGCCCCGGTGAGCGTGTGCCCGTGGACGGCGAGGTGGTCACGGGCGGCAGCGCGGTGGACGAGTCCATGCTCACCGGCGAGTCCCTGCCCGTGACCAAGAACCCCGGCGACACCGTCACCGGCGGGACCATGAACACCACCGGCGCCCTCACCGTGCGCGCGGCCCGCGTGGGCCAGGACACGGTGCTGGCGCGCATCATCCGGCTGGTCCAGCAGGCCCAGGGGTCCAAGGCGCCCATCTCCGGGCTGGCCGACCGCATCAGCTTCCACTTCGTGCCCGCCGTCATCGCCGTGGCCGTGGCCGCCGGGCTGGCCTGGCTGGCCGGAACGGGCGACACGGCCCTGGCCCTGCGCATCTTCGTCGCCGTGCTGGTCATCGCCTGCCCCTGCGCCATGGGCCTGGCCACGCCCATGTCCATCATGGTCGGCACCGGGCGCGGCGCGCAGCTCGGGGTGCTGGTCAAGAGCGGCGCCGCGTTGCAGACCGCCGAATCCGTGCGCGCCGTGGTCTTCGACAAGACCGGGACCCTGACCCACGGCCAGCCCGTGCTCACGGACCTGGCGCCCATGCCCGGCGCCGGGCAGGACGAGGGGCGTCTGCTGGCCCTGGCCGCCGCGGTGGAGCGGACCTCCGAGCACCCCCTGGCCCTGGCCGTGGTCCGCGCCGCGCAGGAGCGCGGGCTGGAGCTGCCCGAGCCCGAGGCGTTCCGGGCCCTGACCGGGCGCGGGGTGGCGGCCGCAGTGGGCGGGCACGCCCTGCTGCTGGGCAACGCCGCCCTCATGGACGAGCACGGGGTGGCCGGGCGCGACGAGCCCGCCGCCGAGCGCGCCGCCGCGGAGCTCTCCGCCCAGGGCAAGACGGTCCTGTTCCTGGCCCTGGACGGCCGGCTGGCGGCCCTGCTGGCCGTGGCCGACACCCTGCGGCCCGAGGCGCCCGCCGTGGTGGCCCGCCTCAAGGCCCTGGGGCTGCGGGTGGTCATGCTCACGGGCGACAACGCCGTCACCGCCCAGGCCGTGGCCGCCCAGGCGGGCATCGACGAGGTGCTGGCCCAGGTCCGCCCCGAGGACAAGGAGGCCCGCGTGCGCGAGATCCAGGCCCGGGGCCTGCCCGTGGCCATGGTCGGCGACGGCATCAACGACGCCCCGGCCCTGGCCCGGGCCGACCTGGGCGTGGCCATGGGCTCGGGCATCGACGTGGCCGTGGAGTCCGGCGACGTGGTGCTCATGCACGCCGACCTGAACGGGGTGCTCACGGCCCTGGAGCTGGCCCGGGCCACCATGGGCAACATCCGCCAGAACCTGTTCTGGGCCTTCGCCTTCAACACCCTGGGCATCCCCGTGGCCGCCGGGGCGCTGCACCTTTTCGGCGGCCCGACCCTGAACCCCATGCTCGCGGGCACGGCCATGGCCCTGTCGTCGGTGACGGTGGTCAGCAACGCCCTGCGCCTGCGCCTGTTCCGGCCCTCGGCGCGCTGAGGGCCTCCGGCGCCCCGGGGCACCCGTGAAAACGGACGGGGCCCGCGGCGCAAGGTGGAATGCCTTGCTCCGCGGGCCCCGGTGCGTCCGGCCCCGGTCGGATCTTGCGCGCCGAGGGCCGCGGCGCGGCGCCCCGGGGCGGTGCGGGCCCTGTTTCAGGAGCGCAGCATCAGCCGATGCCCTGCAGCAGCAAGGCGGCCTCGCCGTCGCCGCCTGCCGGGCGCTGGATGACCCGGGTGCCGGGGGGCACGTCGTTCAGCAGCCACACGTTGCCGCCGATGACCGAGCCCTTGCCGATGGTCACCCGGCCCAGGATGGTCGCCCCGGAGTAGATGATGACCTCGTCCTCCACGATGGGGTGGCGCGCGATGCCCTTGATGAGCGCGCCGTCCTCGCCCTTGGGGAAGCTCTTGGCGCCCAGGGTCACGCCCTGGTACAGCCGCACCCCGCGCCCGATGACGCAGGTCTCGCCGATGACCACGCCCGTGCCGTGGTCGATGAAGAAGCCCTCGCCGATTTCCGCGCCGGGGTGGATGTCGATGCCCGTGCGCGAGTGGGCCATCTCGGTGATGATGCGCGGGATGAGGTCCACCCCCAGGTGGTACAGCTCGTGGGCGATGCGGTAGTGGGTCACGGCCAGGATGGAGGGGTAGCAGAAGATGGTCTCCCCCGGGCTTTTGGCCGCCGGATCGCCCGCATAGGCGGCCATCACGTCGGTGGACAGCAGGCGGCGCACCTCGGGCAGCCGGGCGATGAACCGCGAGGCCACCTCGCGCGACTGCCCGTCGCAGTCGGCGCAGTCGGCGGCCTCCAGGGCGCAGGTGAAGCAGCGCCCGCGCATGATCTGCTCGGCCAGCAGGCGGTGGATCTTGTCCAGGTTGGCGCCGACGTGGAAGCGCATGGTCGAGGCGTCCACGTCGGAGTAGCCGTAGTAGCCGGGAAAGAGCACCGCCCGCAGGCGGCCCACGACCTCCTCCAGCACGGCCACCGAGGGCATGGGCACATGGCGCTCATGGCTGTGGTGGACGATCTCGTAGGAGCGTGGGTCGCACAGGGCGTCGATGACCTGGTCGAGCTGTGGGTCGAATTGCTTCATGGCGTTCGGAGGGGCGAAAGGGTTGGGGGCGGCGCGCGTCAGCCCGCGGCCGGAGCCTGGAACAGGGCCGTGGACAGGTAGCGCTCGGCAGTGTCGGGGATGATGCAGACCACCAGCCGCCCGGCGCTTTCGGGCCGCGCGGCCACCCGTACGGCGGCCAGGGCCGCCGCCCCGGCGGAGATGCCGCAGGCGATGCCCTCCTCGCGCATGAGCCGCCGGGCCATGGCCAGGGCGTCGTCGGTGCCCACGGGCATGATCTCGTCGAAGAGCGCGGTGTCCGCGTTGGCAGGCACGAATCCGGCGCCGATGCCCTGGATGCCGTGGGGCCCGGGGGCGCCGCCCGCAAGCACCGCCGAATCGGCGGGCTCCACGGCCACGGCCCGCAGCCCGGGCTTTCTGGCCTTGAGGGCCCGGGCCAGGCCCGACAGCGTGCCCCCGGTGCCCACCCCGGCCACCAGCACGTCCACCGTGCCGTCGGTGTCGTCCCAGATTTCCACGGCGGTGGTGGCCTCGTGGGTGGCGGGGTTGGCCGGGTTGTCGAACTGCGAGGGCATGAATGCCCCGGGCGTCGCGGCCAGAAGCTCCCGGGCCCGTTCGATGGCCCCGGTCATGCCCCGGGCCGCCGGGGTCAGCACCAGCTCGGCCCCGAAGCCCGCCAGGAGCGCCCGGCGCTCCAGGCTCATGCTCTCGGGCATGGTCAGGACGAGCCGGTAGCCGCGCACGGCGCAGACCAGGGCCAGGCCGATGCCCGTGTTGCCGCTGGTGGGCTCCACCACCACCGCCCCGGGCCCCAGGCGCCCGGCGGCCTCGGCGGCCTGGATCATGCCCAGGGCGATGCGGTCCTTCACCGACGAGCCGGGGTTGAAGAATTCCAGCTTGGCCGCCACCGTGCCGGGCAGCCCGGCCGCCACCCGGTTCAGGCGCACCAGGGGCGTGCGGCCCACCAGGCGGGTCATGTCCTGTGCGATGCGCATCAGCGGCCCCCCTTGCCCGGGGCGGAGCAGGAGCAGGCGCAGGCCCCGCCGTCAGGGGCGTCGGCACCCTCGCGGAAGGGCGACATGGCCCGCAGCCGCGCGATGATGCCCGGCATCTCGCGCAGGACCGTGTCCACCTCGGCCCCGGTGTTGTAGCGCGACAGGGAGAAGCGGATGGAGCCGTGGGCGAAGGTGAACGGCACGCCCAGGGCGCGCAGCACATGCGACGGCTCCAGGCTGCCCGAGGTGCAGGCCGAGCCCGAGCTGGCGCAGATGCCCAGCTCGTCCATCAGCAGCAGGATGGCCTCGCCCTCCACATACTTGAAGGAGATGTTGGTGGTGTTGGGCAGGCGCCGGTCGGGGTGGCCGTTGAGCCGCGCGTCGGGGATGGACTCCAGCAGGCCGCGCTCCAGCCGGTCGCGCAGGGCGCGCACGCGGGTGTTCTCCTCGTCGATGTTCGCCGCGGCCAGTTCCACCGCCCTGCCCAGGGCCACGATGGAGGCCACGTTTTCCGTGCCCGCGCGCCGCCCGCGCTCCTGGTGCCCGCCCAGGACGAAGGGCCGGAACGGCGCGCCCCGGCGCACATAGAGCGCCCCCACGCCCTTGGGCGCGTGCAGCTTGTGCCCCGACAGGGCCAGGTAGTCCACCCCCAGGGCGGACAGGTCCAGGGGCAGCTTGCCCACGGCCTGCACGGCGTCGGTGTGCAGCAGCACCCCGCGCTCCCGGCAGATGTCCGCGATGTCCGCCAGGGGATAGACGGTCCCCGTCTCGTTGTTGGCGAACATCACCGAGACCAGGGCCGTGTCGTCGCGCAGGGAGCGGCGCAGCTCGTCCAGGTCCAGCAGTCCCTGGGCGTCCACGCCCAGCCAGGTCACGTCGTGGCCGCGCTTTTCCAGGTGCTGGGCCACGTTGAGCACGGCGGGGTGCTCCACCCGCGTGGTCACCAGGTGCTTCTTGCCCGGGTTGGCCGCCACGGCGCTGTGCAGGGCCGTGTTGTCCGACTCCGTGCCGCAGGAGGTGAACACGATCTCCTCGGGCGAGCAGCCCAGCCCGGCGGCCACGCGCTCGCGGGCCCGGGCCAGCAGCCTGCCCACCTGCCCGCCGAAGCGGTGCATGCTCGACGGGTTGCCGTAGAGGTCCGAGAGCACGGGCAGCATTTCTTCGAGCACTTCGGGGGCCACGCGGGTCGTGGCGTTGTTGTCGAAATACAGCGGCTTGATTTGCTGGTCCACCTCAGGCCCTCCTGACCCGGATGGCCGGGTCCACCTGCTCGCGCAGGGTCTTCTGCACGAAATCCGTGAGCGTCAGCTGGCTGGAGGGGCAGCTCGAGCAGGCCCCGCGCAGGGAAACCAGCACGTCCGCGCCGTCCATGTCCACCAGCTCGATGTCTCCGCCGTCCTTGCGCAGGCTCGGGGCCACCACCTCGTCGATGACCCGCATGACCTTCTGCATCCGTTGCAGGTTGGTCAGCGGCCGGGCGGCCGGGGCGGGCGCCGGGGTCCGGCCCAGCACTTCGGCCAGGATCTCCTCCAGCCGGGGCACGCAGTCGCCGCAGCCGCCCCCGGCCTTGGTGTAGTTGGTGATCTCCTCCACCGTGCGCAGCCCGTTCTCCTCGATGGCCCGGCGGATGGTCACGTCGGTGACGCCGAAGCAGCGGCAGACCAGTTCGCCCTCGGCGTGGGCCTGCGGGGCGGCCTCGCCGCGCCAGTTCTTCAGCGCGGCGGACAGGGCCTCCTCGCCCATCACCGAGCAGTGCATCTTCTCCCTGGGCAGCCCGCCCAGGTACTCGGCGATATCCTTGTTGGTCAGGCGTTCGGCCTCCTCCACCGTCCTGCCCTTGAGCAGCTCGGTCAGCGCCGAGGACGAGGCGATGGCGCTGGCGCAGCCGAAGGTCTGGAAGGTGGCGTCCTCGATGACGCCCTGGGCGTTGATCCTCAGGAAGAGCTTCAGGGCGTCGCCGCAGGCCAGGCTGCCCACCTCGCCCACCGCGTCGGGGTTGTCCATCGCCCCCGCGTTGCGCGGGTTCAGGAAGTGATCCTTGACCTTGTCGGTATAGTCCCACATGGGAGCCTCCTCGCTTGGCGGACGCCAGGCGCCCTTGAATTCCTATCGCTGCGGTCCACTATAAGGCGAATGGGCCGCCCTGCAAAGCCCCTGGGGCCGCTTTTTCCGCGCGCCGCGGCCGGAGGGCGGCCCCGCGGGGCGGGGGAGGCGCCCCGGCCCGGTGCTAGTCGGGGTTCAGGGGCAGGCGGAACTGGTAGACATCGTCGTCGTAATTCTTTTTGACCTCGAAGCCCAGGCGCTCGGCCAGGGTGGCCATGCCCTTGTTCTCGAGCAGGGCCTCGCCGATCATGAAGCGGGTGCCCCGGGTGCGGGCGTAGCGGATGAGCTTGTCCATGAGGATGC
Organism: Desulfocurvus sp.; assembly: GCF_023230885.1. Classification (GTDB taxonomy): domain Bacteria; phylum Desulfobacterota; class Desulfovibrionia; order Desulfovibrionales; family Desulfovibrionaceae; genus Desulfocurvus. The sequence goes on along the minus strand of NZ_JALNWM010000008.1, from coordinate 22,690 downwards.
GCCCCAGGCCCTTGCGCTTGAGGTCGGAGCGCACGACGATGGCGAACTCGGTGGCGGAGTTGTCGGGCTTGGTCATGCCGCGCACCACGCCGAGGGTCTCGGTCCGACCGGGGGCGCCGGGGTCTTCGGCGGTGGCGATGAAGGCCATTTCGCGGTCGTAGTCGATCTGGGTCAGGCGGATCATCTCCGAGCGCGGCAGCTCGCGCACCAGGCCGAAGAAGCGGTAGCGGATGTCGTCGATGGACAGCCGGGAGAGGAATTCCCAGTGCGCGGGTTCGTCTTCGGGGCGGATGGGCCGCAGGGTCACGCGGGTGCCGTCGGCCAGCTCCACGCTTTCCTCGAGTTCGCGCGGGTAGGGGCGGATGGCCAGGCGCGCGCCGGGCTCGCCTGCAGCCGGGGCGACGGTGATCTCCGCGTCCAGGGCCAGCACGCCGTCCTCGTCCACGAACAGGGGGTTGATGGCCAGGGTCTGGACCTCGGGCAGGTCGATGATGATGTGCGAAACCTTGACCAGGGTCAGGCACAGGGCGTCGAGGTCGGCCCCGGGGTGGTCGTCGCGCCCGGCCAGCAGGCGCGAGACGGCGGTGCGCGAGATGAGCTCGCGGGCCAGGGCCATGTTCAGGGGCGGCAGGGCCAGGGCCTCGTCGCGCAGGATTTCGGTGTCGGCGCCGCCCTGGCCGAAGTGGATGTAGGGGCCGAAGACGGGGTCGGTGGCGGCGCGGATGAAGACTTCGCGGGCCCGGGGGCGGCGGCCCATGCGCTGCACGACGTAGCCCGCCACGCGGCAGTCGGGGTGCGCCTCGGCCACGCGGTCGGCCACGGCGCCGGTGGCCTCGCGCACGGCCTCGGGGGAGTCGAGGTCCAGGGCCACGCCGCCCGCGCGCGTCTTGCAGAAGGAGTCGGGCGAGAGAACCTTGAGGGCAACGGGGAAGCCCATCTCGGCGGCGGCGGCCACGGCGGCCTCGGCGCTGCCCGACAGGCGCGTTTCGACCACGGGCACGGCGTAGCAGTCCAGCACGTCCATGGCCTCGGGCACGGTCAGGGTCCGGCGGCCCGACTCCAGGGCGTTGGCCACGACCATGCGCGCGGTGGCGGTGTCGGGCATGAATTCCGTGGGCAGGGAGGCCGGGGTCTGCACGAGCATGTCCTGGTTGCGCCCGTAGTGGACCAGGTTCAGGAAGGCGCGCACGGCCTTGTCGGGGGTCCAGTAGGTGGAGATGCCCGCCTCGTTGAGGATTTCGCGGCCCTTCTGGGAGTGCTCCCCGCCGATCCACGAGGCCAGCACGGTGCGCTTGGAGCGCCGGGCGGCGGCGGCCACGGCCCGGGCCACCTCCTGGCCGTCCACCAGGGGCGAGGGCACGTTGAGCACGAGCACGGCGTCCACGCCTTCGGCCTTGAGCAGGATCTTCAGGGCCTCGGCGTAGCGCTCGGGGCTGGCGTGGGCGGTGATGTTCACGGGGTTTTCGGCGTCCAGGAAGGCCTTGGCCGGGCCGCCGGGCTCCCCGGCCAGCAGGTCCATGAGGCTTGTGCGCGTCTGTTCGTCGAGCTGGGCCAGGGTGCCCCCGCCCCCCGCGAGCATGTCCTGCACAAGGATGCCGGGGCTGCGGCCGTTGGAGAGTATGGCCAGGCGCTCGCCCTTGAGGGGCCGGGAGCGCACGATGGTTTCCACGGCGTCGAAGAGCGAGTCGATGTCGCCGACGCGCAGCATGCCCGAGCGGCGGAAGGCCGCGTCGTACACGGCGTCCAGACCCTGGGGCCGGCGGGAGTAGCGCCCGAGCAGGTCGGCGGCCTCGGGGCTGCGCCCGCCCTTGATGACCAGCAGCGGCTTGTTGCGCGCCGTGGCCCGCGCGGCGGACATGAACTTGCGCGCGTTGGCGATTTCCTCGACGTAGAGCATGACGGCGCGGGTGTTGGGGTCGGCGTTGAGCCAGTCGAGCAGGTCGCCGAAGCCGAAGTCGAGCTTGCGGCCCAGGGAGATGAAGTGGGAAAAGCCGATATTGCGGCTGCCCGCCCAGTCCAGGATGGAGGTGAACAGCGAGTCGGATTCGGTGACGAAGGCCACGCGCCCGCTTTCGGCGCCGATGTGGGCCAGGCTGGCGTTGATGCCCGTGGCGGGCGAGATGAAACCGATGCTCTCCGGGCCGAGGACGCGCAGGTCCGTGCGCTTGGCGGCGGAGAGGATCGCGCCTTCGAGCATGGCGCGCACGTCGGCGGGCAGGTCGGCGAAGCCGTTGCCGATGACCACGGCCCCGGCCGTGCCGCGGCGGCCGAGCTGGAGCACATAGTCGGGCACGGTCTCCGGCTCGGAGCAGATCAGCGCCACGTCGGGGGTCAGGGGCAGGGTGTCGATCTCGCGGTAGACGGGCAGGCCGAAGCACGAGTCCAGGGTGTCGTGCACGGGGATGACCGGGCCGATGAACTTGCTGGCCAGGATGTTGCGCATGAGCACGGCGCCGGGGTGCCCGGGCTCCTCGGTGGCGCCGATGACGGCCACCGAGTTGGGCCGGAACATGGTGTTGAAATTGTCGAGGTTCATGGGCGGGTCTGCTCCGGGGCGCTGGGGCCGTCTGCGTCGTGGGCCGGGAGTGCGGCCCACAGGGTTCCTTTGACCCAAAAACGGGCGCCGGGCAAGGGCGGGCGTGTGCCAATTTTCACGCATCCGTTCATACCACGAAATCATGCCGTTTACCAAAAAATAGTGCCCGCCGGAATTTGCAAGGCCTAGGAAAGCTGGTGTACTCCGGAAGGCGGCGCCACGCGTCGCGCGGCCAGGGGGGCCGCGCCGGGAGGACCGCCTCCGCCGCAAGGACAACCAAGGGAGCAGGTGATGAGCGAAGAGAGAATCGAAAGCGTGATGCACGAAACGCGGCTTTTCCAGCCCCCGGCGGAACACCGGGACAGGGCCCACGTCCAGGGCATGGAGCAGTACCGCGAGCTGTACCGCCGGTCCATGGAGGACCCCGAGGGCTTCTGGGCCGGGCGGGCGCGGGAGCTGGTCTCCTGGTTCCGCGAGCCCACGCGGATCATGGATTGCGACCTGAACAAGCCCGAGGTCGCCTGGTTCGCCGACGGCACCCTGAACGTGGCCCACAACTGCCTGGACCGCCACCTGGAGAACGGGCGGCGCAACAAGGCGGCCATCATCTGGCAGGGCGAGCCCGACGGCGAGGTGCGCGTCTACACCTACCAGATGCTGCACACCGAGGTGAACCGCTTCGCCGCCGTGCTGAAGAAGCTGGGCGTGCGCCGGGGCGACTGCGTGTCGCTGTACCTGCCCATGATTCCCGAGCTGGCCGTCGCCATGCTGGCCTGCGCGCGCATCGGGGCCATGCATTCCATCGTGTTCGCCGGGTTCTCGGCCATGAGCCTGCAAAACCGCGTGCAGGACTGCGAGGCCAAGGTGCTGGTCACGGCGGACGCCGTGCTGCGCGCCGGGCGGACCATCCCCCTCAAGCCCAACGCGGACGAGGCCCTGGCGGCCTGCCCCAGCGTGGAGAAGTGCGTCGTGGTGCGCCGCGCGGGCAACGACGTGGCCATGACCGAGGGCCGCGACCTGTGGTGGCACGAGGAGATGGCCGCGCCCGACGTGCAGGGCTTCGTGGCGCCCGAGGCCATGGGCGCCGAGGACCCGCTGTTCATCCTCTACACCTCGGGCTCCACGGGCAAGCCCAAGGGCGTGATGCACACCACCGGCGGCTACCTGACCTACGTCGCCTCGACCATGCAGTACGTCTTCGACCTGCACGACGACGACGTGTACTGGTGCACGGCGGACATCGGCTGGGTCACGGGGCACAGCTATATCGTCTACGGCCCCCTGGCCCTGGGCGGCACCTCGCTGATGTTCGAGGGCGTGCCCAGCTATCCCGCGCCGGACCGCTTCTGGCAGGTGGTGGAGAAGTTCAAGGTCAACATTTTCTATACGGCGCCCACGGTCATCCGCGCGCTGATGCGCGAGGGCGTGGACTGGACCACCCGGCGCGACCTCTCCAGCCTGCGCGTGCTGGGGTCGGTGGGCGAGCCCATCAACCCCGAGGCCTGGATGTGGTACCATGAGCACATCGGCAAGGGCCGCCTGCCCATCGTGGACACCTGGTGGCAGACCGAGACCGGCGGCATCCTCATCTCGGCCATGCCCTACGCCACGCCCCTGAAGCCCGGCTCGGCGACCCTGCCCCTGCCGGGGGTGGACGCCGCGGTGGTCGACGCCGAGGGCGGCGAGGTGCCCCCGGGCACCGGCGGCAACCTGGTGGTGCGCAAGCCCTGGCCGGGCATGCTGCGCGGGGTTTTCCGCAACCCCGAGCGCTACCGCTCGACCTACTTCGAGCGCTTCCCGGGCATGTACGAATCCGGCGACGGCGCGCGGCGCGACGAGGACGGCTACTTCTGGGTCATGGGCCGGCTGGACGACGTGATCAACGTTTCGGGCCACCGCATGGGCACCGCCGAGATCGAGTCGGCGCTGGTGGCGCACCCCAAGGTGGCCGAGGCGGCGGTGGTGGGCATGCCCCACGACATCAAGGGCGAGTCCATCTACGCCTATGTGACCCTGTCCGCCGGGCTGGAGGGTTCGCCGGAGCTGGCCGCGGAGCTGCGCTCCTGGGTGCGCAAGGAGATTGGGCCCATCGCCTCGCCGGAGGTCATCCAGTTCGCCGAGGGCCTGCCCAAGACCCGCTCGGGCAAGATCATGCGCCGCGTGCTGCGCAAGATCGCGGCCGGCATCTTCGACCAGTTCGGCGACACCTCGACCCTCGCCGACGCCACGGTGGTCGACGACCTCATCGACGGCTACCACGAGATCCGCGGCAAGTAGGCCGCACGGGCAAAGGGCCGCGACGGCGGGCCGGGGGCGCGGGCTCCCGGCCCGCCTTGCGTTGCGCCAGCCAAAGACAAATGTTTTTGCAAAGTACAATAGTGCGGGGCTCCCCGCCCCGGGCGCGCCGGGGGGCGGGCCTTGTCCGGCGCAGGATTACGCGGAGTTTACGGTAATGTGGCATTCCCGTGCCAGCGGGGGGTGGAATGAAGTTAACCCTTGCGCGGGGCTCAGAATCCTATACAGTTGCCGCAAAAAAGTGACAGAAGTCACGCGAGGGGGGCCATGGGCGGGGAGATGGACAGGCTGGACGAGCTGCAGGCGCGCATCGCCTGGGCCTACTACAAGGAGGGCCAGACCCAGGCGGGCATCGCCGAGCGCTACGGGCTGACCCGGGCCCGGGTCAACCGCCTGCTCCAGGAGGCCCGCGAGACGGGGCTCGTGCAGATCTCGGTCAACTCCCGGCTGGCCTCGTGCGTGGAGCTGGAGTGGCGGTTGCAGGAGTCTTTCGGCCTGGCCCGGGCCATGGTGGTGCCCACCCCGGCCCGCGAGCGCCAGCTCTACGAGGCCGTGGGCGAGGCCGCCGCGGCCTGGGTGGGCGAGCGCCTGCGCGACGGCCAGTCCCTGGGCCTTGGCTGGGGCAAGACCCTGGGCGCCAGCGTGGGCGCGCTCTCGCGCCGCCCCCAGGGCGACATCACCGTGGTCTCGCTTTTCGGCGGGCTGCCCCACAGCAACACCACCAACCCCTACGACATCGCCTCGCGCTATGCGCGCAGGCTCGGCGCGGCGCACTGCTACTACATCGCCGCGCCCATGTACGCCGACTCCCCGGCCACCCGCGCCACCCTGGTGGGCCAGCCCATGTTCACCCGCGTCTACGAGCGTGCCGCCGAGGTGGACATGGCCCTGGTGGGCGTGGGCGACCTCACCGCGCGTTCGACCAACGTCGCCCTGGGCGCCCTGAGCCACGAGCAGTGGCACTCCCTGCTGGAGGCGGGCGCCGTGGGCGAGCTGTTCGGCCATTTCCTGGACGCGGCGGGCAACCCGGTGGACCACCCCCTGAACCGCTGCTTCACCGGCCCGTCCCTGGACCGCCTGCGGGCCATCCCCATCACCATTGCCGCCTCGGGCGGCATGCAGAAGACGGCCATCCTGCGCGCCGTGCTCCTTGGCCGGTACCTGACCGTGCTGGCCACCGACGAGCAGACCGCCGCCGCCCTGCTGGAGCAAGGAACCATCGAGGAACATACCCCATGAGCGAACCGAGTGCCTCCGAATGCCGGGGCGTGGGCATCAGCCTGCGCTCCGTGACCAAGATCTTCGGCGCCTTCACCGCCGTGAACGACGTGTCCCTGGACATCGCCCCGGGCGAGTTCCTGGTCATCCTCGGGCCGTCGGGCTGCGGCAAGTCGACCCTGCTGCGGCTGGTCGCCGGGCTGGAATCCGTGACCTCGGGCAGCATGCTCATGGGCGGCGCGGACATCACGGCCCTGCCGCCCGCCGACCGGCGCCTGTCCATGGTCTTCCAGTCCTATGCCCTGTTCCCGCACCTGTCGGTGCGCGAGAACATCGTCTTCGGCCTGCGCCTGCGCAAGCGCGGCGCCCAGGAGGTGGCCGAGCGCCTGGAGATCGCCTCGCGCCTGCTGGGCCTGGGCGAGCTTCTGGACCGCAAGCCCTCGGAACTGTCGGGCGGCCAGCAGCAGCGCGTGGCCCTGGGCCGGGCCATCGTCTCCAAGAAGCCCGTGTGCCTCATGGACGAGCCGCTCTCCAACCTCGACGCCAAGCTGCGCAACTCCATGCGCCGCGAGATCCACGCCCTGCAACGCACCCTGGGCATCACCATGATCTATGTGACCCACGACCAGGTGGAGGCCATGACCATGGCCGACCGGGTGGCCCTGCTGGACGGCGGGCGGCTGGTGCAGCACGCCACCCCGGCGGAGCTGTATTCCCGGCCGCAGACGGTGTTCGCCGCGCGCTTCATCGGCACCCCGCCCATGAACCTCGTGCCGCTGCACGAGGCCGAGGGCGGCGCGGCCCTGGAGCCGGGCGGGGCGGTGGTGCTGCCCGGCGTGCCGGGCAAGGGCGTGCTTTTGGGCGTGCGCCCCGAGGACATCGTCCTGGCCCCGGGCGGCCTGCCCGCGCGGGTGCTGGACACGGAGTTCCTGGGCGCCGACCTGCTGGCGCGCTGCGCCCTGGCCGGGGGCGAGGTGCTGGTCCGCCTGCCGGGCAAGCGCGAGGTGGCCGGGGGCGACGGGGTGCGGCTTGTGCTGCCGCCGCAGGCGCTGCACTTTTTCGACGCCGCCAGCGGCAGGCGGCGCGACGATATCCTTTGCGGGGCCTGAGCCCGCAAGCGGCAGAGGAAAAAACGCGCCCGGCGGACGGCACCGCCGGATACGCCAAGGGTCTCTCCACACCGCGAGCACATCGCAAGACGCAAGGAGCGCTACCATGAAATCCGTATTCCGCAAGGCGGCCCTGGCCGGGGTCCTGGTCCTGGCCGTGGCCCTGTGCCTGCCCGGCCTGTCCCGGGCCAAGGACATCGAGCTGACCATGTACTACCCCGTGTCCGTGGGCGGGCCCATCACGGGCATCATCGACGGCATGATCGGCCAGTTCCAGGCCGAGAACCCGGGCATCAAGGTCAAGGCCGTGTACGCGGGCAACTACGACGACACGCGCGTCAAGGCCCTGGCCGCCCTCAAGGCGGGCGAGCCCGTGCAGCTCTCCGTGCTGTTCTCCATCGACGTGTTCGACCTCATGGACGAGGACGTGGTGGTGCCCTTCGACGAGCTGGTCGCCAGCGACGCCGACCGCCAGTGGATGCAGTCCTTCTACCCGGCGCTGATGCAAAACGGCATGGTCGACGGCAAGACCTACGGCATCCCCTTCCAGCGCTCGACCATCGTCATGTACTACAACAAGGACGCCTTCCGCGAGGTGGGCCTGGACCCCGAGACCCCCCCGGCCACCTGGGACGAGATGGTCGAGATGGGCAAGAAGCTGACCAAGCGTGACGCATCGGGCAAGGTGGAGCGCTGGGGCGTGAGCATCCCCTCCACCGGCTACCCCTATTGGATGTTCGGCGCCCTGGCCATGCAGAACGGCCAGGAGCTGATGAACGACAAGGGCGACGCGACCATGTTCGACGCCCCGGCCTGCGTGGAGGCCCTGCAATTCTGGCGCGACCTGGGCGCCAAGCACCAGGTCATGGCCGAGGGCACCATCGACTGGGGCACCCTGCGCCAGAAATTCCTGGAGGGCGCCACGGCCATGATGTGGCACACCACCGGCAACCTGACCCCGGTGCGCAACGGCGCCTCCTTCGAATTCGGCGTGGCCATGCTGCCCGCCGCCAAGCGCCGCGGCAGCCCCACCGGCGGCGGCAACTTCTATGTGTTCAAGCAGGCGACCCCCGAGGAGCGTCAGGCGGCCCTGACCTTCATCAAGTGGATGACCGCCCCCGAGCGCACCGCCGCGTGGTCCATGCAGACCGGCTATGTGGCCACCCGCCCCGACGCCTACGAGACCCAGACCCTGCGCCAGTATGTGCAGGAGTTCCCCCCGGCCGCCGTGGCCCGCGACCAGTTCCAGTTCGCCACCGCCGAGTTCTCCACCCACGAGACCGCGCGGGTGAAGAAGTTCCTGGACGACGCCCTCCAGGCCGTGCTCACCGGCCAGAAGGAGCCCGCCCAGGCCCTGGCCGAAGCCCAGAAGGGCGCCGAGCGCGTGCTCAAGGCCTACCGCTAAACGGACAAACCGGAGCGGGGCGGAGCCATCCGCCCCGCCCTTCGAGCGCCATGACCCGGATATCCAGGACCCCGCAATGGCTTTACGGCTGGCTGCTGCTGCTGCCCTCGGCGGTGCTGCTCATCGCGTTCACGCACTATCCCATCGTGCGCACGCTCTACAACAGCTTCTTCACCACCCCGCGCGGCAGGATCCCGGCCCGCTTCATCGGCCTGGAGAACTACCAGGCCCTGCTGCACGACGAGATATTCCTGCGCGTGCTGGTCAACAACTTCCTGTTCGCCCTGGGCACCATCCCCGCCAGCGTGGGCCTCGCGCTGCTCATGGCCGTGTGGGTCAACGGCACCCTGCCCGGGCGCGCCCTGGCGCGCACGAGCTTCTTCACGCCCACCGTGCTGCCTATGGTGGCGGTGGCCAACATCTGGCTGTTCTTCTACACCCCGCAGGTCGGCATCCTGGAAAAGATGCTCGCCCCGTTCGGCATCCACGGGGTGAACTGGCTGGGCGACCCCTCCACGGTGTTGTGGTGCCTGGCGGTGATGGCCGTGTGGAAGGAGGCCGGGTTCTTCATGATCTTCTACCTCGCCGCGCTTCAGGGCGTCCCGCCGGACCTCACCGAGGCCGCGCGCATCGAGGGCGCGGGTCGCTGGTACTGCTTCCGGCGCATCACCTGGCCCCTGCTCATGCCCACGACCATCTTCGTGCTGCTCAACGCGACCATCAACTGCTTCAAGCTGGTGGACCACTTGTTCATCATGACCAAGGGCGGGCCGGACAACGCCTCGTCGCTTTTGCTCTACTACATCTATGAAACGGCCTTCGCCTACTGGGACACGGCCTACGCCAGCACGTTGACCGTGGTCCTGCTCGGGCTTTTGGCCCTGACGGCCCTGGTCCAGTTCCTGTATCTCGAACGCCGGGCGCACTACAGGTAGGCGACCATGAACGACCGCATCACCCGCATTCTCGAAACCCTGGCCTGCTGGACCCTGGCCCTGCTGTGGGCCGGGCCGCTGCTGTTCGCCCTGTGGGCCGCGTTCCACGGCCAGGAATACCTGACGCGCCTGGACCCCACCGCGCCCCTGACCCTGGACAACTTCGCCCAGGCCTGGGCCACGGCGCCCTTTGCGCGCTACTACCTGAACACCCTGGCCTACACCCTGTGCACCCTGGCCGGGCAGTTCGTGCTGTGTACCCTGGCGGCCTACGCGTTCGCGCGCTTCCGCTTCCCGGGGCGCGACGTGGCCTTCATGCTCGTCCTGGTGCAGCTCATGATCATGCCCGACCAGCTCATCGTGGAGAACTACCAGATCATGAGCGCCCTGGGGCTGGTGGACACCATCGCGGGCATCTCCCTGCCCTATGTGGCCTCGGCCTTCGGCATCTTCCTGCTGCGCCAGACCTTCAAGCAGGTGCCCGTGGAGCTGGAGGAGGCCGCCCTGGTGGAGGGCGCAAGCCGCCTGCAGGTGCTGACCAAGGTCTACATCCCCCTGGGCCGGCCCACCTACCTGGCCTACGGGCTGGTGTCCGTGTCCTACCACTGGAACAACTTCCTGTGGCCCATCGTCATCACCAACTCCGTGACCACCCGCCCGCTCACCGTGGGCCTGGCCATCTTCGGGGCCCCGGAGTCCGGGGTCCACTTCCCGATCATCTCGGCGGGCACGCTCATCGCCGTGGCTCCGCTGCTGCTGGCCTTCCTGCTCTTCCAGCGCCAGTTCGTGCAGAGCTTCATGCGCGCGGGCATCAAGTAGCCGCGGCCCCGCAAACGCGCGGCGGCCCGGGGATTCGCTCCCCGGGCCGCCGTGTTTTTGTGTGCGCCGCGGGCGCGGCCTACGGCTCGATGGTCGAGCCAAGGACCTTGAGGAACGCGCGCATCCACTCGGGGTGCGCGGGCCAGGCCGGGCCGGTGACCAGCACGCCGTCCACAACGGCGTTGGAGGCCGTGGCGTTGGGCTCCACCCAGGTGCCGCCCGCGCGTTCCACGTCGGGGCGCACCGCCGGGTAGGCCGTGCAGGCCTTGCCGCCCAGCACGTCGGCGGCGACCAGGACCTGCTGGCCGTGGCAGACGGCCGCCACGGGTTTGCCCGCCCCGGCCATGGCCCGCACGATGGCGATGACCCTGGCGTCCAGGCGGATGTACTCCGGCGCGCGCCCGCCCGGGATCACCAGCGCGTCGTAGGCCGCCGGGTCCACGGCGTCGAAGTCCGCGTTCAGGGTGAAGTTGTGCCCGGGCTTCTCCGTGTAGGTCTGGTGGCCCTCGAAATCGTGGATCGCCGTGGCCACCTGCTCCCCGGCCTTCTTGCCCGGGCAGACGGCGTGCACCTCGTGGCCGACCATGGTCAGCATCTGGAAGGGGACCATGACCTCGTAGTCCTCCACGAAGTCACCGACGAGCATGAGGATTCTCTTCACAGCCATGACGTGTCTCCTTGTTTTTTGGGGAACCGGTCCGGCTGCGATCATACACGCGCGGCCCGCCCCTGCCCACCCCCGCCCGGGGGGGCGCCGGGGGGGCGGGTGCAACTTTTTTCGCCTTGCCCCGCCCGGACTTCCGTGCCCTTTGGCCGGCCGGGGCGCGTTGGCGCTGGATTTCAGGCGCCGGGTACGGTAGTCTTTTTCCAGAGCATGCCCCGGCGCCCGCGACCTGGCGGGCAGCCTTTTTTCAAGCCGATATAACACCTTACAGATGAAGGACCAGCCAGGAATGTTCAATCCCGACATGCCCCCCACGCTCATGCAGGTCAAGGTCGGCAAGAACGCCGAGACCGTGCTGCGCAAGCGCTACTACCGCAAGGACGGCGACGGAAAGCCCACCGAGAACGCCACCACCATGTTCTGGCGCGTGGCCGCCGCCATCGCCCAGGAGGAGGCCAAGTACGAGAAGTCCACCATCGGCGTGGAAAAGCTCGCCCGCGAGTTCTTCGACCTGATGACGGAGTTCAAGTTCCTGCCCAACTCGCCCACGCTGATGAACGCGGGCACGGGCCTGGGGCAGCTGGCGGCCTGCTTCGTGCTGCCCGTGGGCGACTCCATGGAGGAGATCTTCGACGCCGTGAAGAACGCCGCCATGATCCACAAGTCCGGCGGCGGCACGGGGTTCTCCTTCTCGCGGCTGCGGCCTCACGCCGCGCGGGTCGGCTCCACGGGCGGCGTGGCCTCCGGGCCCATCTCCTTCCTGCGCATCTTCAACACCGCCACCGAGCAGGTGAAGCAGGGCGGCACGCGGCGCGGCGCCAACATGGGCATCCTGCGCGTGGACCATCCCGACATCATCGACTTCATCCGCGCCAAGGAGCGCGACGGCGAGCTGAACAACTTCAACCTCTCCGTGGCCCTGACCGAGCGGTTCATGCAGGCCGTGGAGAAGGACGAGGAGTACGAGCTGGTGGCCCCGCACACCCGCGAGGTCAAAAAGCGCCTGCCCGCCCGCGAGGTCTTCAATCTGCTGGTGCAAAAGGCCTGGGAGTCCGGCGACCCGGGGATCATCTTCCTGGACCGCATCAACCGCGACAACCCCACCCCCGACCAGGGCGAGATCGAGTCCACCAACCCCTGCGGCGAGCAGCCGCTTTTGCCCTACGAGGCCTGCAACCTGGGCTCCATCAACCTGGCCCTGATGTACGCCAAGGGCCAGGACCACGACGTGGACTGGAAGGAGCTGCGCCGGGTGACGCACCTGGCCGTGCGCTTCCTGGACAACGTCATCGACGCCAGCCGCTACCCCCTGGAGCTGATCACCGAGACGGTGCAGCGCAACCGCAAGATCGGCCTCGGGGTCATGGGCTTCGCGGACCTGCTCTTCCGCCTGGGCGTGCCCTACGATTCCCAGGAGGCCCTGACCCTGGCCGAGCGGCTCATGAAGTTCATAAACGACGAGTCCAAGGCGGCCTCCAAGCAGCTGGCCAAGGAGCGCGGCGCCTTCCCGGCCTGGAAGTCCTCCACCTACGGCCAGCGCAACCTGGGCCCCTACCGCAACGCCACCACCACGACCATCGCGCCCACGGGCACCCTGTCCATCATCGCGGGCTGCTCCTCGGGGGTGGAGCCGCTGTTCGCCCTGTCCTTCTCGCGCCATGTCATGGACGGCGAAAAGCTTGTGGAGTCCAACCCCTATTTCGAGCAGGCGCTGAAGGACGCGGGGGCCTGGTCCGAAACCCTGATGGAGGAGGTGGCCCGCACGGGCCGCGTCGGGCAGGTCGAGCATCTGCCCGAGTCCCTGCGCCGGGTGTTCGTCACGGCCATGGAGATCGGCCCCCAGTGGCACCTCAAGATGCAGGCCGCCTTCCAGCGCCATACGGACAACGCCGTGTCCAAGACCGTGAACCTCCCGGGCTCGGCCACCCAGCAGGACATCTTCGACATCTATTGGATGGCCTACGAGACGGGGTGCAAGGGCGTGACCGTGTATCGCGACGGCTGCAAGGCCGCCCAGGTGCTGTGCACCGGCGAGGGCGCCGCGGCCCAGGCGGAAAAGGGCGCCGCCGCCGCCAAGATGGTCCGCAGCCGCCCCGACGTGATCTACGGCTTCACCCAGAAGATCGAGACCGGCCTGGGCACCATGTACCTGACGGTCAACGAGGTGGACGGCAAGCCCTTCGAGGTCTTCGCCACCATCGGCAAGTCGGGCCGCTCCATCACCGCCAAGGCCGAGGCCATCGGGCGGCTGGTGTCCCTGGCGCTGCGCTCGGGGGTTTCGGTGCGCGAGATCGTGGGCCAGCTCAAGGGCATCGGCGGCGAGCACCCCGTGTTCCGCAAGAAGGGCATGATCATGTCCATCCCCGACGCCATCGCCTGGGTCTTCGAGCAGCGCTACATGGGCGGCGCCACGCCGGAGCCGCGCGCGGGCGCGGGCAACGACCTGGCCGCCCCGCGCTGCCCCGAGTGCGGCAAGGACCTGCTCTTCCAGGAGGGCTGCTTCATCTGCGCCGAATGCGGCTATACCAAGTGCGGCTGAGTGCCGCCGCGCGGGGGGGATGCCCTTCGCGCGGGCGGGCAAAGGCCGGGGGCGGACGCTGGTCCGCCCCCGGCCTTGTCTTTGGCGGGGAGGGGGGCCGGGCTCAGGGCGCGGGCGCGCCCGCGGCCAGGGTGGCGAAGGGGTTCAGGTCCGGCGCGGCCACGCCGTAGCGCGCCTCGTCGCGGCCCGTCAGCAGCGCCCAGCGCTGGGTTCCGTATTCGAAATGCCACCACTCGGCGTGGTAGTTCACGAATCCGGCCTGGGCCATGACGTGGTGCAGCAGGCGGCGGTTGACCAGGGCCTCGCGCTGGCGTTCGTCCAGGGTTTCGCCAGCCTCCAGGCGCTCCTCGAAGTGCCGGGTGAAGGACACCGGCCCCGGGTAGTCGAAGGCCGCGCCGAACCACAGGGGCGCGCCCGCCACGGAGGCCAGGGCCAGGTCCACGGCCCCGCCGGTGACGTGGGGCGAGGGCCGGTCGGGAGTCACGCTGGGCAGGGCCACGAAGCGCCCGGTCATCTCGTCCAGCCCGGCGGCGTCGGCCTCGGGATGGGCCCGGGCCAGGGCCGCGCGGCACTGGTCGTACAGCGCGGTCTGCACGCGCACCCCGCGCCAGGCGTCGAGGATCACCAGCCGCAGGAAGGGCGGCAGCAGGGCCTGGGCGGCCCACAGCCGCTTTTGGACCTCCTCGCGGGCGTAGCATTCGGGCAGCGCGCCGGGAATGCCCGCCGCGTGGTAGGCCGGGCGAACGAGGATGCGCTCCGGCGCCAGGGACAGGGGCACCAGGGGCTGGCCGCACTCGCGCAGGGGCACCTGGTGGACCCGGCCCCACGAGGGGGCCGGGGCGGGCGCGATGGGCGGCGCGTCTTTGGGATGGATCACGGGCGGCTCCGCAAAGGCTTCGGTTGGCGGCTTCGCCTCGGGCCCGGGGCTAGTAGCCCAGGGTCCGCGGCAGCCACAGCGATATGGACGGCACCAGGATCAGCGCCAGCTGGCAGGCCAGGGCCACCAGCACGAAGGGCCAGATGTGGCGGAACATCTTCTCCAGGGACACGTTGCCCACCGAGGAGACGATGTACACGCACGCGCCCATGGGCGGGGTGATCAGCGCGATGGTGATGTTCAGGGTCATGACGATGCCGAAGTGCAGCGGGTCGATGCCCGCGGCGCTGGCCAGGGGCGCGAAGACCGGCGTCAGCAGCACCAGCGCGGCGATTTCCTCCATGAACATGCCGACCACGAAGATGATGGCGCTGATGAGCAGCAGGACCGTGGTCGGCGTGGTGGCGAATTCGAGGATGGCCGGGGCCAGGGTCTGGGGCACGCGCTCGGCGGCCAGGATCCAGCCCACGATGGTCGCCGCGCCCATGACCACGAAGATCACGCTGGTCAGGCGCACGGTGTTGGACAGGGCGCGCAGGATGCCCGCGAGGGTCAGCTCGCGCGTCCAGAGCAGGCCCACCAGCAGCACATACAGGCTGGCCACGGCGCCCGATTCCGTGGGCGTCATGAAGCCGAACAGGATGCCGCCGATGATGATGGCCGGGGCGATGAGGGCCGCCACGGCTCCGCCCGTGGCGCGCAGCAGCTGCGCGGTGGAAAAGCGCGTGTTCACCCGCGGCAGCTTCAGCCGGGCGGCGCTGACGCGGTGCATGAGCATGAAGGCCACGGCCAGCAGCAGCCCCGGAACCACCCCGGCCATGAACAGCGCGCCCACGTTGGTCTTGGTCATGGACCCGAACAGGATCATGAAGATGCTCGGGGGGATGATGGGGCCGATGAGCGAGCTGCCCGCCGTGAGCCCGGCGGCGTAGGAGCCGGGGTAGCCGCCCTTTTTCATGGCCGGGATCATGATCGAGCCCACGGCCGAGGCATCGGCCGCCGCCGAGCCGTTGACCCCGGCGAAGATGACGCTGGCCACCACGGTGACGTAGCCCAGCCCGCCGCGCAGGTGCCCGACCAGGGCCTCGGCGAAGCGCAGCAGCCGCGAGGTGAGCCCCGCGCAGCCCATCAGCTCCCCGGCCAGGATGAAGTAGGGGATGGCCAGCAGGGAGAAGGGCTCCATGCCGCCGTAGAACTGCTGGACCATGATCCGCAGCTGCGAAAGCTCGCCCACATGCAGGAAGCCCGCCAGGGCCGTGGCCAGCATGGCCGTGAACAGCGGCAGGCCCGTGAGCAGCATGATGAAGAAAACCGCCAGCAGGACGAGGCTCATGGCGCACCTCCCGGGTCTTTTTGCGCCCCGGCGCCGGGCGGGGGCACGCACAGCCCCAGGCCGAACTCCACGAGCATGAGCACCATGCCCACAGGCACGGCCAGAAGGGGCACAGTCTTTTTGATGCCCAGGGTCATGATGGTCAGGGCCTGCATCTTGGCCGCGTACTGGAAGCCCAGCACGGCCATGAGCCCCAGCAGGAAGACGAAGATCGCCCGGCGCACCCAGATCACCAGCGCCCGGCGCCCCGGGGGCAGCCGGTCGGCCAGCATGGTGATGGCCATGTGCTCGCCGCGCTTGAGGGCCGGGGCGGCGGCGAGCATGACCATCCAGACCAGGGTGATCTTGGCCACGTCGGTGGTCCAGACCGGGGGGCGGAAAAAGCGCGAGAAGACCCCGAGCATCACCGCCGCCAGGTTGGCGACGAGGAGCGCCCCCGCCCCGAAAAGGCAGAGGCGCTCCAGCACGTCGGAAGCCGTCTGGCAGGTGCGGGCCAGGCGGCCCATCTTACTTGGCCTCGGCGTTGGCCTTGGCGGCCTCTTCCAGGGCCTGGTCGATCCACTGCTGGTCGATGCGCGCCTTGAGCCAGTCGACATAGGAGGGGCTGCCGAGTTCCTTGAACTGGGCCATCTCGGCGGCGGTGGGCGTGTAGACGGTCATGCCCTTGGAGGCCAGGAACTCCACGCGCTGATCCACCTGGGACTCCACGAACTCGCGGGTCATGGCGTTGGCCTTGCGCGCGGCCTCGCGCACGGCCTTTTGCTGCTCGGGGCTCAGGGAGTCGAGCAGGGCCGCGTTGATGAGCAGGAACTGGTCGGAGTACTGCACGTTGGCCAGGGTCAGGTGCTTCTGGACCTCGTAGAGGCTGCCCATGATGATGTAGGTCGGGGGGTTCATCTGGCCGTGGGCCACGCCGGTCTTCAGGGCGAGGTAGACCTCGGTCCAGGGGATGGGCGTACCGGCGGCGCCGAAGGCCTCGTACATGGCCACCTGGCTGGCGTCCATGGCCCGGAAGGTCAGGCCCTTGAAGTCGGCGGGCGAGTGGATGGGCTGGTTGCAGGTAAAGGCGATGAAGCCGCCTTCCTCGACGACCTCAAGCAGCTCGATGCCCGTGCGCTCGCGCAGGGTGGCGCGGATCTTGTCCATGAAGGGGCTGCCGTCGAAAAAGATGTGCGCGGCCTTGTAGCTGTCGAACAGGAAGGGGATGTTGGTGGCGAACATCTCGGGCAGCACGGTCTCGATGCCGCCGTAGGAGGCCACGTTGATGACCGGATCGCTCATGGTCTGTTCCATGCGCTGCTCTTCGCTGCCCAGCTGGCTGTTGGGGAAGAGCTGGATCTCCAGCGCGCCCGCGGTGGCCTCCTCCACCTGGGCCTTGAAGTGGGTGGCGAAGTAGTGCACGGCGTTGTCGTTGTCGTCCGGCGGCCCGTTGTAGCTCATCTTCACCGACGTGGCGGCCAGTGCCGCGGCGGGCAGGGCCAGGACGAGAAGGCAGATAAGGGCGATGCGTTTCATGGTCTTCCTCTCTTGCCGTTGGGGTTGCCCGGCGGCTGCTTCCGCCGGGCGCGGACGAAGTATTGACATGCAATACTTAGTATCTATATATAATTGATAGGCCGCCTCCCGGTCAAGGGGGACGGCCCGGATTGGAGATGAAATAATCACGGAAATGCACTACAAGGCAGGGCCGGGTCCGGCGCCGCGACGGGCGGCCCCGGGCCCGGGCCGCGGTCCGCAACGTCACGGGGGGGCAGACATGGCGCAAGGCGACAGGCAACGCGAGGACCCGCTGTTTGTGGCCTCCCTGGGCAGGGCCGTGCGCATCCTGGAGGCCTTCGACCGGGGTACGCGCAGCCTCGGGCTGGCCGAGCTGGCGGAGCAGACCGGCCTGAACCGCAGCGCGGTCCAGCGCTTCCTGCACACCTGGGAGCAGCTCGGCTACCTGTCCAAGGATCCCGCCACCCGCCGCTTCAGCCTGACCCCGCGGGTCATGGCCCTGGGCTACAACTACCTGCGCGGCAACCGCCTGGTGGAGGCGGCCACGCCCTACCTGCTGGAGGCCCGCACGCGCACGGGCAACTCCGTGTACCTCGGTGCGCTCTACGACACCGAGGTCATCTACCTGGTGCGCCTGCCCCAGCGTTTCCTGCTGTTCGAGAGCACCCTGCCCGGGCGGCGCATCCCGGCCTTCTGCGGGGCGCGGGCCATCCTGTCGCGCCTGCCCGCCGCCAGGGTCGACGACATCCTGGCCCGCTCGGCCCATGTGCCCATCACCCCGCACACCGTGGTGGACCCCGCGCGCAACCGCGCGCTCATCGAGCGCACCCGCGAGCTGGGCTACTGCGTCTCGGTCCAGGAGTTCCTCGTGGGCGAGATTGCCGTGTCCGCGCCGGTGGTGGGCTCCCGGGGCGAGCCCCTGGCCGCCGTGTACATCAGCGCCAAATACGCCGAATGGGACGAGGAGCGCGTGGCCCGCGAGCTGGCGCCCATCGCCCTGGAGACGGCGGGGGCCATCGGCGCGCAGTTCTAGGCGGCGCACCGCCGGGCCGCCAACGGACGGCGCCCCGGGCTCGTGGAGCCCGGGGCGCCGCGTCCATATATTAAGGATATGCGCCGGTGCCGGGGCGGCCCGGCGCGCGGGTCAGGCCGAGCCCAGCAGGGCGGCGGCGAAGTCGCGGCCGTTGAAGGGCCGCAGGTCCTCCATCTTCTCGCCCAGGCCCACGAAGGTGATGGGCACGCCGAATTGCAGGGCAATGGCCACCACCACCCCGCCCTTGGCCGTGCCGTCCAGCTTGGTCAGCACGATCTCGTCCACCCCGGCGGCCTCGGAGAACAGCCTTGTCTGCGACAGGGCGTTCTGCCCGGTGGTGGCGTCGAGGACGAGGATGGAGCGGTGGGGCGCGCCGGGGTGCTTCTTGCCCAGCACGGCGCGGATTTTCTTCAGCTCTTCCATGAGGTTGGTCTTGGTGTGCAGGCGCCCGGCGGTGTCCACGAAAAGGATGTCGTAGCCCTCGCGCACGGCCTTGTCCACGGCCTCGAAGGCCACGGCGGCGGGGTCCGCGCCCTCGCCCTTGCCGTAGAAGCCCGCACCCACGCGCCCGGCCCAGACCTGGAGCTGCTCCATGGCCGCCGCGCGGAAGGTGTCGCCCGCCGCCACCAGCACCTTGCGCCCCTGCATCTGGGCCCGGTGGGCCAGCTTGGCGATGGTGGTGGTCTTGCCCACGCCGTTGACGCCGATGACCAGCACGACCTCGGGCGGGTTCACGGCGCTGATGCGCCGGGGGGTCTTGAACAGCCCGGCCAGCTCCTCGGCCAGGAAGCCCTTGAAGGCCGCCGGGTCGGTGCTGTCGGCCTTGCGGGCCCGGGCCTGGAGCCGGGCCGTCAGGTCGCGCGCGGCCTCGTAGCCCACGTCGGCCATGATCAGGATTTCCTCCAGCTCCTCCCAGAAGCCCTCGTCCATGACCTTATGGTCCGAAAGCAGGCCGTCGATGCGCTGGGTGATGCGCTCGCGGGTCTTTTCCAGGCCCTCGGAGAGCTTGAGCAGCAGCCGCGAGCGCTCGTCCTCCTCGTCCTCCAGGTCCAGGGCCAGGGCCAGGCGGTATTGCAGCTCCGAGCGGAACTCCTCCACGCGCTCGTACTCCATGGCCTCCAGCCAGGCCGAGAAGCGCGCGTTGAAGTCGCGGGCCTCGGCCTCGGGGGCGCCCAGGGCGCGGAAGAGGAACTCCAGGCGCTCCCAGAGTTGCGGGCCTTTTTCCGTCACGCCCTGGAGGGCCAGGGCCAGCCATTGCGACAGGCGCGGCTCGGCGGCACGCAGGGCCAGGGTCAGCTCGCGCTGCCAGGGCGCGTCGGCGGTGACGGCGGCCTCCTGAGGGGCGGGCGCGGCTGCGGCCGGGGCCTGCGCGTCGGCCAGCGCCCCGGGGGCGGGCGCGGCGCCGGTCGCCTCGGAGCCCGGCGCGCAGGCCGGGGCCTCGGGGCCCGGAGCGGCGTCCCCGTCCTTCTTGGACCAGAACTTCAGTTTGCTGAAAAAGCCCATGACGTGCGTGCTCCCGGGTTGGGGGCCTCCCTGGGGAGGCGTGGGGGGGCGGCCCGCCGGGCGGAGGTGGCGGTTCGCCGCAAAATCGGATACAGCCTGACCGGGCGCGCGGCGCATGGGCCGCCGGGCGCGTCGGACAGGGATACTTTGCGCAGATGCCCGCCCGCGTCAAGTGCGGCGCGCCGGGCCGGGGAGGGACCGTGGACCAGAGCCAGACCGGGGAACTGAGCGCCAGCGCCGCCCGCGTGCAGCGGGCCCTGGCGGATTGCGGGCTTGAGCTGCGGGTCATGGAGATGCCCGCAGCCACGCGCACGGCGGCCCAGGCCGCCGCCGTCGTCGGCTGCGAGGTGGCCCAGATCGCCAAGTCCATCGTCTTTCGTGCGCCGCGCAGCGCCCGCCACGTCCTGGTGGTCGCCAGCGGGGCCAACCGGGTGGACACGGCCAAGGTCCGCACGCTTCTGGGCGAGCCCCTGGAAAAGGCCGACGCGGCCTTCGTGCGCGAGATGACGGGCTACGTCATCGGCGGGGTGCCGCCCCTGGGGCACGCCCGCCAGCCCGTGACCTTCCTGGACCGCGACCTGTTGCGCCACGAGGCCGTCTGGGCCGCCGCCGGCACGCCAAACGCCCTGTTCCGCCTGACCCCGGGCGAACTGGAGCGCGCCTGCGGCGGCACGGTGGCCGACGTGGCCGAGGACTGAGACATGCAAGCAAGCGAGGACCGCATGAGCAACCGCATCAGGATCAAGGCCGCCCTGGCGGCCACGGCGCCCGCACGGGGCGTGCGCGTCTGCGGCTGGGTGCGCACCCGGCGCGAAGGCAAGGGCTTCGCCTTTTTGGAGATCAACGACGGCTCCTGCCTGGCCAACCTCCAGGCCGTGGTGGACGAGGGGCTGCCCGGCTGGGAGGACATGCCCCGCGCGGGCACCGGCGCCGCCGTGGAGGTTTCGGGCGACCTGGTGGAATCTCCGGGCAAGGGCCAGCGCTGGGAGCTGCGCGCCACGGCCATGCGCCTTGTGGGCGAGGCCGACCCCGAGCGCTACCCCCTGCAGAAGAAGCGCCACAGCGACGAGTTCCTGCGCACCATCGCGCACCTGCGCCCGCGCACCAACAAGTTCGGCGCCCTGTTCCGCATCCGCTCCGAGGCCGCCCAGGCCGTGCACGACTTCTTCCGCCAGCGCGGCTTCTCCTGGGTCCACGCGCCGATCATCACCGGCTCGGACTGCGAAGGCGCGGGCGAGATGTTCCGCGTGACGACCCTGGACCCCTACGCGGGCAAGGCCCAGGCCCCGGACGACGACTTCTTCGGCAAGCCCGCCTCGCTGACGGTGTCCGGCCAGCTGGCGGCGGAGATATTCGCCTGCTCCCTGGGCGACGTGTACACCTTCGGCCCCACCTTCCGCGCCGAGAATTCCAACACCCCGCGCCACGCCGCCGAGTTCTGGATGGTCGAGCCGGAAATGGCCTTCGCCGACCTGACCGACAACATGGACCTGGGCGAGGCGTTCCTCAAGTTCCTGGTGGCCCAGCTGCGCGAGCGCTGCGCCGAGGACCTGGCCCTCTTCACCACCTGGGTGGACAAGGGCCTGGCCGCCACCCTGGACACCATCCTGGACGGCCCCTTTGCCCGCGTGTCCTACACCGAGGCCGTGGCCCTGCTGGAGAAGAACGCCACCACCGCCAAGGGCGCCCAGCGTTTCGAATACCCCGTGTCCTGGGGCCTGGACCTGCAGACCGAGCACGAGCGCTTCCTGAGCGAGGAGGTCTTCAAGCGTCCGGTCATCGTCTATGATTATCCTAAGGATATAAAGGCGTTCTATATGCGCCAGAACGAAGACGGGCGCACCGTGGCGGCCATGGACGTGCTGGTGCCGCGCGTGGGCGAGATCATCGGCGGCAGCCAGCGCGAGGAGCGCGCCGACGTGCTGGCCGCGCGCATCCGCGAGCTTGGCCTGCCCGAAGAGGAATACTGGTGGTACATGGAGCTGCGCCGCTACGGCAGCGTACCGCACTCCGGCTTCGGCATGGGCTTCGAGCGGCTGCTGATGATGGTCACGGGCGTGACCAACATCCGCGACGTGGTTCCCTGCCCGCGTACGCCCCGGCACCTGGAGTTCTAGCCAGGCCGGGCCCGGCCCGGCCCCGTTCGGCTTTCGGCGGGCCGCCGCCCCGGGATTCGTCCGGGCGCGGCGGCCCGCTTCGGCTTCGGCCCCGTCCGGCCCGGAGGGGGCGGGGGGGCGGGGCCGCCAGGAACGGCATCCGGCCCCGGCGCCCGTGCCTGGCGGCGCACTTCGCGCCCCGTGTCCGGGCCTGACCCCGCGCCAGCGCCCGGCCCGGGCGCTGAACCCCGCGTCGCGCCGCCCCGCTCTCGCTCCGGCCTCGGCCTGACCCGGCCCTTCTGTGCGGCCCGCGCCCGCGCCCCCGGGCATGGCCCACGTCCTGCATCCGCCTGTGCCCGGTGGCCGCGCCCTGGGCGCGCCAGGAATTCGTCGGCCTGGCGGGCCCCGTCGGCCTCGCTCCTGCGCCCGGAGGCGACCGCCGAACCTGGGCGCGGCAACCAGATCCCGCCCGCCTTGCGCCCCGGCCGGAAGCGACCGGCCACGCCGAAGCCCGCACGACTGCGCGCACTGCCCGGCCCGCCCCGTGCCCGGGCGGTCCGCCGCCCGCCGTATGTCGCGCTTTGGCCCGGGGCTGGCGCTGCCCGCTGCCCGTCGCCGGAGGGCCCTATTCCGGCCCGTGCACGGGGGCCCGGGCCGACGGCCGTGCGACCGGGGGCCCCCGGTGGGCCCCGCGCCCTGCCTCCCGTGCCGCCTGTGGCCCGGGGGAGGGGAGCTCCGGCAGGCGGTCGCCGCGCCTGCCGCCCTTCCTTCCTGCCACCGCGCGCCCCTTGCCGCCTGCCGCCCCCATCCGCGTCCCCCTGCCACTTCCTC